>CBIHKW010000033.1:0-32997 GCA_966203835.1 uncultured Thermomonas sp.
GGGTCGCGCACTGGCTGGACCAACAGACCGATCCGGAAGCCAAGATCGGCCGTCCGCGCCAGATCTACACCGGCTACGCCGCGCGCGATTACACCGGCATGGACAAGCGCTGATCGCTTTGTCTCAGCAACGAAAAACCCCGCTTCGGCGGGGTTGTTCGTACATCGGCCTGTAGAGCGGGCTTCAGCCCGCTACCCCGGTTCCGGGAAGATGGCAGCGGGCTGAAGCCCGCTCTACAAAAGCCACGATGGTTTCATTTCTGCCAGCCGTGGGCACGGCCCAATTGTCGTTGCGCTTCGATTTTTACTTGGGCCGGCTGAAGCCCGCTCTAGAAAGCGCGTTACGCCAACAACGACCGCAGCATCCACGCATTCTTTTCGTGGATGTTCAGGCGCTGGGTCATCAGGTCGACGGTCGGGTCGTCACCGGCGCTGTCGGCGGTCTTCAGCACCTTGCGCGCGGTGCGGCAGACCGCTTCGTTGCCGACCACCAGCTGGCGCACCATTTCCCGCCAGTCGGTGCCGTCCACGGTTTCGGAATCGCTGATCGAGCTGAGCCGGACGAATTCGGCGTAGGTGCCCGGCGCGCGATAACCGAGGGCGCGGATGCGTTCGGCGACGGCATCCAGTGCGGTCCAGGCTTCGGTGTACTGGGTCTCGAACATCACGTGCAGGCTGTTGAACATCGGCCCGGTGACGTTCCAGTGGAAATTGTGGGTTTTCAGATACAGGGTGTAACTGTCGGCCAGGAAGCTCGACAATCCGTCGGCGACTTTCCTGCGCTCCGACGTGGAAATCCCGATATCGATCTGCGGCGCACCGGTCTCGGCGGGCGGCGTCTTCGCGGGTTTCTCGACTTTCGCGGGCTTCTCGGCTTTGGTCTTGGCCATGATTCGTCTCCAGAAGGGGGATGGCTCACACTATGCTCCAACACGAGACATTAGAAATCCGTTTTTTCGAACGCAGCAACTGATGGCAAGCAACGAACCACCGCAATCGGCAGAAGCAAGCGGCACACGCCCCGGCAAACCGCACGATCGCGCCCTGCAGACCGCAAGGCGCGCGGTCGATGGCGCGCTGGCGCGCGACCGCGGGCGGCTGCTCGGGCTGTGGTCGCGCTGGAGCGGCAAGCCCGACGATGCCGCGCTGCAGGCCGCCTTCGCAAACGCGCTGGCGCCATCGGTCGCGGCGCGCGAGGCCCGGGCGGCGACATTGCCGACCGCGGTCGAGATCGATCCATCGCTGCCCATCGCCGGCGAAGCGGAGCGCATCATCGAATTGATCCGCGATCATCAGGTCGTCGTGATCGCCGGCGAAACCGGTTCCGGCAAGACCACGCAGTTGCCGAAACTGTGTCTGGCCGCGGGCCGCGGCGCCGCGGGCATGATCGGCTGCACTCAGCCGCGCCGGATCGCCGCGCGCACAGTCGCCAAACGCGTCGCCGAAGAACTGAAGACGCCGCTCGGCGGTCTGGTCGGCTATCAGGTGCGCTTCAACGACAACGTCGGCGAGCGCACCGCGATCAAGTTCATGACCGACGGCATCCTGCTGGCCGAGATCCAATCCGATCGCTGGCTGTCGTCCTACGACACGCTCATCATCGACGAGGCGCACGAGCGCAGTCTCAACATCGATTTCCTGCTCGGCTATCTCAAGCAATTGCTGGTCAAACGCCGCGACCTGAAAGTGATCGTGACCTCGGCGACCATCGATACCGAACGCTTCTCGCAGCATTTCGGCAACGCGCCGGTGGTGAGCGTGGAAGGCCGCGGTTATCCGGTCGAAGTGCGCTACCGGCCGCTGAACGAGGCGAAGGACGACAGCAGCGACGGCGACGAGGCCGGCGACCGCTCGGTGCTGGACGGCATCGTCGCCGCCTGCGACGAAATCGCGCGCCATGGAGCAGGCTCTGGAGGAATTGCTGGCGATACCTTGATCTTCCTGCCCGGCGAACGCGAGATCCGCGACGCGCACCAGGCGCTGGAGAAGCGCAAATACCGGCATACCGAAGTGCTGCCGCTGTACGCGCGGCTGTCGGTACGCGATCAGGACCGGGTGTTCAATCCCGGCCCGCAGCGGCGGATCGTGCTGGCGACCAACGTCGCCGAAACCTCGCTGACCGTGCCGCGCATCCATTTCGTGGTCGATCCCGGCTTCGCGCGCATCAAGCGTTACAGCCCGCGGCAGAAACTCGACCGCCTGCACATCGAGCCGATCTCGCAGGCCAGCGCCGATCAGCGCAAGGGTCGCTGCGGCCGCATCGCGCCCGGCACCTGCTACCGCATCTATTCGGAAGCCGATTTCCTGTCGCGCGATGCGTACACCGACCCGGAAATCCGTCGCGCCGCACTGGCCGGCGTGATCCTGCGGATGCTGTCGTTGGGCTTGGGGCGGATCGAAGACTTTCCATTCCTTGAGCCGCCCGATCCGCGCGCGGTCGCCGACGGCTGGCAGCAGTTGTCCGAACTCGGCGCTGTGGATGTCGACCGCAAGCTGACGCACATCGGCCGCACCATGGCGCGGCTGCCGGTGGACGTGAAGTTGGCGCGCATGCTGATCGCCGCGCAGAAACACGGCTGCCTGCGCGAGATGCTGGTCATCGCCAGTTTCCTGGGCATCCAGGATCCGCGCGAACGCCCTTCCGACCAGCGCGGCGCCGCCGATGCCGCGCACGCCGAGTTCGCCGATCCGAAATCCGAATTCGTCGGTATCGTCAAATTGTGGGATGCCTATCGCGCCGCGCATGAGGACATGACCCAGTCGCAGCTGCGGAAGTGGGCGGACAAGCATTTCCTCGGCTTCCTGCGGCTGCGCGAATGGCGAGAGCTGCATCGGCAGCTGAAGCTGTTGTGCGATGAGTTGGATTGGGGGCATCCGCAGTCCGCCGCACGTCAAGATGCGCCGATGTCCCCCCCTTTGAAAAAGGGGGGCAGGGGGGATTTGCTCTCAGCTTCACAGCCCGAAAAGCAAATCCCCCTCGATCCCCCTTTTTCAAAGGGGGAGGACAAGCAAACAAAGGGGGAAGACAAGCCAACTGGCGGGACGTCGGCCGACTACGCGAAACTGCACCGCGCGCTGATCGCCGGTCTGCCCACGCAGATCGGCAACCGCAGCGAGCGCGGGCTCTACGATGGTCCTCGCGGCCGCAAGTACACGCTCTTCCCGGGTTCGTCGCTGTCGAAAAAACCGCCGCCGTGGCTGCTGTCGGCGACATTGCTCGACACCGAAAAAGTGTGGTCGATGACCAATGCCGCGATCGAGCCGGAGTGGGTGATCGACGAATTGCCGCATCTGCTCGCGCGCCGGCATCACGATCCGCACTGGGCGCGGTCGCAGGGGCGCGTGGTCGGCAGCGAGCAGATCAGTCTGTTCGGGCTGGTGCTGGCGCCGAAGAAACCCGTGCATTACGGCGCGCTGTTTCCCGAAGAATCCCGGCAGATCTTTGCACGCGACGCGCTGGTGACCGGCGAGATCAATACCCGCGCCGCGTTCCTGCAGCGCAACCTCGTCACACTCGCGAAAGCGAAGGAAGAAGAGGCCAAACAGCGGCGCGCGGGATTGATCGTCGATGAAGACTGGCAGGCGCAGTGGTATCTCGACCGTCTGCCGCCGCAGATCCACAACCAGCAGGCGCTGGATGCGTGGTACGGCAAACTCCCGGCGGCGGAGAAGGCGAAGCTGGAATGGTCGTTCGACGATCTGATGGTCGGCGGCGCCAGCGACGCGGAGCGGTTCCCGAAATATCTGCCGCTGGGCGACGTGCGCCTGGCGGTGAGCTATCGCTTCGAACCCGGTGCGCCCGACGACGGCATGACCGTGGCGGTGCCGCTGCATCTGCTGAACGCGCTGGATGCGACGCGGCTGTCGTGGCTGGCGCCGGGATTCGTCGCCGACAAGACCACGGCGTCGATCAAATCGCTGCCGAAGATCCTGCGCCGCAACTTCGTGCCGGCGCCGGATTTCTCGCGCGCGTTCGCCGAAGCATTTCCACAGCCTGATGCCGATAGTTTCGAGGGCGCGCTGGCGCGATTTCTCAAGAAATTGACTGGTGCCGAGGTGAGTGCGGTCGATTTCGATATCGCCGGCATCGAAGCGCATCTGCGCGCGAATCTGCGCTTGCTCGATGCGGAAGGGCGCAATGTGCTTGCCGAATCGCGCGATCTCGACGACCTGCGCGCGCGCTTCGGCAAACGCGCGGCCGATGCGTTTTCGGCGCGGGCTGCCGAAGGTCTCGCGCAGGGCGGGCTCACCGATTTCCCGACCCAGCCGATTCCCGCATCCGTCGTCGGTGCCGGCGGCGTGCCCGCGTATCCCGCGCTGCACGACGACGGCGACAGCGTGTCGCTGGCGGTGCATGCCGACCGCAGCGAAGCGCTGCGACATCATCCGGAAGGCGTGCGTCGGCTGCTGCGGATCGCGCTGGCGGAAAAGATCAAACAGGGGCGCAAGCAATTGCCGGTGCAGGCGAAGACATCGCTGCTGTACGCGGCCATCGAAGCGCAGTCGCCGCGTCGCGATGGACTGAAGGACAGCGACCGCCTGCGCCAGGATCTGCTCGACGGCGCGTTCGCGGCGCTCGCGTCCGATGGCCTGGAGCTGATCCGCGATGCCGCGGCGTTCGCGCAGCGCCGGGATGCGATTTCAAAGCAATTGTTCGCCGAAGCGATGACGCGGCTGCAGCAGGCAGAGACCATCCTCGCGCGCGTCGCAGAGGTGCGCGCGGCGCTGGAATCGAAACTCATGGGCTGGGCGAAAGCCAATCTCGACGACATGCGCGAGCAGCTCGCCGGATTGGCGTCGCCGGGTTTCCTGCGCGACACGCCCGCGGATGCGATCAGCGAATACCCACGCTATCTGAAAGCGATGACGCTGCGCGCCGAGCGCGCGCTGCGCGACCCGGTGCGCGATCAGGCGCGCATGCTCGAACTCAAACCCTTCGCTGATGCGCTCACCGAGGCGCGCGAACGAGAGGTGGACGGCGCGCCGGACTGGCAGGCGCTGCGCTGGGAGCTGGAGGAGTTCCGCGTCTCGCTGTTCGCGCAGGAACTGGGCGCAAAAGGCGGCATTTCGGCGAAGAAACTGGCGACGCGGCTTGCGCGGCTGAAGTAGCAGCAAGGCCGCATTTTTGCTGGCGCGGGATGCGCCGCCGCGTGACCCGCGTTTCATTCCGTGCGACGGCGAATTGTTACGCTGCAGACGAAGGACGCCCGGCCGCACGCCGCCGACTGCCGGGACGGACGGCACCGCCGTGCGAAGGACCGCGCAAGCGCATCCGCATGGCGTCGCCAGGAAGGCGGCATCTCGAGAGGATGCTTCACTATGCACACCACGATGATGAAAGGCGCTGCCATCGCCCTGCTGGCCGCGACCATGAGCATGGCCGGCGACGCTTCGGCGCATGCGCCGCCGACCACGCCCTGCACCGAAGCCAATGCCTGGGAGATCGTGACTCAATCGATCCGGCCGTACGACGGTTGGGACCAGGCGCAGTACATGTGCGTGCCGGGCTACGGCTGGTATTTCTCTGCGCACTGCAACAGCCTGTCCGGGGTCTGTTTCTACTATTGATCGAAGGCCGCTCGCGATGCGGCCGGCGGTCGCGCGCGGCGATACGACATCCTCCGCCGGCGACTACGAACGAAAAGGATATTCCCGATGAAGAATTCGATCATGCATGGCGCCGCGCTGGCGCTGTTCGCCGCAGTCATGGGCATGGCCGGCGATGCGGCCGCGCTGCCCGGTGGCCCGCCGATCGCCTGTACCGAAGCGCTGAACGGCGAGTACTACACCGTCGAGCGTTACCGCCCCGCGACCGGCTGGACTTACAGCACTTACCTCTGCGAGGCGCCCGGCAGTTGGTCGCTTTACATGGTGTGCGACGAGAGCAGCTGCGTCCTGTACTGACAACCGGCGCAGATCGCGTGACATCGGCACACACCGATCCTGCGGGCCGCCGCCGGCTGCCGGATCCGTGTGCGAGGTTTCGAGCGAACGCGACAGGCGCTCCGCTTCCGGCGGCATCCAAGAGAAGGACTCCAAGATGCAACACATGATGATGAAAGGAGCGGTGATCGCGCTGCTCGCCGCGGCGATGGCCGGGGCCGGCGACGCCGCGGCGTATCAACTGCACGGTCCGCCGTCGATTCCCTGCAACGAAGCCAACAACGGCACGTTCTACACGGTGGAGTACACCACGCCCGGCGGTTGGGGCACGACCTACGCCTACACTTACCTGTGCGACGCGCCCTACTGGACGCTGTGGAGCCGTTGCGGCGGCGATGACGGCTGCATCTACTACTGATGCAGCCATTGCGCCGGGCCGGTTCCGGCCGCGCCCGGCGCATCTTCCCTCGTTCTTTGAAGCGATGCTTTCCGCCTGTTCTCTGCAGCGGATCCTTCCAGCCTGATTCTTTCGATCCGATTCGTACCGCCCGGCGGCGGTCGCGCCAGCGCTGGAGAAGCGGTGGTGCAGAGCGCGCATGCCCGCTGCTGCGCGATGCGTTTTCCGGGCCGGCTTCAGGGTTTCGTCGCGGGGATCGGCGACGAGTGCGTACCGGTCCGGCCCATACCGGTCACAATTCGCGCCCGCGGCCGTCATGGTCATGCAGGCAGCGGGCGATACCCGCTTCCTGCCCGATCCGTCGGGATCGATCGGACCTTCCGCCAGACCCTTTCCAACCATCCCGGCGCATCGCCGTGGAGCCGCTGAGGAGCCAACCCTGTGAGCCATATCGTCGATATTTTCCTGCAGCCGGGACGGGTGTTCGCCGACCAGAAGGAACGGCCGACCTTCCTCGTGCCGCTGCTGATCGTCTCGGCGTTCGCCGCCGCCTTCATGCTGAGCTACTTCCTGAGCGTCGACCCGGCCTGGTATCTCGACCATGCCCTCGCCGCCAGCGGGAAGGAGATGAGCGCCGCGGAGATGGCGCAGGCGCGCAAGTTCATGCCCGGCGCGAAAGTGATGGGCTACATCGGCGCCGCGAGTACGACGCTGGTTCTGGGCATCATGATGGCGCTGCTCGCGCTGTACTTCCTGGTGGCCGGCAAGCTCACCGGTAACACGGTCAGCTTCAAGCACGGCCTCAGCCTCGCCGCCTGGTCGAGCATGCCGACCGTGCTCGGCGGTGTGGTCGGCCTGATCGGCGTGTTCACGATGACGCCGCAGACTCCGATCGAATCGCTGTCGCTGCTCAATCTCGATCCGCTCTTGATCCAACTGCCGAACGACAACCGCTGGAGCAGTCTGGCCAAGGGCTTCAGCCTGCTCACGTTCTGGACCATCTTCCTGACCGCGCTGGGCTGGAAAACCTGGGGCCGCACCGGTTGGGCGCAGGCGATCGTGGTCGCGCTGGTGCCGAACGTCGTGATCTTCGGCTTCATGGCGCTGTACGCGTTGTCGAAATAACCGCAACACCTACAGAAATCCTGACGGAAAAGCATCGATGAAATTCAACAAGAAGTGGCTGGTGGCGGCGCTGGTCGTCGCGGTGGTCGCGGTTCCGCTGATCGTCAAGAAGGCGCGCGGCACCGCGGCGACCGAAGTCGATCTGGCCGTCGTGGCCGCGCAGCAGGTGCAGCCGAGCATTCTCGCGTCGGGCGTGCTCGCGTTCCGCAACGAGGTGAACCTCACCGCCGAAGTCACCGCCAAGGTCAGGACGATCCTGATCAAGGAAGGCGATACGGTGACGCAGGGGCAGACGCTGCTGCTGCTCGATCCCGAGCTGTACAACAACGCCATCGAGCGCGAACAGGCCAGCCTGCGCCAGAGCCGCATCGGCATCGAGCGCCAGCGCGATCTGGTCGCGCTGCGCCAGAAGACCTTCGAACGCAGCCGCACGCTGGCCGAACAGCGCTTGATCGACCGCGCCCGTCTCGACGAAGACCGCAATCAGCTGGATCTGGCCCGCGCCGATCTGCGCACCAGCGAGGAATCGCTGCTGCGCGCCGAATCGGTGCTCAACGATGCCCGCGAACAGCGCGCCAAGACCGAGATCCGCTCGCCGATCACCGGCCGTGTGGTGTCGCTGCCGATCAAGGTCGGCGAAACCGCGGTGCCGTCCACGTCGGCCTTCGCCGGTGCGCAGCTGATGAAGATCGCCGACACCTCGGAAATCATCGCCGAGCTGAAAGTCGACGAAGCCGACATCGCCAAGATCGACATCGGCCAGCGCGCCGAGGTCTTCGCTGCGGCGTATCCCGACACCGCGCTGAAGAGCACGGTCGAGCAGATCGCGCTGGCGCCGACCATCGAAGGCCAGGGCCGCGCCTACAAGGTCACCGTGCGGCTGGTCGCGCCGGCCGGGCTGAAACTGCGCTCGGGCATGAGCGTGCGTTCCAACATCTTCCTCGGCGACGGCCAGCGCAAACCGGCGGTGCCGGTGGAAGCGGTGGTGACCGAAGCCGAAGGCAAGGACGCCGCCAAACGCTACGTCTGGTTGAGCCGCGATGGCAAGGCGGCCAAGGTCGAAGTGCAGACCGGCGTGTCCGACGACCGCTGGGAAGCCGTGCTCAAGGGCGTCGCCGTCGGCGACACCGTGATCGTCGGTCCGACGAAATCGCTGCGCCTGCTGCGCGAGGGCGAGCCCGTGGTCCAGCAGAAGACGCCGGACGCGGACAAGGCCGACGACGCGAGCGAAGCGGAAGGCGGCGACAACTCATGATCGCGCTGAGCAACATCGTCAAGCGTTACGCGATGGGCGATGAAATCGTGATGGCGCTCGCCGGCG
The DNA here is from genome assembly GCA_966203835.1 of uncultured Thermomonas sp. GTDB lineage: Bacteria > Pseudomonadota > Gammaproteobacteria > Xanthomonadales > Xanthomonadaceae > Lysobacter_I. Next base: position 8,726 of record CBIHKW010000033.1, read on the forward strand.
TCGATCTGTTCATCGACCGCAACGAATACGTGGCGCTGATCGGGCCGTCGGGTTCCGGCAAATCGACGCTGATGAATCTGCTCGGCTGCCTGGATTCGCCGACCGAGGGCACTTACATGCTCAACGGTCGCGACACCTCGGGCATGAACGACAACGAGCTGGCGCAGGTGCGCAATCGCGAGATCGGTTTCGTGTTCCAGAGCTTCCATCTGCTGCCGCGCATGACCGTGCTGCAGAACGTGATGCAGCCGCTGGTCTACCGCGGCATTCCGTCGGAAGAACGGCGCCGGCTCGCGACCGAATCCCTGGCGAAAGTCGGCCTCGCCGATCGCATGGGCCATCGCCCGAACCAGCTCTCCGGCGGCCAGCGCCAGCGCGTCGCGGTCGCGCGCGCGCTGGTCGGTTCGCCGTCGATCCTGCTCGCCGACGAACCCACCGGCAATCTCGACTCGCGCACCTCCGCCGAGATCATGGCCTTGTTCGATCAACTGCATGTGCAGGGCCAGACCGTAGTGGTGGTGACCCACGAGCCCGACATCGCCGCGCATTGCCACCGCACCATCCGCGTCAACGACGGCCGCATCGTCGAAGACACCCGCCGCGCAGCCGCCGCAGGGACGCACTGATGTCCGCTTTCCTCGAAGCCTTCCGCGCCGCGTTGACCAGCCTCGCCGGTCATCGCATGCGCAGCTTTCTGACCACGCTGGGCATCCTCATCGGTACCGCCTCGGTGATCGCGGTGGTGTCGCTGGTGCAGGGGTTCTCCAATTCGATCAAGAACCAGTTCTCCGATCTCGGCGGCAACGCGCTGACCCTGCGCGCGGTCAACGACAACGAGAACTTCCGCACCGGCAAACTCAACACCATCACCTTCGACGACATCGATGTGCTGCGCTACCGGCTGCAGGGCGTGAAGGAAGTCGCGCCGATCATGGTCGTCAACGCCGCCGGTGCCAGCTACAACGGCCGTACCGCGATGCCACAGGTGCAGGCCACCACCGCCGATTATTCGGCGGTCAACAATCGCTATCCGAAGTTCGGCCGCTTTCTCGTCGACAGCGACGACAAGGGCCATCGCCGCGTCGCGGTGATCGGCACCGAACTGCGCGACAACCTGAAGATGCCGGACAACCCGGTCGGCGAATATTTCACCATCGGCCGCGAGTGGTTCAAGGTGGTCGGGGTGATGGAGAAACAGGGCGAAGTGCTGGGTTTCAGCCAGGACAATTACGCAGTGATTCCGTTCGACGTCGGCCGCGCGATGATGGGTAACAACACCGACCAGATGATAGTGGCCACCTTCACCGTCGAAGGACTCGATCAGGTGGAAGCCGTGCGCGACCGCGCCAAGCGCGCGATCCGCCAGTCGCGCGGGATTGCCGTCGGCAAGGACGACGACTTCAAGATCGAAGCCGCGGATTCGTTCCTGAAACAGTTCAACGAAATCACCTCCACCGCCACCGCGGTGCTCGGCGGCATCGTCGGCATCTCGCTGCTGGTCGGCGGCATCGGCATCATGAACATCATGTTGGTATCGGTGACCGAACGCACCCGCGAGATCGGCATCCTCAAGGCATTGGGAGCTACCCGTCGCGACATCCTCGTGCAGTTCCTGCTCGAAGCCGGCCTGCTCGCGCTGCTCGGCGGCCTGATCGGCATCGCCCTGGGCTTCGCCATCGCCTTCACCGTCACCGCACTGGTGCCCGGCATGCCGCAGGCCTCGGTGCCGCTGTGGGCGGTCTTCGCCGCCGCCGGCTTCTCGGCGCTGGTCGGCGTGGTGTTCGGCATCATGCCGGCATCGAAGGCCGCGGGATTGGATCCGATCGAGGCCTTGCGTTACGAGTGATGCTTGCGGTGTGTCGTCGCGACAGGATCGATGACGCCTCGCACTGCTCCCTCCCTTTCGCGCAGCGAAGGGGAGGGCTGGGGAGGGGGGCATCAACACCATTCGTAGCCGGGATGGATCAACGAAATAGCCAGCCAACAGGGAAAAGCCGCTATCCCTTGCCGTGAGCGGCCGCGTCGTAGGCACCTGCGGGCCGGGCAACCTGGAAGACGTTCTCAGGTAAGACCTGAACGTAGTCGTTCAAGCCCCCGGAACGTAAGATCGGATAGGCCTGCGCCGTCTGGTACACGCCGTCCTTCAAAAGCGATTTGTCGATGTGTACGGCCACCACCTCACCGAGGACCAGCCAGCTGTCCACCTTCTCGCCATCCGTGTTGCGAAGCTGGATGATGTCGATGACCTTGCACTCCATGGCGGCACGGCTTTCCCCCACGCGTGGCACATTGACTACACGTCCTGGCACGGCCGTGAGACCAGCGAAGGAAAACTCGTCTTCGCCATGCGCAAGTGGGGTGGCAGTCTGGTTCATCTGGTCGCCCAACTCTCGTGTCACCAAACTCCAGACGAACTCGCGGGTTTCGGATGCGTTCTGCACGCTGTCCTTCCAGGTGATCGAAGAAAACCCGATGATGGGCGGGTCGTAGTTGAACGCGTTGAAAAAACTGTAGGGAGCCAGATTGACTCGCCCCTGCGCGTCCCGCGTCGAGATCCAGCCGATCGGGCGTGGGGCGATGAGCGCATTCAGTGGGTTGTGACTCAGCCCATGGCCCTTGGAGGGCTCGTAGTAGTGGAAGTCTCGTGTGATCATTTGGGTGGATTTCTCCGATGTGCGTCGTGCTATTGCGGCAGCTCGGGCAGCAGAGCCTGCGCTGGCCGGCGCAGGCCCATTCCGATTAGTTCGCTTGTGCGGCCAACTTCTCCATCAAAGCCTTGCCGAAGGCGTCGGCCGACAAGGGCTGTTGACCGGTGATGAGTTCCCGATCGACCACGACGTTCGGCTGCCAATCTGCACCGTTCTGAACAGTGGCGCCGGCTGCGGCCAAAGCTGCGTCCGGATAGAAGAGAACCTGACCGCCGAGCTGCGCGTTACCTTCTATCTGCTTCTCTTCGGATGTTGCGAAGACGCTCACCTTGTAGCCCGCATACGTCCAGCCCTGCGACAGGCTCTTGACCGCGGCGGTATCACCTGCGATGAGGGCAGATTGAAACTTGGCTGCTTCGGGCAGGGTGGACAGAAGAGCGATCGGCCCGTGGCAGATGATCGCTGTAGGCTTCGCGGCCGCGTGGAAGTTCTTCAGGATGGTGCCGAGCGACTGGTCCTTCAGCAGGTCTTGCATCGGTGCGTGGCCGCCCGGAATGAACACCGCTGCATAGCCGCTGGCGCCTTCCGAGGCAACGGATGCCAGCGTCTTCGGCCTCTTCAACGCGTCGAACTCCGCCACGAAGGAAAGGGCTTCTTCGCGCTTCGCATCATTGCCTCCAAAGTAATTCTTGTTGTTCGAACTCGCATCCATTTGAGGCGTGTTGCCCTTGGGATTGGCGAACACTGGTGTGTACCCCGCTTCGACGAGCATCCGCAACGGAACGGCAAGCTCGTTGAGGAAGTAGCCCGTTTCGTACTGCTTTCCATCCCGGAGTTCTAGTTCTTGGGCGCTGGACATCACGACAAGGATCTTCCCCTTGGGAGCTGCGGAGGCACCGGCCGGTATTAGGCTGGCCGTGGCCGCAAGCGCAATGGACATGAGCGAGGTTTTGAAAGCATTCATGAAAGTCATATGGGTGCCTTTGGTGAGTCGTGAGGTTGAGGCGGGTTGGGAGTTTGAGGATGGTTGATGCCTAACCTGCGAGCGTCGGATAGTCGGTGTAGCCCTTGGCGCCCGGCGTGTAGAACGTGGCGGGGGCTGGCGCGTTCAATGACGCGTCTTGGCGCATGCGCTCGACCAGATCAGGGTTGGCGATGAAAGGCCTGCCCATGGCTACCAGGTCCGCGCGACCTTCGCTCAGCGCCTGTTGTGCGCTGGCTTTGTCCTGTCCGCCCGCGAGGATGAAGGGGCCGTCAAACGCAGCCCTCAAATCGGCCTTCAGCTTCGCCGGGACAGGCGGGGCGCCCATCGCCGAATGGTCCAGGACGTGAACGTACATGAGGCGGAGCGCGGAGAGTTGCTTGACCAGCGCCAGGTACTGTTCGTCCACGCCATCGAATGCGCCGGCAGCATTGACCACACCGTGGGGCGACAAGCGGATGCCGACGCGCTCAGCACCGATCTCCTTCACGGTCGCACGAGCAACCTCCAGCACTAACCGGTTGCGCCCTTCGGCCGTGCCGCCGTAGCCGTCCGTGCGGCGGTTGATGTTGGCGTTCAGGAATTGCTCGAGAAAGTAGCCGTTGGCGGCGTGTAACTCGATGCCGTCAAAGCCCGCTTGGATGGCAAGGCGCGCGGACGTTGCGTATTCGCCGATTACGGTCTGGATGTCGGCCTCGGTCATGGCGCGCGGTGGCGTGTGCGGCTGGCTGCCTTGCGTATCGGTCCACATCTCTCCAGGGCAGGTCTCCGGTGAAGGTCCAAGCACTTCAGCGCCGGCCGGCAGATTGGCTTGGTGGGTCACGCGACCGGTATGCATCAGCTGGACGACGATCTTGCCGCCCTTGGCATGCACTGCGTCCGTCACGAGCTTCCAACCTTGCACCTGGGCCTCATTGAACAGGCCGGGGATGCGGGCATACCCCAAACCGTTGGGCGACGGCGAGGTTCCTTCCGTGATGATGAGACCGGCGCTTGCACGCTGGGCGTAATAAGCAGCCATCAGGCTGTTGGGCGTGTTGTTGTCGCTCGCGCGGCTGCGCGTAAGCGGCGACATCACAATGCGATTGCTGAGCTTGGTGGCACGCAGGGAAAAGGCGTCGAAAAGCATGGACTGTCCTGGGGAAAATGGAAAAGGGGAGAGAAAAGGAAGAGCAGTGACGTTCCGTTAGCGGAAATCAACCGATCTTGTAACGAGGGGCTGGCGTTCCAGCTTGGGTGTCCGCGAACAGCGCGGAGCGGGCCGCATCGTATTTCTCCCAAAGCGTTGCATCGGCGACCGACGGCCACGTGATCGTTTCGCCCTGGTCCAAGCCCGCGAGCGCTGCATCGACCATGTTTTCGGTCGTCATCAAGGTCTCCTTGTTGAGGGCAGCCAGCGGAACGCCTGACAGATCCCAGAGCTCGGTGGCTGTCGATGCGGGCAAGACCAGTTGAACCTTCACGCCGGTTTCGGCAAGTTCTTGCTGCAAACCTCTGCTGTATTGCAATACGAAGGCCTTGGTGCCGCTGTAGATGGCGCTGATCGGCAGCGAGTGGACGGCCAGGGCAGATGCGATATTGATGATCAGGCCCTGGTTTCTCGCCACGAAGGCGGGCAGTGCAGCTTGCGTCAGGCGCGTCAGCGCTGTGATATTCAGGGCGATCTGGGACTGCGCGTCGTCCGCAGACGTCTGGGTACCCGGTCCCAGTCGCGCAATGCCAGCGTTGTTCACCAGGACGCGCACGTCGCTATTGGTGGCCAGAAGCGTCTCGATCCGCGCTAGGTCCTGGTCTTTGGTCAGATCGGCTGAGATCGCCTCGGCTTTGATGCCGTGCGCCTTTGAGACTTGTGCGCAGAGGGCTTCCAGGCGATCAGCGCGCCGGGCGACGAGGATGAGATCGTATCCTCGCGCAGCGAGGCGATCCGCATAAACGGCTCCGATACCGGAGGAAGCCCCGGTGACAAGGGCGATATTCTTGGAGTTTGGATTTGTCATTAGATAGCCTTCCAGTGTGGTTAAGGGCTCAACTAATATTGTTGAGGGCTCAAGTGTAGTGCGAATGAGGGCTCAAATGCAATATGATTGAGGGCCAAACTGTAAAATTCACAGCCAGCTGCTTGCCGATGGTGCAGCACTCAATAATTATTAAAATATGGTTATGTCTTCAAATCTGATTGATACGAAAAACAGCCCGGATAGGACCGCCGCAAGTGAGCAGGGAATCTTGGGCGGACGGGTCTGCACGGCCACATCGCTGCGCCTTGCGGCTCGCAGACTTGGACAGCTATATGACGACGCGCTTGCGCCGCTGGGCCTCAAAGCCACGCAGCTCGCGCTCATCGCGGAAATAGACAAGCTCATGGCAGCCGATCAACAAGGACCGATGCTGCAGGATCTGGCGACCCGGCTTGCTATCCAACTTTCGGCCTTGACCCATGCACTCAGGCCGCTGGTGCGCGATGGAATTGTTGAGCTGCATCAAGACGCCCAAGATCGGCGGACCAAACACGGCGTTCTCACCCCGCTTGGCAAGACACTGCTTTCCGAAGCAGTGGTGCGCTGGGCGGCAGCAAACGATCAAGTCGAGGTCGCTCTGGGCCCAGCCTCGGCTGCGAGTTTGAGGGCGCTGGCCGATCAGGTGGCTTCCGACGCGTTTCTAGTTGCATATAAAGCGCAGATCACCTCCAACTGAACCTTGACCTGCCCTCATCGAGCCGTACCAGTTGAAGCTGTAAAGTCCGTCACCCCAAGAGGACGGACATTGAAGAAGAGTCGATTCACCACCGAGCAGATCATCGGGTTCATCAAGCAGGGCTATGCCGGCATGGAGGTCGCCGAGTTGGGTCGGCAGCATGGCTTCAGCCTAGCCAGCTTCTATGCTTGGCGGGCCAAGTACGGCGGTATGGAGACCGAGGACACCAAGCGGCTCAAGGAACTGGAAGCACAGAACAACCGGCTCAAGCGGTTGCTGGCCGAGGCGCACCCGGGCTATGGGGCTGAGGTTTGAATCAGGCAGGCCAGAAGCGGGCGGTTCGAACAACGTCCGCCATCATTGCCGGTACAGATAATCCCGCCGCTCGGGCGGTACGCTCTGCAGGAAATAACCCAGCGCGCCCAGCGATTCCGACCAGATGTTCGTGGCCGATTCCCGGGTCTGCGAGTAATCCGTGTTGATGAAGATGCTGCAGGTGAATCCCGCGGAATCGTCGCATTCGCTGAACGTGGCGCCTTCCAGATCCCAATTGAACGACGTGGGTGCGGAGAACCTGGCGTCGATCAAGAAGCGGTCGAAGCGGAAGAAGATCGGAAAATAGTTTTTTGCATCGACGATCGCCGATCGCGAGTTGATGGCGAACTCCATATAGCCGTGGTGTCTGTACCCTCGATCATCGTGTTCCTGCCCGCTGACGCAACCGATGGAGAACAGGCCGGTTTGAGGCGCATTGATCGCAAGCGCCAATTCGAGCAGGTCGGGGTCGTCGGTCAGCTCCGGAATCGAACGCAGCGCCGTGTCGTCGCCTTTGACGTACCTGAAACCATGGTTGGCATGGCCGTCTTCGCGCAGCACGCCGTCGCCGCCATAAGGGATGGCTTTGCCGCGGTGCCTGATGCTCAGGTAGTTCGAGTGCCTGGTCATGGTCGGTGTGAAGCCTGAGGTGTGCGATGCCCGCACAGGCGGCATCCGTGCCTTCGCCCGTGTGTACGCCCGCGGCTCACTTCACCCGCTCGACCTTCGCTCGCGTGTTGTAGCCCTTCACCGCGAGATACCAGCCGTTGCCGGAGATGCTGGGGTTGATCCGCACTTCGGGGCTGTCGAGTTTCGCGCCGACCAGCGTGGCGGTGTCGGTCTGGCGCCAGACCTGGCCGCCCTCGAGGGTGAAGGTGCGGCCTTTGCCGAAGCCGCGGAACTCGCCGCTGATGCGGCCGACGATGGGTTCGTTCGAGCCGAAGTGGAAGAAGCCGCGGTTTTCCTGTTCGACCTTGTCCTTGGCCAGGCTCGCCGCTTCGGTGGCGGCGGTGTCGATCTTGCGGCCAAGCCAGGCGTTGAGCTTGGCCAGCTCTTCCGGCGCGAGTTTGTCGAGGCCGGCGGCCTTGAACTCTTCCGGGGTCATGTCGCGTTCGATGGGCTTCTGCGCGAGGGCGGCGAGCGGCGAGAACGCGAAGGCGGCGAGCAGCGCGAGCGGCAGCAGCGGGCGGAGTATCGACATGGGGGTTCCTCTGGGGATTTCGCCGAAGGCGGGACGCCGCTAGTGTAGGCGTACCTTCCCCCGGTTTCGAACACACGTGTCCGCCGTCGCGCCACTGCCCGATGCCCTGTTGTCGCTGCCGCCGGTGGCGGCCCTGGCGGCGCCGTGGCGGCAGGCGCTGGAGCAGGCGGCCGGACCGGAGCCGCTGGGCGAGACTGTGTTGACGGAGCTGGCCGACACCCTGGGCGCGCTGGCGCAGCTGAACGCCGATGGCGACGTGGTACTGGCGGCGATCCTGAACGATCTGCCGGCGTGGCGGGCGCGGATCGAACCGCAGTTGGCGAAGCAGTGGCCGACGGTCGCGACCCTGCTGGAAGGCCAGCGCGCGGCGGCGCAGGTGTGGACGCTGCATGCCGCCGATGCCGGTGGCCGCAACGCCGAGGGCCTGCGCCGGCTGTTGCTGGTGATGGTGCGCGATCTGCGGGTGGTGCCGGTGCTGCTGGCGCGACAGCTGGCGCAGATGCGCACCGCCGGCAAGCGCCCCGAAGCCGAGCGCCGGGCGCTGGCGCAGCTGACCCGCGACATCCACGCGCCGCTGGCGAACCGCCTGGGCATCTGGCAACTGAAGTGGGAGCTGGAGGATCTGGCGTTCCGCCATCTCGATCCCGAGACCTACCAGAAGATCGCGCGCTGGCTGGACGAGAAGCGCGGCGATCGCGAACGCTATATCGAACAGGTCAAACGCGATCTGGGCGAGGCGCTGAAGGCGCAGGACGTGGAGGCGGAGGTCGCCGGTCGACCGAAGCACATCACCAGCATCTGGAAGAAGCTGCAGAAGAAAGGCGTGCCGATCGGCGAACTCTACGATCTGCGCGCGGTGCGGGTGATGGTGAAGGACGTGCCGGCCTGCTACGCCGCGCTGGGCGCAGTGCATGCGCTGTGGACGCCGATTCCCAGCGAATTCGACGATTACATCGCGCGGCCCAAGCGCAACGACTACCGGTCGCTGCACACCGCCGTGGTCGGGCCGGAAGGCAAGACGCTCGAAGTGCAGATCCGCACCCACGACATGCATGCGCAGGCCGAACTGGGCGTGGCCGCGCACTGGCGCTACAAGGAAGGGCGCAGCGCGCCCGCCGACGCCGGCCTGGACCGCAAGATCGAATGGATGCGCAAGCTGCTCGACGGCGGCCGCGAAGAAGTAAACCGCGAAGAACCGGGCCGCGAGGATGCCGGCAGCGACGAAAGTCTGCGCAAGGCCTTCGACAGCGAACTGGTGGAAGACCGCATCTACACGCTGACGCCACAGGGCGATGTGGTCGATCTGCCGGTGGGCGCGACGCCGCTGGATTTCGCGTACCACGTGCATACGATGGTCGGCCACCGCTGCCGCGGCGCGAAGGTCGACGGCCGGATCGTGCCGCTGGACTACAAATTGCGCAGCGGCGAGCGCGTCGAAATCCTCACCGCGAAGACCGCCGAACCGCGCCGCGACTGGCTGGTGGCGGCGAACGGCTTCCTCGCCAGCGGCCGCTCGCGCGACAAGGTGCGGGCGTGGTTCCACAAACTGGACCGCGTGCGCAACGTGCAGGCGGGGCGCGAACTGCTGGAAAAAGAGCTGCGACGGCTGTCGCTGCTGCAGGCCGACCTGACGCCGATGCTGGCGAAGTTCCACATCGACACCGTGGACGACCTGTACGTGATGGTGGCGCTGGGCGATGCTGGCCCGCACCAGGTCGGGCGTGCGCTGTTGGACTACGAACGCGGGCGTCAGGAGGCGTCGGAGCCTGCGCGCGATACGCAGCGCGGCGAGTTGGCGCGGGCGCCGCCCAAATTGCCGCGCACGGCGTCCGGCGGCTCCGCGTTCACCGTGGTCGGGCTGGGAAACCTGCTGATGCAGATCGCCCGCTGCTGCCATCCGCTGCCGGGCGAAGCCATCGTCGGTTATCTCACCCAGGGCCGCGGGGTCAGCGTGCATCGCGCCGACTGCGCGGCGTTCCTGCGGCTGTCGGTCAACCAGCCGCAGCGGGTGCTGTCGGTTGAGTGGGGCCGGGTCGTCGGCGGCCACACCGTCAACGTGCAGGTGGATGCGGTCGACCGCCGTTGGCTGCTGAAAGACCTGACCAATCTGATCGCGCAGGACGACGCCCACGTGCTGTCGATCCACAGCGACACCCTCGAAGGCAGTCGCGTGCGCCTGCGCATGCAACTGCGGGTGCGCGACCACGAACAGCTGAGCCGCCTGCTGGGCCGCATCGACAGCCTCTCCGGCGTGGAGCAGGTGCTGCGGGGGTGATGCGTCGCGTTATCCTGCGGCCGTGACCTCCGCCCGCGACACGCCGCTGCGACGCCTCCGCGAACATTGCCGCGCGCGCTGGCCGTGGACGCTGGTGGCGGTAGGCGGCGCACTGCTGGTGCTGGTCATCGCGCTGCGCGGCCCCATCGCCGAACGCCTGTGGCCAGTGGCGGAAGCCGAGGCCCTGCGGCTGCAGGCCGAAGCCGCGCTGCAGCAGGGGCGTTTGAGCGCCGACGACGGCAGCGGTGCGCGCGAACTGTACGAAGCCGCGATGGCGATCGACCCGGATCGCGCCGAATTGCGTTCGGGGCTGGCGCGGGTGGCGCAGGCGGCGGTGCAACAGGCGCGCGCGGCCGCCGAACGCAGCGCGTTCGTCGAAGCGCATCGGCAGTTGCGGCTTGCGCGCACGCTGTCCGCGCCGCGCGCGCAGACCGATGCTGTGGCCGAGATCCTGCGTCGGCGCGAAGCGGCGGTGGCCGGTATCGACGATCTGCAGCGCGCCGCCGACGCCGCGCGCGCGGCGGGGCGACTGGAAGGCGGTGCCGATGCGGCGCTGCCGCGGTATCGACGGATCCTGGAATTGCAGCCGGCGCATCTGGCGGCGCTGGAAGGCCGCGAGGACGCGCTGACCACCCGCTTGCAGCAGGCCCGTGCGGCCTTGGATCGCGGCGATCTGGCGGTGGCCGCGGCCGGTATCGCCACTGCGGTCGAGTACGACGCCGGTCACGGCGATCTGCCGGAAACCCAGGCGGCGCTGGTGCAGGCGGTCGAGCGCGTGCGCCGACGCGCCGACGCGGATCTGCGCGCCGGCCGGTTGGGCCGCGCTGGCGAGGGTTATCGCGCCTGGCGGGCCAGCGGCGTCGAGACCGATGCCGCCGACGCGGGTCTGCTCGCGGTCGCGCGTGCGCATGCCGCGCGCGCGCGCGAAGCCGCGGCGGATTTCCGCTTCGACCGCGCGAACGCCGAGCTGGCCGCCGCGCAGGCGCTGGTCCCCGATTCGCCGGAGTGGACGCAGGTGCGCGACGCGCTGCAGCGGGCCGCGCGTGCGCGCGACACCGCCGGCCCGCGACTGCCGCCGCGGGTGCTGGAACGGCGCCTGCGCACCTTGCTGGACGAAGCCGCCGCCGCCGAAGCCCGCGGCGACTGGCTCACGCCGCCCGGCGACAGCGCGTTCGACAAACTGCGCGCGGCGCGTGCGCTCGCGCCCGACGATATCGGTGTGCGTCGGGCCAGCGCGCGCATGCTGCCGCGGGTGCGCGAGTGTTTCGAGAACGAACTGCGCGACAACCGTCTGCAGCGCGCGCGGGTCTGTCTGGATGCGGGCATCGCGCTGGCCGGCGACCGCAACGAGATCGCCGACGCGCGTAGCCGGCTCGCGCAGCGTTGGGTGGCGGTGGGCGAAGAACGACTCGGCAGCGGCGATGTCGACGGCGCGCGCGCCGCGCACGATGCCGCGCGCGGGCTCGATGCGCGTGCGTCGGGTCTTGCGGAGTTCGCCGAGCGGCTGCGTGCGGCGGAGTCGGTGGAGCGTTGAGTGCAGCGCCGCCACTGTAGAGCGGCCTTCAGGCCGCTGCTTTCCTCATTACCACTCGCGTTTCCACCCCCTGCCAGCTCACTGACATCAGCCGCAGGCGCGGCCTCAGTTGCCATCGCATATCCGGTTCGTCCCGGGCCGGCCTGAAGGCCGCTCTACAGTTGAAAGACTTTCCTCACCGTCTCCCGCGCGGCCTCCAGCGAGAAATTCCGCGCCACGCTGTCCAGCCCGTTGCGGGCAAGCGTGTTCCACAGGATTTCGTCTTCGTACAAACGCACCACAGCATCGGCGAAGGCCTGCGGATCGTCGGCGACCAGCACGTCTTCGCCGTCGCGCAGATGCATGCCTTCCACCGCGCAGGCGGTGGCCACCACCGGTTGGCCGTGGGCCATGCTCAGATTGACCTTGCCTTTCACGCCCGCGCCGTAGCGCAGCGGCGCGATCGCGATGCGGCCGCCGTGCATGTACGGGTCGATGTCGGCGACGTGTCCATGCACGATCACGCCGGGCAGCGTGGCCAGTGCCTGGATGTCTGGCGGCGGATCGCTGCCGATGCAGTGGAAGGCCACGTCCGGCAGGCGCGCGCGGATCGCCGGAAACACCTGCTGCGCGAACCAGCGCACGGCATCGACGTTCGGTGGATGGCCGAAACCGCCGACGAACACCAGGTCGCGGCGCTGTGCGAAGGGTTGGCCGGCGCCGGCGATCCGGTGCAGGTTCGACAGCAGTTCGACCCGCGCATCCGGCGCGTCGATGCGCAGCAGATCGCGTTCGATCTCGCTGACCACCAGCGTCGTGTCGGCGTTGGCGATCGCGTCCAACTCCAGCGCGCGGGTGCGTTCGGCGGCGCGCGCCGATGCGGTGTCGCCGCTGACTTCGGCGCCGCGACGCTCGCGCAGGTAGTGCAGATCCACGGTGTCGAAAATCAGTGTCGCCTGCGGCGCGTACCTGCGCAGCAGCGGGATGAATTCGCGGATCACGTAATGACGGCTGACCATCGCCACATCGAAGCGCGGCCCGTGTTCGCGCAGCCACACCGGCGCCGCTGCCGCGAACGGTGCGTGCCAGACCTCGACGCCGAGATGCTGCAACTGCGTGGCGTAGGGTTCGATGCGTTGGCCGTCCTGCGGCAAAAACACCACGTGCGCGCCTTCCTCGCGCAGCAGCCGCATCAGGTTCACCAGCCGCAGCGAGCCCGAATCGTGATCCGGTCGCGGGGTCCGGGTGTCGACGATCAGGATCTGCTTCTGTCGCCGATGCAGCAGCGCCGGCGTCGGCACCGTGTTCGCAGGCAACTGCTGCGCCAGCGCCTCGCGGCGATGCGCGGCGAAGATGGCGCGGTTGCGCACTTGATAGGCCTTCATCCCGACGTTGGTGTCGGTGCCGGCAGTGCCGCCTTCGGCGTGGATCACGCGCGCGGCCGGTTGGTAGATCACGCGCTTGCCGGCGGCGCGCACCGCGAAAGCGAGATCGGTGTCTTCGTAATAAGCCAGCGCGTAGCGCGTGTCGAAGCCACCGAGCTGCGCGAACAGTGCGAGCGGAATCGCCAGCGCCGCGCCGCTGACGTAATCGCAGTCGCGCAGATAGCAGAAGCGCGGATCCTCGGGCGATTCGAACTTGCCGTAATTCCAGCCGCTGCCATCGGCGAACACTACGCCGCCGGCTTCCTGCAGGCGGCCGTCGGGATACAGCAACTGCGCGCCGACCAGACCTGCGTCGGTGTGTTCGGCGAAGGTGCCGAGCAGCGCGTCGAGCCAGCCCGGCTGTGGAAGGGTGTCGTTGTTCAGGAAGATCAGGTAGTCGCCGCGCGCCAGCGACGCGCCGTCGTTGCAGGCGGCGATGAAGCCGCCGTTCTGCGCGCGGCGGTGGTAACGCACGCCGGCGATCTGCGGTAGCGCGGTCGTTGTTTCGTCGCTGCAGCCGTCGTCGACCACAATCACCTCGAACGGCGTCGCGGGCGGATGCGCGGCGAGCGCGCGCAGGCAGGCGAGGGTATGCGCGAACTGGTCGTAGACCGGGATGACGATGCTCGCGCTCGGTGCTGCAGAGGTCGCGATGGCGAACGGTGCGAACGAGGTCTGCGCCGGCGTGTAGAGGCTGCCCGGCGGCAGCGGCGTCGCGCGGCCGAATTGCGTTCGCGCGCGATCCCAGGTGACGCGCCAGCCGCGGGTGCGCAGGCTGGCCCAGCCGCGCCGGAGCAGGCCGAAACCACGACGCCAGATGAACCGCAGATCGGCGGACGAGAACGACATCCTGGGGGCGACTCCTGAGGTCTGCGGCGGGGCGGCGGAGGGGATGCGGAAGATGCGGCGGATCGTGGCGCGTCGCGGCGTGCCGGATCGCGGCACCCTGCTAGACTCGGGCGGCATTTTCGCATCTCCCGCCCGATCGCACGCACACGCCGATCCGCACGTACAGGCAAGACTCCGACCGAATGGCCCGCAATCAAGATATCGACGACGACCCGGAAGATCAGGACGACGCTTACGACGAGGACGAAGGCCTCGACGAAGCCGGCGGCTCAGGCCGCGGCTGGCGTCGGCGGCTGCTGAGCTGGGGGCTGGTGGCGGTGGCCATCGGCATGGGCTTCCTGATCCCCTACACCCTGTACCTGAACCATCAGGTCAGCGTGCGCTTCGGTCAGTTGCGCTGGCAGGTGCCCACCCGCGTCTACGCCCGCCCGCTGCATCTGGCCCAGGGCATGGCGATGGACGCCCGCACCCTGAAGACCGAACTGGAGGCCGCCTCCTATCGCGACGACGGCAAGGGCGAGCGTCCCGGCATGTACAGCGTCAAGGGCGCGCGCTGGCGCATCGCCAACCGCGGCTATCAGGATGTCGGCGGTCTGGTCGGCCCCAGCCGGATCGAAGTCACGGTCTCCGGCGGCCGCGTGCAGTCGGTGCGCGATCTGGCGCGTGGTCGCGCGGTGAAGTCCGCCAAACTCGATCCCGCGCGCATCGCCACGCTGTACGGCCAGAAGCAGGAAGAGCGCCGGCTGGTGCGGATCAGCGAAGTGCCGCCGCTGCTCACCGACAGCCTGCAGGCGGTGGAGGATCGCGATTTTGCGCGCCACCACGGCATCGACCCCAGCGGCATGGCCCGCGCGCTCTGGGTCTGGGTCAAGTCCGGCGGCGAGGTCAAACAGGGCGGCAGCACGCTGACCCAGCAGCTCGCGCGTTCCGGTCTGCTCGGCATCGGCAAGGAACAGACCTACACCCGCAAATTCAACGAAATCCTGTACGCGTTGATCATCGACGCGCGCTACGAAAAAGGCGTAATCCTGGAGGCCTATCTCAACCAGGTCGACATCGGTCAGCGCGGTTCGCAGGCGATCCACGGTTTCGCGTCGGGCGCCGAGTTCTATTTCGGCCGCCATCTCGACGATCTGTCCACAGAACACATCGCGCTGCTGGTCGGGCTGGTGAAGGGGCCGTCCTGGTACAACCCCCGCAAACAGCCGGCGCGCGCGCTGGAGCGCCGCAATCTGGTGCTGGCGAAGATGCTGGAGACCGGCACCATCGATCAGAAGGAATACGACCGCGCGGTCAAGGCGCCGCTGGGCGTCACCGATGTGCCCGGCAGCATGGTCGCGAACCGGTTCCCGGCCTATGTCGATCTGGTCCGCCGCCAGTTGGCGCGCGATTATTCCGAAGAAGAACTGCAGGGCGCCGGGCTGACCGTGCTTACCGGCATGTCGCCTTCGGCCCAGGCTTACGCCGAAGGCGCGGTGACCCGCACGATGAAGGCGCTGGGCACCTCGCGTCGGCCGCCGCTGCAGGCCGGCGTGGTGGTCACCGATGTCCACAGCGGCGAAGTGGTGGCGGTGATCGGCAGCCGCAGCTTCGACGAGCACGGCTTCAATCGCGCGGTGCAGGCGCAGCGTCCGGTGGGCTCGCTGCTCAAGCCGTTCGTGTACCTGCTGGCGCTGGCGCAGCCCGACAAATATTCGCTGGCGTCCACCGTCGACGATTCGCCGGTCAGCATCACGCTCGACAACGGCAAACGCTGGAAACCCGGCAATTCCGACGGTCGCAGCCACGGCACCGTGCGCCTGATCGACGCGCTGGCGCAGTCCTACAACCAGTCGACGGTGCGGATCGGCATGGACGTGGGGCCGCAGCGTCTGAGCGATCTGCTGCGCACGCTCGCCGGCATCGACGCCGGCCAGAATCCGTCGCTGATCCTGGGCTCGCTCGACCAGAGCCCGTATGCGATGGCGCAGCTGTATCAATTCCTCGCCTCCGGCGGCGAAATCCAGCCGCTGCACGCGGTGCGCGGCGTGCTCGATACCAACGGCAAGGCGCTCAACCGCTACGACGCGGCGCCGAAGCCGGCGCAGACCGGCGATGCGGTCGCCGCGCGACTGGTGACGTCGGCGCTGCAGCAGGCGGTCAGCTCCGGCACCGGCCGTCAACTGATGAGCGACGGCCTCGGCCGATTGCAGCCCGCGGGCAAGACCGGCACCAGCAACGACGGCCGCGACAGCTGGTTCGCGGGCTGGACCGGCGATCATCTTGCAGTGATCTGGGTCGGCAACGACCAGAACGCGACCACCGGCCTGTACGGCGCCACCGGCGCGATGCGGGTCTGGTCGGGACTGTTCTCGCGCCTGCCCACCGCGCCGCTGCAGGTCGGCGGCAAGGGCATCGACTGGCAGTGGGTGGCCGACGGCCACACCACCGATGCCGGCTGCCCGGGCGCGCGCCGGATCGGCTTCGTCAGCGGATTCGCACCCGCCTACCAGCCCTGCCTGCTGGCCGAACCGGAAAGCATCGACGGGGCTGAAGGCAGCGAAGTCGACGGTTCCGAAAATGAGGGCTTCTGGAGCAAGATCTTCGGCCGCGGCGACCGCGAGGCGGACGGCGGCGAAGAAGAGCAGCGCCGCGAGCAGCAGTTGCGCGAGGAGCGCGAGCGTCAGGAACGCCAGGACCAGAACGAGCAGGGTTATCGCGAGCAGCAGCGGCGCGACAACCTGCGGATCCAGCAGGCCAACGAAGCGCGGTTCGCCGAACAGCGCGCGCGGGACGAGACGTATCGCCAGCAACAGCAGCGCGATCAGGAGTACCGCGAGGCGCGCGAGCGCGAATACCGTGAACGTCGCCAGCGCGAAGACGCCGATCGCCGCGAACAGGAACGGCGCGAGCAGGAGCGTCGCGATCAGCAGCGCGGCATGTTGCCTTCGGGTAGCGCGATCGAGGCGCATATCGCATGAACCGCATGATCCGTTGTTCTGTTTCCGCTGCCGGCCTGCTTCTGCTGGCCGCCTGCACCAGCGCGCCGCCGGTGCAGCAATGGAGCGGCCCCGCGCCGGAGCAGATCGTCGCCGAGATCCGCGGCGCGGGCGCGTTCGAAAAGGGCGAACTCGACGTCCAGCCGCTGCGCGACCCGATGGTCGAGGATCTGCGCGTGCAGGCCACGCAGTTCGAAAGCGCACGCCGCTATCCCGATGCCGCCGCTGCGCTGGACAAGGCGCTCGGCATCGCGCCGCAGGATCCGGCCTTGCTGCAGGAGCGCGCCGAAGTCGCGGTACTGCAGAAGGATCTGGACAAGGCCGCGACGCTCGCGCGCGACGCTTATGCGCTCGGTGGCAAGGTCGGGCCGCTGTGCCGCCGGCACTGGGCGACGATCCGCCAGCAGCTCGCCCATCGCCAGCGCGTATTGCAACAGCAGGCCAACGGCAAGCTCAAGGGCGAGAAATTCGCGCAGTGGGAGCGCGAATCGACGGAGATCGTGGCTGCGCTGATCGATGCCGAGCGTCGGCATGCCGATTGCACGCTCACCGGCCCACCGCGGTATTGAGCGCATGAGTATGGCTTCCGACGTCCGCAGCGGCCGCGATGCGGGCGCAGACGACACTGCGCTGGAGTCGCGCTCCGCACTGGCCCGCGCCTGCCGCGATGCGCTGAGCGACGGCGGCGTGCTCGCGGTACAGATTCCCGGCTTCGCGCCGCGCACGCCGCAGCAACAGCTGTCGATGGCGATCGCCGAAACCGTCGAAGATCGCGCGGTGCTGCTGGCCGAGGCCGGCACCGGCACCGGCAAGACCTTCGCGTATCTGGTGCCGGCATTGCTGTCGGGCCTCAAGACCATCGTCTCGACCGGCACCCGCGCGCTGCAGGATCAGCTGTATCACCGCGATCTGCCGCGGGTGCGCGACGCGCTCGGCATCGGCGTGAAGACCTCGCTGCTGAAAGGCCGCGCGAATTATCTGTGCAAATACCGGCTCGAAAAGAGCAAGGGCGAGCCGCGCTTCACGTCGAAAGAACAGATCACCCAGTTCCAGCGCATCGTCGCCTGGAGCGGGCGCACGCGGATGGGCGATCTGGCCGAACTCGACGCGCTGCCCGAGGATTCGCCGCTGCTGCCGATGGTCACTTCGACCACCGACAACTGCCTCGGCAGCGAGTGTCCATCGTGGGACGACTGCTTCGTGGTCCAAGCGCGCCAGCGCGCGCAGGCCGCGGATGTGGTGGTCGTCAATCATCATCTGCTGCTCGCCGATCTGGCGCTGAAACAGGAAGGTTTCGGCGAAATCCTGCCCGGCGCGCAGGTGTTCGTGGTCGACGAAGCGCACCAGTTGCCGGAACTCGCCGCGCAGTTCTTCGGCGAAGGCCTGAGCGCGCGGCCGCTGGTGGAAGTGGCGCGCGACGCGGTGGCCGAATGCAAGACCACCACCGGCGCGCTCGCGGTGCTGCAAGGCCCGGCGCGGTCGCTGGAAGAGGCCACGCGCGAACTGCGCGCGGCGATGGAACCGCTGCCGCCGCGCGGCACCCGCTGGCGCGCGATGCAGGAGCCCGGCGTGTTCGATGCGCTCGGCGCGCTCGACGACGCGCTGTGCGCATTCATCGATGCGCTGGCGCCGCTGCGCGAGGCCGCGCCCGGTTTCGAGAGCTGTCATGCGCGTGCGCTCGACAATCGCGCGCGGCTGCTGCGCTGGGCGCCGCCGGATTTTTCGCGACGGCGTGAACTCGCCGATGACGAGAACGGCGAGGGCGCGCAGCTGCGCGCCGAGTTGCATGAAAGCGTGGACGAGGCGTTCGTCGAGAACGATGGCGACCCGACCCTCTCCCCCGACCCCTCTCCCGACGGGAGAGGGGAGAAAGCGAAGCCTTACGATGTCCGCTGGTACGAACTGTCGCCGCGCGGCTTCCGCCTGCAGCGCACGCCGCTGGATGTGTCCGGGCCGCTGCGCAATCATCGCGAACAGTCGCGCGCCGCGTGGGTGTTCACTTCGGCGACGCTTGCGGTCGCCGGGGGGTTCGATCATCTGTCGGTGCGCTTGGGTCTGGACAAACCGCGCACGCTGCTGGCGCCGAGTCCATTCGACTGGCCGCACCAGGCGCTGTGCTATCTGCCGCAGCGCATGCCGGAGCCGAATTCGCGCGACTACACCTCTGCGGTGATCGATGTCGTGCGTCCGGTGCTGGAAGCTTCGGGCGGCCGCGCGTTCGTGCTGTTCGCCTCGCATCGCGCGCTGCGCGAAGCCGCGGAACTGTTGCGCAACGGACCGTGGCCGCTGTTCGTGCAGGGCGAAGCGCCGCGCTCGGTGCTGCTGCAGCGTTTCCGCGATTCCGGCAACGGTGTGCTGCTGGGCGCCGCCAGTTTCCGCGAGGGCGTGGACGTGGCCGGCGACGCGCTGAGCGTGGTGGTCATCGACAAACTGCCGTTCGCCGCGCCGGACGATCCGGTGTTCGAGGCGCGCCTGGACGCGATCCGCCGCGAGGGCGGCAATCCGTTCCGCGACGAACAACTGCCGCAGGCGGTGATCGCGCTGAAGCAGGGCGTCGGCCGCCTGATCCGCACCGAAACCGACCGCGGCGTGCTGGTGCTCTGCGATCCGCGCCTGATCGGAAAATCCTACGGCCGCACCTTCCTCGATTCGTTGCCGCCGTTCGCGCGTACCCGCTCGCTGGCGGATGTGCAGGCGTTTTTCGACGATGCGGCGCATCCGGAGCCGGCGTCGTAGGTCGGGCCCTGGCCCGACATCCCGCACCGTCGGATCGTTACGGACAACGAGCGGAACGGTTTCGATCATCACGCGACGCAAACGGACGGATCGTAATGTCGGGCCAGGGCCCGACCTACAATAGCGGTATGAACCTGCTCGCCTTTGAACTCTCCACCGAAGCCTGCTCCGTCGCCCTGTGGGTCGACGGCGACGTGCGCGAGCGCCACGAGATCGCGCCGCGCCGGCATGCCGAGCTCGCTCTGCCGTGGGCGGACGCGCTGCTGGCCGAGGCCGGGATCGCGAAATCGCAGCTCGATGCCATCGCCGTCGGCCGAGGCCCCGGCGCGTTCACCGGCGTGCGCCTGGGCGTGGCGGTCGCGCAGGGCATCGCGCTGGCGCTGGATCGTCCGGCGGTCCCGGTGTCGACGCTCTCGGCGCTGGCGATGTGTTCGGTCGTGCTGGGTGCGGGCGAGGGCGACGGCGTACTCGCCGCCATCGATGCGCGCATGAACGAGGTCTACGTCGCCGCTTACCGGCTGACGCTCGAACACGGCGTACTGCGTCCGATGCCGATGAGCGCCGAGCAGGTACTTCCGCCCGATGCTGTGCCGCTGCCGGACGGCGGCGGTGCGTGGTTCGGCGTCGGCACCGGTTTCAGTGCGCTCGGCGGCGCGCTCAGTGCGCGCCTGCCGTCGGATTGGCGCGCGGTCGATGCCGAAGCGCTGCCGCATGCGGCCGATGTGGCGCGGCTCGCGCACGCGGCGCTGCTGCGCGGCGAAGCGGTGGCGCCGGAAATGCTCGAACCCGCCTATCTGCGCAATCAGGTGGCGCTCACCCTCATCGAACAGCAGGCACTGCGCGCCGCGCGTTCGTGATCGTGCTTTCGACGCTGGCCGCACAGCGGTGTGGCGGTACGGATCGCCTCTGACGGCGCGTCGTCGATAGGCCATCGGTCATGCGCTTTCGTGGGAACTCGGGCCGGCCGTGATGGGTCCATGTTCCGACGCGCATCCGCGCCGACCGACGAAAGGGGAACGAGATGACGCAGACCGCATCGGCCGAGGGTGCCGCCAAAAAAGTACCGTTCTGGCGCAGCGAATGGGCGACGTTCGCGATGATGGTCGTGTTGCTGACCGTCGCGCGCAGTTCCTTCGCCAATCACTATCAGGTGCCCAGCGGCTCGATGGAGCCGACCCTGATGCCCGGCGATCGCGTCGCGGTGAACATGATGGCCTACGGCGTGCGCGTGCCGTTCACCGACATCGAGCTGCTCGATCGCGGCGAACCGAAGCCGGGCGATGTGGTGGTGTTCAAATCGCCGACCGACGGCACCCGGCTGATCAAGCGCGTGGTCGCGGTGGGCGGCGACACGGTTGCCGTGGTCGATGGTCGGCTGTGGATCGACGGCCAGCCGTTGCACGATGTCGATGCCAGCGACATCGAGCATTTCGGTGCGCGCGACGTGCATCTGAATCTGCGCGACGGCGGCGGCCCGGATCTCGCGACCGTCACGATTCCCGCAGGCATGGCGCTGGTGCTGGGCGATCATCGCGGCAACAGCGCGGATGGCCGTTTCTTCGGGCTGGTGCCGATGAAGTCGCTGTATGCGCGGGCTTCCGCCGTCTATTACCGCAGCGGCGAGGGTTTCGGTTGGACGAAGCTATAAGACATTTCGCCCGTAGGAGGGCCTTCAGGCCCGATTGCAGACGACGTAGTTGTTCGCTGCCAAGTTAAGACCGTTGCAATATTGCCGTACACATTTTTTTCCACAGATGAGACTTCAATGAGATCGCTAATCTTCATCTTGGCCATGTTCGCTGCGCCGTTCGCCCAAGCGGCAGATACTGTGCCGTTATCCAGTGACGAGCTAAAGACCAAGGTGATTGAGGTCACGGACGCTCAGAATAAGGTCATGATGCATGGCTCGACCGTAGCCGACGTGGACAAGCTTTTTTCTCTGTATGCCGACGACTTTACCTACCTCCATGAGGAATATGGTGGTACGTACACAAGGGATGAACTCTACGCCAACACTGTCCGTCTCCTGGAGCGCGGCATCTACAGCAAGACTGAGCCTCGCTACATTTTGATTTCGACAATCCCCGGCTACAACGGCATTGCCGTTGAGCGCCAAGAGACTCACAAAGGGATCACATCAAAGCATCTCGCAGTATTCGAGTTCCGTGATGGAAAAGTCTCGAAGATAATCGAGTACTGGAAGTAAATTGATTCGTCGCGGCGGACTTGCAGTAAAGATTGGCAGCTGACAATTCGTTCAAACCGACCCCGTGTCGTGGCGTCAACTCAGGCGATAGGGTGCGCCTGTGGCGCACCGTTCTTTCACCACGCATCGAAAAGCCGGTGCGCCGCAGGCGCACCCTATGACGTCGCTTGACCACACCGTTCAGCGGCGCAGGTCGGGCCCTGGCCCGACATTACGATGTCTCCTGTTGCTTCAAACAATGATCGAAACATCTTCGATCACTGAGCCACGCAACTATGTGGATGGCAACGGCGGGCCAGGCCTGACCTATTTGTCGATCAACTCGCCGCCCGGCAGGAACTGCCAGGTGCGCACGACGTTGAGGATGTCGGGGTCTTCTTTCGTCTTGGGCAGCGGCGGGTAGGGCTCGGCCAGCCTCGCGATCCGCAGTGCGGCTTCGTCCAGCAGCGCGACGCCGCTGGATTGCACGATGTCGGCGCGTTCGATGGTGCCGTTGCGGCGGATGCCGATATTGATCACCACCGTGCCCGACAGCTGCCGCCGTCGCGCTTCGTCCGGGTAGTTCAGGTTGCCGACGCGCTCGGCGCGGTCGACCCAGGCCCGCAGGTAGTTCGCCCAGGCGTATTCCTGGGTGCTGGCGGAGACGAATTTGCGCGACGGGCGCTTGGCGTAACGGGCCGAGCGCAGGTGGATCTCGGCCGCCAGTCGCGCCATCGCCATGTCGTGTTCGACTTTCTGCGGCCCGATGCGCTGCGGGGTCACGGTCGCCTGCATGACCCGGCTGGGGGCCGCGCGGCGGATATCGCTGTTGGGGCTGGCGATCACCCGGGCCTCGGGCGGCGGCTGCGGTGCCGGCGACTGCGCCCGTACCGTTTGCGGCGCCACGCCGGCCTCGGCCTGGGGCACCGTCCCCGGCTGCGGGTCGCGCGGGCGGCTGGCCTTGTCGTGCTCGCCGCCGCCCTGATTGTTCGCCTGGGCCAGGAAATCGGCCTGCTTGGGCGTCAGCGGTGTCCTGGTCTGGGTCAGGATCACATCCAGCATCGGCACCACCGGCGCCGCGCGCTCCAGCGCGAAGCCCACGCCGAGGATCAGCAGCCCGTGCAGCAACAGCGACAGCACCAGGGTCGCGCCCAGGCGCTGGTCCTCGCCGATCGTCGGCGGAGGAGGGAGAGGAGCGCTGACAGCTGACATGGGCTTAGGCGTCGGCCTCCAGAGCCGCCGCCTCCAGGGCGTCGAACAGCAGCCCGGCGATGTTCAGCCCGAACTGCTTGTCCAGCTCGCGGATGCAGGTAGGACTGGTGACGTTGACCTCGGTCAGATGCTCACCGATCACGTCCAGCCCCACGAAACGCATGCCGCGGCGCTTCATTTCCGGGCCGACCTGGGCGGCGATCCAGCGGTCGCGGTCGGTCAGCGGGCGGCCTTCGCCGCGGCCGCCGGCGGCAAGATTCCCTCTGAATTCATCGCCTTGCGGAATCCGCGCCAGGCAGTAGTCCACCGGCACGCCGTCGATCAGCAGGATGCGTTTGTCGCCGTCCACGATCTCCGGCAGGTAGCGCTGGGCCATGACCAGATGCCGCCCTTCGCCGGTCAGCGTCTCCAGAATCACGTTCAGGTTGGTGTCGCCGGCGCGGGAGCGGAAGATCGAACGCCCGCCCATGCCGTCCAGCGGCTTCAACACCACCTCGCCGTGCTCGGCGGCGAACGCCTTGAGCGCCGGCGCCTGCCGGCTGACGAGGGTCGGCGGGCAGCACTGCGGGAACTCCAGCGCCGCGAGTTTTTCGTTGTGGTCGCGCAGCCCCTGCGGGTCGTTCACGACCAGCGCGCCGGCGCGTTGGGCGGCGCTGAGGATCAGCGTGTCGTGCAGGAAGTCGGCGTCGACCGGCGGATCCTTGCGCATCAGGATCAGATCGTTCGATCCCAGCGCACGGTGTGACGAAGGTCCGCTTTGAAACCAGTCTTTTGCGTCGTCGCGAACGGTCAGAGGCGACACTTCCGCGGTCGCGATGCCGCTGCGCATGCCCAATCCGCCAGGAGTGACGTAAAAGAGCCGATACTGACGTTGCTGGGCTTCGAGCAACATCGCAAATGTGGAGTCTTTCGCAATTTTGATCGACTCGATCGGGTCCATGACCACAACTACGTCGCGCGCGAGTTTGGGCATTCCGCTCTACCTGCAAGATTCGTCGGGTCGGATGGTAACAAGCTGGCGCTGCCGAAGCCCCACTTCATCGTTCTTGGCGGGGAAATTGCTAAGCAAACCTTGACAGTCCAGCTTCAGACTGGGATATAGGTGGCTGAAAATGATGACAAACCAGCTACACGGTCATCGATTGCCGGGCGCATGGGGAGACGTGATGACGCAAGACGAGAATCCAGCCGGCGGCCTACAGGGTTTGCGGGTGATGGTGATCGACGATTCGAAGACCATTCGACGCACTGCCGAGACCC
>CBIHKW010000034.1:0-32989 GCA_966203835.1 uncultured Thermomonas sp.
ATGAAGGGCTTGGCCGTGCCGCTGCCCAGCGAGGAGAGTGCGCTGCCGTTGGCCGGCGAGCCGCTCTTCTTGTTGATGTCGGACTGGGAAAACGCATTGATGCCGTGGTTGTGCTGCGGAATCTGGTTGCTGGTCAGGGTGACCGTGTTGGTGCCGAAGGTTTCGCCGAGCGACCGCGGCGTGAGTCCCGGGCCCTGGCCCTGCTGACAGCCGGCGCGGCCGGCGAAGTTCGGCAGCTGGAAGGTGGTCTGGCCGTTGCCGCCGTACTGTGTGCCCAGCAGCGCGAACAGCGCGGTGTTCTGCTGGATCGGCAGCGTGGCGCCGTTGCAGAAGGCCCAGCCGCGGGGATTGAAGTTGAATCCGAACTGCTGGATTTGGCCGATAAAGGGTTCGGTCATGAGTTGGTTCCTCCGATGAGGTGTGCCGCGGATGAATACGCGACCGCGCCGGCGTGGCGCGAGGGATTGAAAGGTGTGCGGCGCCGCATCAGCTCTGCGACGGATAGATGCCTGCCCAGGCGATGCAGTACTGCACCGTCAGCGTCGGCATCGTGTTGTCGTGCGGCTGCGAGCCACCGGCGACGGTGGTCGACTGCGCCGCCATTGGGGCCGGGGTGGCGCCGGTGAGATCGGTGGCGTAGAAAATGTCGCCACTGACCGTGCCTGGCAGCAGGCCGGTACCGGGCGTCAGCGCGGTCGACGCAGCAGTCGTGGCGATCATGCCGTGGGTATGGGTCGGCATCTGGGTCGAGATGAGCGTGACCGTTTCGGTGCCCGAGACCTGGCCGATGACGTAGTTGCTGAGGCCCGGGCCCTGGCCCTGATGGATGGGCAGGCGACCGCGGAGGTCGGGCACGGCGAAGGTGGACTGGCCATCGCCGCCGTAGGTGGTGCCGATCAGGGTGAACAGGACTTCGTATTCGGCGATCGACAGCAGGCTGCCATCGCAGGCCTGCCAGCCGTTGGGCGTCCGGCCGAAGCCGAACATGCGGATTTCTCCGACAAAAGGTTGGGACATGGGAATGCACTCCATTGATTCGGTGGGCGGCCGTGCGTCGAAGGACGCGACAGGACCGCGATGCTCGTAGCGGGCGCGTCGCGCGCGCCGTCTCGACCAGGCGTCAGTTGCGCGACGGGAAGATGCCCTGCAGTGCGACGCAGAAGTTGATCGTCGTGTAGGGCTGCAGGTTCGGATGCGGTTGGTTGCCGCCGGCAGGTGCCACCGACTGCGCGTTCATCACCACGGGGGCGCCGTTCGAGGGCGCATACAGGTTGGCCGCTGTCGCGCTATTGGTGCTGGTGGCGAACACGCGGGTCGCGGGAATGCGGTTGTCGCCCGGATTGGTCGACGCATTCATGGCATGGGTATGCGCCGGCAGGTTGGTCTGCAGCAGTGTGACGTTCTCGACACCGGAGGCTTGGCCGATCTGCACCGCCGGCGGCTGCCAGCCGGGGTCGACCGAGCTTGCGTAGCCGATCGGCGTGCGGCTGCGCAGGTCCGGCAGCGCGAAATTGGTGGTGCCGTTGCCCCCGTACTGTGTCCCCAACAGCGAGAACAGGGCCTGATTCTGGTTGATGGGCAGCAACTGCCCGTTGCATTGCGCGAAGTACTTGGGCGCAAAGTTGAAGCCGGCCATCATGATCTGGCCGATGAAGAATTCGCTCATCGAAATATCCTCCCCTTGGACGGTAGGCGCGACGCATCTTGCGGCGCGCGGGCCTACTCTGAACCTCCGTCTCCGGCCCGACAAGACCCCTTCGCAGGGGTATGCGCGGCGGCCGTTCGGCGGCAAGGGACTTCCCCTGGCCCGTCGATCCTGCTCAAATGCGTGACTAATCGCATGCACTGGACGTGACCGATGGCCGAATACCGGCCCGAATCGCGTTCGAAGCTTTAAAGCACGCGAATGGGCTTTGTCGGCGTTTCAGGGTGGGCGCCGAACTCCAGGGGAGCAGGGAAATGCAGCAGCAGTCCGTCGTCCGTACGCGTTCGTCGCGTTTCGCCATTTTTTTCCGCGCGCAATGGCTGCTCTTCGCCATGCTGCTGTGGCCTGCGCTGGCATCGGCACAGGTCTCGCCGTATTGCCCTGCGCAGAACCTCACGGTCGCCAACGGCGGAACGGTGACATCGATCGATCTGGCTGCCTGCGATGGCCCCTTCAATTTCGGCATGGGCGGACCTTTCGCCCCATTCCTGCCGGCCAACGGCTCGGTCATCCTCAGCGCCCAGAGCGGCGGGGGTAACCAGACCGTCACATATACCCACAACGGCACTGCGACCACTACTGACACGTTCGCACTGGAAGACGAAAACGGCGATGAGCTGTTCTTCAACGTCACCATTACCCCGCCGACCTCGGCGATCGTCGTGTCGCCGGCCGCGTTGCCGACCCTGACTGCAGGGACACCGTTCAGTCAGACGCTGACCTCCACCGGGGGCGTGGCACCTTATGCCTACAGCCTGAGCGGCGGCACGCTGCCAACGGGTTTGACCCTGAGCGCCGCTGGCGTGTTGTCGGGTACGCCCACGCAGCGCGGCGGTTACGCCTTCGGTGTGCGCTCACAGGACAACATCGGCGACTTCGTCGTCAAGGGCTATAACGGCACGGTGCAGAACCCGAGCCTCGCGCTCGTCCCGGCCAGCGCCACCGCCATCCAGGGCGCCCCGTTCTCGCAGGCGCTGTCCACCGCCGGCGGCGTCGCGCCGCACAGCTATCTGCTGGAAACCGGCACGTTCCCGGCCGGCATCAGCATCTCCGGTGCCGGCGTGGTCAGCGGCACCACCGCCGCGGCCCCAGGCAATTACCCGGTCACGCTGCGCGTCACCGACGCCAGCACCGGCCCGGGCAGCTATTTCGAACTCGAACCCTTCACCCTCACCGTCAGCCCGCCGCCGTCGGTCTCGATCGCGGTCGCTCCGGCCAGCGTCAATGAAGACGGCGCCACCAATCTGGTCTACACCGTCACCCGCAGCCTGAATCTGTCGTCGCCGACCGTCGTCAACATCACCACCGGCGGCACCGCCACCGCTGGCGTCGACTACACCGGTGGCGTCGCCACGGTGAGCATCCCGGCGAGCGCGACCACCGCGACCATCACCATCAATCCGACCGCCGACGCCACCGTCGAAGCCAACGAGACCGTGATCCTCACGGTCGCCGCGGGCACCGGTTACACCGTGGGCGCTCCTGCCAGCGCCACCGGCACGATCCTCAACGACGATGTGCCGTCGGCTTCGATCACCGTGGCACCTGCCAGCGTCAGCGAAGACGGCGCCACCAATCTGGTCTACACCGTCACCCTGAGCCAGGCGCCGTTGACCGCGCTGTCGGTGGGTTACACCGTGGCCGGAACCGCCACGTTCGGCACCGACTATGCGTCCGCCCCGTCGCCGCTGGTCATCGCGGCCGGCAGCACTACCGGCACGATCCTCGTCGATCCGGCCGCCGACGCCACCATCGAAACCGACGAGACGGTGATCTTCACCCTCGCCGCGGGTGCCGGCTACACCGTCGGCGCACCGGCCAGCGCCACCGGCACGATCCTCAACGATGATCTGCCGACGCTGACCATCAATGATGTCACCGCCAACGAAGGCAATGCCGGCATCACCAATTTCACCTTCACGGTGAGCCTGAGTGCGCCGGCCGGCCCGGGCGGCGTTACCTTCGATATCGCCACCGCCAACGGCACCGCCACGGCGGGCGTGGATTACGTCGCCAACAGCCTCGCCGGCCAGACCATTCCGGCCGGTAGCAGCACGTATTCCTTCACGGTGCTGGTGAACGGCGACACGCTCAACGAGCCGAGCGAGACCTTCTTCGTCAACGTCACCAACGTGACCAACGCGGTGGTCGGCGACGGCCAGGGCGTGGGCACCATCGTCAATGACGATCCGCTGCCGTCGCTGTCGATCAACGACGCCACCGTGGTCGAAGGCAATGCCGGCACGGTCAACGCGGTGTTCACCGTCACCCTCAGCGCCGTCAGCGGCCAGACGGTCACCGTCAACTACGCCACGGCCGACGGCACCGCCACGCAGCCGGCCGACTACACCAACACCACCGGTACGTTGACCTTCACCCCGGGCGCGACCACGCAGACGATCACTGTGCCGGTGATCGGCGAAACCGTGCCGGAGGCGAACGAGACCTTCTTCGTCAACCTCAGCGGCGCGGTCAACGCCACCATCGCCGACAACCAGGGTCTCGGCACCATCACCAACGACGATGTGCCGGTGACGGTCAACCCGGCGACGATCCCGAACGCCACCGTCGCGACGGCCTACAGCCAGACGATCACCGCGAGTGGCGGCGTGGCCCCGTACGGATTCGCCGTCACCGCTGGCGCATTGCCGGCCGGTCTGACGCTCACCCCGGGTGGCGTTCTGAGTGGTACGCCCACCGCAGGCGGCACCTTCAACTTCACGGTCACTGCGACCGATAGCAGCGGCGCGCCGGGTCCGTTCTCCGGCAGTCGCGCCTATTCGCTGGTAGTGAATCCGGCGACCGTCGTGCTGCCGGCCACCCCGCTGGCGGGCGGCACCCTGGGTGCGGCGTACTCGGCCGCGATCACGCCGGCCTCCGGCGGCACCGCGCCGTATGGTTATGCGGTCACCGCCGGCGCGTTGCCGGGCGGTCTGACCCTCAACGCCGCGACCGGCGCCATCACCGGCACGCCGAGCGCGCTGGGCACGTTCAACTTCAGCATCACCGCGACCGACAGCAGCACCGGCAGCGGCCCGTATACCGCGACGCAGACCTACAGCATCGTGGTGATCGACAACCCGCCGGTCGCCAACAGCGGCACGCTGACGGTGGCCTACAACGCCGCCGCCACACCGGTGCCGCTCAACATCACCGGCGGCGCGCCGACCTCGGTCGCCATCGCATCGGCGCCCACCAGCGGCACCGCCATCGCGACGGGTACCACGATCACCTACCAGCCGACGGCCGGTTTCGCGGGCAGCGACAGCTTCACCTACACCGCGACCAACAGCGGCGGTACTTCGACGCCTGCCACGATCACCGTGACGGTCAACGACGCGATCATCACCATCACCGCAGGCGGCGGTTTCGCCGCCACGGTGGCCGCGCCGTACACCCAGACCTTCACGTTCAATGGCGGCGCGCAGCCGTGGAGCAGCTATCAGGTCACCAACCTGCCGGCGGGCGTATCGATCACCGGCACCACCGCGAACACGGTGACGATCTCCGGCACGCCCACGCAGGCGGGCAGCTTCAATCTCAACGTATCGGCCACCGACAGTTCGACCGGTAACGGTCCGTACTCGGTCGGCGAGGCCTTCACGCTGACCGTCGCCGGCCCGACCCTGGCGCTGGCGCCTGCCGGCACCACATTCGCCGCGCCTTACAGCGTCGCGTATTCGCAGAGCTTCACCGCCAGCGGCGGCATCGGCCCCTACGCCTATGTGCTGACCGGCACCCTGCCTCCGGGCCTGAGCTTCGCCGGCAACACCGTGTCCGGTACGCCGACCACGCCCGGCAGCTTCAGCTTCACCATCACCGCGACCGACACCGGCGCCACCGGCACCGGTTCGCCGTTCACCGTCGCCGAGAACTACACCATCACGGTGGCGGCGCCGACGATCGTGGTGAACCCGGCCACGCTGCCCAACCCGGCCGCGGGTACCGCCTACAGCCAGACGATCACCGCCACCGGCGGCGCGGCACCGTACGGCTTCGCTGTAAGCGCTGGCAGCCTGCCCACCGGCATCACGCTGGCAACGGGCGGCGCGCTGTCCGGCACCTCGAATGCCGTCGGCACCTTCAACTTCACGATCACCGCGACGGACGTCAACGGCCAGACCGGCAGCCGCGCCTACAGCGTGACCATCAACGCGCCGACGCTGACTCTGACGCCGGCCGCGGGCACGCTCACCGCGACCTACGGTGCCGCCTACTCGCAGACGTTCACCGCAGGCGGCAGTCCCGGCCCGTACAGCTATGTGCTGACCGGCGCGTTGCCGGCGGGCGTCACCTTCACGGGTGGCGTGCTGTCGGGTACGCCGACCGTTCCGGGCAGCTACCCGATCACCGTCACCGCCACCGACACGGTGCTGACCGGTGCAGGCGCGCCGTTCTCGATCGCCCAGAACTACACGTTCGACGTTCCGGCGCCGACCATCGTGGTCAATCCGGCCACGCTGCCGAACCCGAATGCCGGCGTGGCCTACAGCCAGACCATCACGGTGACCGGCGGCGTCGCGCCGTACGGCATCGCGGTGAGCGCCGGCAGCCTGCCCACCGGACTGACCCTGACCACCGGCGGCGTGCTTTCGGGCACTTCGTTCGAAGTCGGCACGTTCAACTTCACCGTCACCGCGACCGATGCCAACGGCCAGACCGGCGCCCGTGCTTACACGCTGACTATCGCCACGCCGACGCTGACGCTGACGCCGGCCGCGGGCACGCTCACCGCGACCTACGGTGCCGCCTACTCGCAGACGTTCACCGCAGGCGGCAGTCCCGGCCCGTACAGCTATGTGCTGACCGGCGCGTTGCCGGCGGGCGTCACCTTCACGGGTGGCGTGCTGTCGGGTACGCCGACCGTTCCGGGCAGCTACCCGATCACCGTCACCGCCACCGACACGGTGCTGACCGGTGCAGGCGCGCCGTTCTCGATCGCCCAGAACTACACGTTCGACGTTCCGGCGCCGACCATCGTGGTCAATCCGGCCACGCTGCCGAACCCGAATGCCGGCGTGGCCTACAGCCAGACCATCACGGTGACCGGCGGCGTCGCGCCGTACGGCATCGCGGTGAGCGCCGGCAGCCTGCCCACCGGACTGACCCTGACCACCGGCGGCGTGCTTTCGGGCACTTCGTTCGAAGTCGGCACGTTCAACTTCACCGTCACCGCGACCGATGCCAACGGCCAGACCGGCGCCCGTGCTTACACGCTGACCATCGCCGCGCCGACGCTGACGCTGACGCCGGCCGCGGGCACGCTTACCGCCACCTACGCCGCGCCGTATTCGCAGACCTTCACCGCAGGCGGTAGCCCCGGCCCGTACAGCTATGTGCTGACCGGCGCCCTGCCGGCCGGTGTCACCTTCAGCGGCAATACGCTGTCGGGTACGCCGACCGTGCCGGGCAGCTACCCGATCACCGTCACCGCCACCGACACGTCGTTGACCGGTGCGGGCGCGCCGTTCTCCATCGCCCAGAACTACACCCTGGACGTGCCGGCGCCGGCCATCGCCATCGCGCCGGCCACGCTGCCCAACACCACAGCGGGCCTGAGCTACACCCAGACCTTCACTGCCAGCGGCGGCGCCGCGCCCTACACCTTCGCGGTGACCGCCGGCGCGTTGCCGACCGGTCTGACCCTGGGTTCGGGCGGTGCGCTGTCGGGTACGACCACCGCGGCGGGCACGTTCAACTTCACGGTGACCGCGACCGACGTCAACGGCCAGACCGCCAGCAACGCCTACACCGTGGTGGTGGCGGTGCCGACGATCACGCTGACCCCCGCCACGCTGCCGGGCGGCACCGCCGGCGTCGCTTACGCCCAGACGCTGACGATCGCCGGCGGCATCGCGCCGTACGCCGTGACCCAGACCGGCGCGCTGCCGGCCGGCATCACCTTCAACACGTCCACGCTCACCTTCAGCGGTACGCCGACGCAGGCGGGCACGTTCAACATCAGCGTGACCGTGACCGACAGCACCGGCGGCACCGCGGCGACGGTGACCAACAACTACGTCCTGACCATCGCGACGCCGACGCTGACGCTGACGCCCGCGACGGTGCCGGCCGGCACCGCGGGCGTGGCCTACACGCAGAACTTCGTCGCCAGCGGCGGTATCGCGCCGTATGCCTACACCCTGAGTGCGGGTGCGTTGCCCGCGGGGATGACGTTGAGCGCCGCAGGTGTCCTGAGCGGCACGCCGACGGCGGCGGGCACGTTCACCTTCAGCGTGACCGCGACCGACAGCACCACCGGCACGCCGGCGACGATCACCAACGCCTACACGCTGACGCTGTCCGCACCGACGATCGTCATCAACCCGGCGACGCTGCCGGGTGCGGTCCAGTCCATCGCCTACAGCCAGACGCTGGTCGCGACGGGCGGCACCGCGCCGTACACCTTCGCGATCAGCGCCGGTGCCTTGCCGGCCGGACTGACGCTCAGCGCCACCGGTGCCCTCACCGGTGCCCCGACCGTCACCGGCGTCTTCAACTTCACGGTCCGGGCGACCGATGCGCTGGCCTTCACCGGCACGCGGGTCTACGCGATGACCGTCGTGAACCGTCCCGATCCGTCGAAGGATCCGGAAGTCCGCGGCCTGCTGGAAGCGCAGGCGGACGCGACGCGCCGCTTCGCGACCACGCAGATCAACAACTTCCAGCAGCGTCTGGAGCGGTTGCACGGCGCGGGTCAGGACGGCGGTTTCGACAACGGCCTGAGCGCGAGCTACAACCAGTACTGCCCGGAAACCGTGGGTACGATCCCGGGTCGTCGCTGCGACCGTTCGAACGCCGGTGGTCTGGGCGGCGCGAGCGGCACCGGCATGGCGCCGCAGAACAACGCGGGCGGCGGTAACGGCGACGGCAACAACGCCTACGGCATCTGGACCGCGGGCATGATCCGCTCGGGCAACCACGACGGCCGCAACGGCAGCGCCGGTGTGGACTTCGAAACCGATGGCGTGAGCTTCGGTCTGGACTACCGCGTCAACGATGCGTTCACCATCGGCGGCGGCGTGGGCTACGGCCGCGACGACAGCGACATCGGCGACAACGGCAGCCGCAGCGAAGGCAGCGCTTATACCTTCGCGCTCTACGGCAGCTACAGCCCGGGCGACGTGTTCTTCATGGACGGCCTGTTCGGCTACCAGTCGCTGGATTACGACCTGCGCCGGTTCGTCACCACCAACGGCAACTTCGTCAACGGCAGCCGCGGCGGTACGCAGTTGTTCGGCTCGGTGTCGATGGGCGCCGATATCCAGAGCGGCAATTGGCAGTTCACGCCGTACGTGCGAGGGGATGTGGCCCGCGCCCGTCTGGATGGCTATACCGAGCAGGGCGACGCGATCTTCGCGCTGAACTACAACGCGCTCGAAGTGGATACCGACACCGGCAACATCGGTGTGCGCATCGACTATCGCCGCGAAGTGAACTGGGGCATGTTCTCGCCGCAGTTCCGTCTGGAATACCAGCACGACTTCAAGGGCAACGGCGCGCAGACCATGCGCTACGCGGACCAGCTGACCGGACCGTTCTACAGCGCCGATCTGAGCGACTTCGACCGCACCCGACTGATGCTGGGCCTGGGCGTGCTGTTCTCGCTGGACAACGACTGGTCGTTCAAGATCGACTACCGCGGCCTGATCGGCACGGGCGACGATACCGACCACGGCTTCCTGTTCAACGTGGACAAGATTTTATTATCGACACCCGTCGCTATTGATGCTATACACAAGCGCCGCTGATTCTGCAGCGGCGCTTTTTTGTGGCGGCGGGGCAAGCGGCCGGAAGCTGGGTGCGACCGCCGCAGTCGCGGGAAATGCGATGGTTCCATGATCGAATGACGATGTGGTTCTGGAGTCTTTCGTGCGAGGTGTGTCGGCGTTCGACACGCTTCGCGAAACATTTGCGTCAGGAGTGTTCGCAATGCAGTGTCAGCCCGCCGTTCGTTCGCCCCGTTCGCGCATCGCCGCCGCTTTCGGCTTGGCATCGAGGCATGTGCCGTCCTGGGTGAATGCGGGCGTGATGCTGATGCTGTTTTCTGTGTGCGCGCTGTGGCCCGCGCAGGCGATGGCGCAGGTACGGTTGACCGTCGACGATGTTTCGATCGTGGAAGGCGATACAAGCTATCGCGTCGCCGAGTTCGTTGTCCGTCTCAGCGAGCCGGCGCCCGTCGGTGGGGTTAGTTTCGATGTCTCGACATCAGACGGAACGACCGGCGCCGGCGACTATGATCCGATCCCGGGCTATCGCAGCGAGATCACCGAAGGATTCACCGACACCATCATCGGCATCGCGGTTCTCGGCGATCTCGATATCGAAGCCGATGAAACATTTTTCCTGAACATTTCGAATGCCGCAGGCGCGATCATCGAAGACGGGCAGGCGATGGGCACGATCCTGACCGACGACCGTTTGCCGAGGCTGACGGTCGATGATGCTGTCGCGGTCGAAGGCGGCTCCCTGCAGTTCGTCGCCAGACTCGACATTCCTGCCGGTCCCGGCGGCGCGTCGTTCGATGTGGTCACCGTCGACGGCACCGCGCTGGGCGATGTGGATTACACGCCTGTGCCCGCATCGCGCATCCAGATTTCCGACGGCGAGCGACAGGCCGTCGTGTCCGTGCTTACGCTGGCGGACGCGCTGATCGAAGGCGAAGAGTTCCTGCGGCTCGATGTGTCGAATGTAGCCGGTGCCGAGCCCGGTGCGCTCGAGGCGCGAGGCACGATCGCCGACGAGCCTGCGAGTCGCCCGGTCATCGACATCGCGGATACGTCGGTCATCGAGGGAAACGCCGGTGCCGTATCGCTTCGATTCCCGGTGACTCTCAGCGAACCCGCGATGCAGACCATTTCGGTGGATTATCGCTCGTCGTCGTATGAGGACGATATCGCGGCGGTCGAAGGCCGTCTGATCTTCCTGCCCGGCGAAACCGCCAAGACCGCTGAAGTGCCCGTGCGAGGCGATACAC
Organism: uncultured Thermomonas sp.; assembly: GCA_966203835.1. Classification (GTDB taxonomy): domain Bacteria; phylum Pseudomonadota; class Gammaproteobacteria; order Xanthomonadales; family Xanthomonadaceae; genus Lysobacter_I. The sequence goes on from CBIHKW010000034.1 coordinate 10,683, forward strand.
AGCATGAGCCGGACATCTATATTTCGATGGAACTCTTCGATGCGGTCAATGCGGATCTCGGCGACAGCGATGCGGATGGCATCGTGTACGACGACGATACCCATCTCGCGATCCTGACGACGTCGTTTCCCGATGGACAGGTGGGCCAACGATACGATCAGGGTATCCAGGTATCGGGCGGCAGGCCGCCCACCACGCTGGCGGTCTCCGCCGGCGCATTGCCGCCCGGCATGGTGCTGCTGCGCTCCCCGTACAACGGGCTTTATTACATCGTCGAGACGCCAACCGCTGCCGGCACCTTCCATTTCACGCTGACGTTGACCGACGGCAGCCCCGGCCCCGCCGGCCCGTTCTCGATCAGTCGGGATTACACGATCACGGTCGTTGCGCCGACCATCGACTTGCCCACGACGATATTGCCGGATGGCACGTTTGCCGATGAATATTCGGCGACATTGAATTCAGCCACTGGCGGCGTAGCGCCCTATGTCTACGCATTGTCCGCGGGTGCGTTGCCTGAGGGGCTGGTGCTGGCGAGCGATGGTCGGATCGATGGTACGCCGAACGACTCGGGGAGTTTCGATTTCACGGTGACTGCGAACGACAGTTCTCCGAGTGGTCCCTACAGCGCTAGCCGCGATTATCGACTGAACATTGCAGCATTGAGGCTGACGCCCGCAGGTGGAATCTTCACCGCAAACTATGCTTCCTACTACGCGATCACATTTTCCGTTACAGGACACCCGGGGCCGTATGTTTTCTCGGTCACGAATGGTGTGTTGCCGCCAGGTCTGTCTCTTGTCGACAACTATGTGTCCGGCGTACCGTCTGCGCCAGGCCAATACTCGTTTACGATCACCGTGCAGAGTGAGGCGCTCGGTTCGGCCGTGGTGTCGGAAAACTTCACCATCGATGTTACGACGACCCCATTCAGGTTCTTCCCGGGTGAGCTTCCGGAATACTCCGTCGGAGGCAGCTACACCGGAGCGTTCACCATCAATGGTGGCATCGCACCGATCACGTTCGAGCTTGCGGCCGGCAATTTTCCACCCGGTATGACGTTGGCGGCCAATGGAATCTTCGGCGGTACTCCGATAACGGCCGGAACGTACGAGACCACGGTCCGCGCGATCGATGCGAATGGGTTGTCGGGCACGCGCGTTTATCGGTTCATCGTCACCCAGAAGCCATTGCAGTTGCCGATAACGCCGTTGGCGGATGCGCGATACGGTTGGTTCTATTACGCAACGATCTGGTCCGCATCGGGCGGTGCGATGCCCTATGCCTATGCAGTGACTGCAGGCGCATTGCCCAGCGGCATGACGCTCACTTCCGACGGAACCCTTCGGGGCGTCCCCGGCGAAGCCGGCGAATACCTGTTCGAGATCACCGTCACCGACAGCGACACCGTCAACGGTCCAAGCACCGCAACCCAGAGTTACCGGCTGGTCGTACTGACGCCGCTGACGATACAGGACAGTGGTATTGCCGAAGGCGACAGCGGTGAGACGATGCTCAGCGTCGAGGTAGCGTTGAATGCTCCGAGCACGCAGGAAGTGCGTGTTGACTATGCGACATACGATAGCAGCGCGTCCGCGCCCCAGGATTACCCGGCGCAGTCGGGAACGCTTGTCTTCGAACCAGGGCAGACCCGGCAGAATCTGCAGATCCGCGTCAACGGCGACACCGATGCAGAGCCGGACGAACGGTTCTTCGTACAGTTGTCGAATCCGCAGAACGCAGCGCTGGCCAACTCGCAGGCGGCGTTGACTATTTACGACGACGACAACGCGCTCGTGTTGAACCCGTCGACGCTACCGGACGGGCAGATCTGGGTCGACTATGACCAGCGCATCGAACTTGTCGGCGCCACCGGCGCGTATTCCCTCGCGGTGCATTCGGGTGCGTTGCCGCCCGGTCTCGCACTGGCCGTGTCCCAAGGCAACCATCGCATCGTCGGCAAGCCTACGGCGTCCGGCAGCTACACGTTCTCGATCGGTCTCAGCGGCGGCCATCGTTCGCATGTCTATACGATCAGGATCGACGCGCCGCCGGCCATGATCCTGCGATCCTTGCCGGACACCCTGTCGGGCATCCAGTTCCAGCCGTTCTCCGGGCGCATCGATGCCGCTGGCGGCGTTGCGCCGTACCTGTTCTCTGTCGTCACCGGCGGTCGCCTGCCGGATGGGGTGACACTGGGCGCCGATGGCACGCTGTCCGGCAGGCCGAACGAAAGCGGTTCGTTCGTTTTCACCGTTTCCGCCACCGACCATGTGCCGGGGATACCGCAGACCGCAAGTCGAGAGTTTTCGATGGTCATCGCGCCCGCGCCGCTGTCGTTGATTCCTGCAACGCTGCCTCTTGGCTATCTGGACGAGCAATATAGCCAAACGCTGACCGTGCTGGGCGGTCTTCCGCCGTACGTGTTCCGATTGAGCAGAGGGGCGTTGCCGCCTGGCCTGCAGTTGCTCGCCAGCGGTGCGATCCAGGGCACGCCGACCGTTGCCGGCCAGTACCACTTCTCGCTGACGGCGAACGACACTGCACAGCCCACGCCTTCCGAAATCACGGTCGAATATATCGTCGATATCGTCGCCCGCCCGCTGCAGCTCGATCCGAAAACGCTGGCGCCGATCAAGGGCGGCGAAACTTTCCTGACCGTTTTCTCCGCGCGCGGCGGAACAGCTCCATATGCCTTCACCATCGCAGCAGGTTCGTTGCCGCCGGGTTTGAATCTGGTATCGAACGGCGCGCTGCAGGGCGTGCCCGACGCCATCGGCAGCTTCAGCTTCGACGTGCAGGTCGCCGACGCCGCGGGTGCGACTGCGACCCGGACGTTCCAGGTGGATGTGGTCCTGCCGGTCGTGACGATCGACACAGGTCTGCCCGATGGTCAGGTCGGCACGCCATACACCGGCCCGGTCGTTGCCAGCGGTGGTCTGCAGCCCTATACCTTCAGTGTCGCAGCGGGCGCATTGCCGCCGGGATTGCAACTCGATCCGAGCGGTGCCGTGCAGGGCGTTCCGACAGCCGTGGGCGATTACACCTTCAGCCTCGCCGCGATCGACAGCAACGCATCGGTCGGTCCGATCACCGCGAGCCGCATGTACACCGTGCGTATCGAACCCGCAGGCTTCGTTTTCGGGCCGGATACCTTGCCGGATGCGCGTACCTATACGTATTACCAACAAATTCTCAGCGTGTCGTACGGCACGGCGCCCTACCGTTACGCCTTGAGTACCGGCACCTTGCCTCCGGGCGTGTATCTGTCCCCGAACTCCGGACTGCTCTACGGAGTGCCGACGTCAGCGGGCAGCTATGCGTTCTCGATCACCGGAAGCGACAGCAGCTCCGGTGGGCCGCGCAGCTACACCCGGAATTACGTGCTGGTCGTCGAGCGGTCGCCGGTCGAGTTCCTTCCGTATGCATTGACGGAGGCGGTCGCGGGCCGTTATTACAATTACTCGCTCATCTCGCGGGGTGGCGTCCAGCCGTACCGTTACAGCGTGATGTCCGGCGAATTGCCTCCAGGCCTGACGCTGCGGGATGACGGCAACATCAGTGGCACGCCGACTGCAGCGGGCCACTTCGCGTTCACACTGCAGGTCGCCGACAGCGCCAGCGGAACGCCCTCCACAGCCACCCGAGATTTCGCTCTCACGGTTGCGCTGCCGGTGGTCAGCATCTACACCAACCGCCTGAACCCCGCGGCGGTCGGCAGCAACTACTACATCAGCATGATCGCCCAGGGCGGCAAAGCCCCTTACACCTATGCGTTGACCGCGGGCACCTTGCCGGCGGGCCTGCAACTCACGGCCGAAGGTTACCTGCGCGGCATTCCGGAGGTCACCGGCAGCTTCGAGATCACGATCGCCGCGACCGACAGCAGCGTGGGATACGGTCCGATCAGTGGAAGCCGCAGCTACACTCTTGTCGTCGAGCCGCGCACGTTGAGTTTCCATCCGGGTTTTCTGCCGAACGCGGGGGAAGGCGACCCGTATTTCGTCAAACTGCAGGGCCGCAACGGCGTTGAGCCTTACCGTTTCTCGGTCACCAATGGGGCCTTGCCGCCGGGTCTCAGCCTGGCTACCGACGGCACGATCAGTGGTATCGCCGGCACTCCATGGGGGTCGGCGGGTTTCTTCCAGTACCGGTTCGCGCTGAGCATCACCGATGCCAATGGTGTGAGTGCGACGTTCCCGTACGTCGAAATTCTTCTGGGGCGCAGCTCGCTTGGCATGTTGCCTGCAACGCTACCTGCGGGCATAGCGGGCGTCACCAGCTATCACCAGCAGTTCACGGCGGTGAGCGCGGCCGCGCCATCCGCCTTCGCGTGGGAAAGCGGCACGCTGCCCAATGGTCTGCAGTTCGATCCGGCGACGGCTACGCTGTCGGGGATTTCGCTCGAAACCGGCCAGTTTCCGTTCCAACTACGACTGACCGACGCCAACAACCGCTCGATCGTCAGGAATTATGTTCTGGTCATCGCATCGCCGACGCTGACGCTTGCGCCGGGTACGCTGCCCGATGGTGTCGCTGGTACGGCTTACTCCCAGATATTCATGGCGACCGGTGGCACGGCTCCTTATCGATACTCCAGCGTAGAAAGAGATGACCGCCGTCTGCCGCCGGGATTGAGCTTCGGCGAGGACGGCGTGTTGCAGGGCACGCCCACATCGGCCGGCGTGTTCACCTTCGATATCGTTGTGGCCGACAGCACCGGCGGCCAAGTGGCTTCGATCCAGCGCACCTACACACTGACGATTGCGCCGCCATCGATCATCGTCGATCCGGGCACGCTGCCGAAGGTGATCGTCGGTGTCGATTACGCGCAGGCATTGAGCGCACGCGGCGGCACGGCGCCGTACAGTTTCTCGATCGGCGCCGGCGCATTGCCGTCCGGGCTCGCGCTCACAGCGGCGGGTGCGCTGAGCGGCACGCCGACCGGGAGCGACGACAGCAGCAGCTTCACCGTCACGGCGACCGATGCCCTGGGCTTCACCGGCGTACGCGACTACATCCTGGCCGTGACCGTGCCCAAGCCGGTGCCCGCATCCCGCGTCGTGGCTGTCGCTGCGGGCCGGACTCTGGCCGTGGATCTGACCGATGGCGCCAGCGGTGGACCGTTCACGGCGGCTGCGCTGGTGTCGCTGTCGCCAGCGGATGCCGGCGCGGCGAAGATCGTGCAAGCGGGCGGTTCCTATCGCTTGGAATTCACGCCCGCGCACGACTTTTCCGGGCGCGCGATCGCCAGTTTCACGCTGAGCAACGCATCCACGACCTCGGCGCCGGCGACGGTCGCGTTCGATGTAGTGCCGCGTCCCGATCCTTCGCGCGATGCCGAAGCGAGTCGTCTGCTCGACGCGCAGACGCAGGCGGCGCAGCGCTTCGCCAACACCCAGACCAGCAACTTCCAGCAGCGCATGGAGCGCATGCACGGCGCGGGCGAGGGCACGGGTTTCTCGAACGGACTGAGTGCGGCGACCCAGGCGTATTGCCCGCAGCAGGTCGGTACGATCCCGGGCCGTCGCTGCGAGCGTCCCGCGGGCGACACCGGTGCGGCCGCCATGTCGCAGGCGCGCGGCGGCAAGGACAGCAACGCCGCGTTCGGCGTCTGGGCCAGCGGCATGATCCGTTCGGGCAACCAGGATGGCCGCAACGGCGACGCGAGCATCGATTTCGAGACCGATGGCGTCAGCGTCGGCGCCGACTATCGCCTCAACGATGCGTTCGCGTTCGGCGGCGGTCTGGGCTATGGCCGCGACGAAAGCGACATCGGCGACAACGGCAGCCGCGGCGAAGCGGATGCGTTCACGCTGGCGCTGTACGCGAGTTACAGCCCGGGCGAACGCTGGTTCGTGGACATGCTGCTGGGCTACCAGTCGCTGGGCTACGACCTGCGCCGCCATATCGCGGCCAACGACAGTCTCGTGAACGGCAGCCGCGACGGCACGCAGTGGTTCGGCTCGGTGTCGACCGGCGCGGACATCCGGCGCGGAAACTGGCAGTTCACGCCGTACGCGCGGATGGATCTGGCGCAGGCGACGCTGGACGGCTATTCCGAAACCGGCGACCCGCTGTATGCGCTGGCCTACGGCGAACTGGATGTGGAGACCACGACCGGCAATGCCGGCGTGCGCATCGACTACCGCCGCGAAACGGACTGGGGCGCGTTCTCGCCGCAGTTCCGTCTGGAATACCAGCGCGACTTCAAGGGCAACGGCGCGCAGACGATCCAGTACGCGGATGCGCCGTCCGGCCCGTTCTATCGCACGCGCTTGAGCGATTTCGACCGCAGTCGCCTGGTGCTGGGCGCAGGCCTGTTGTTCAACACCGACAGCGACTGGTCGTTCAAGCTCGACTACCGCGGCCTGATCGGCAGCGGCGGCGATCGCGATCATGGGCTGCAGTTCGAGATCGGAAAGCGCTACTGATCCGGCGTCTGCATTCAGGATGAATCCGATGACGTCGCTGCTCCGGCAGTGGCGTCATCGGCAGTGATATCGTGCGAGGGTCGACGTCGATCTTCGCCGCAGGTGCAGTCATGGTGTTGCAGACATATTCGCTGTCCGGAGATCGGTTCGGAGATCGGACTGGCGTTCTGCGCAACGTCGCTCTGCGCGCGGTTGCCTGCATCGCCATCCTGCTGGGCGCCGCCACCGAGCTGTGGCCGGTCGTCGCCACGGCGCAGACGCTCGATATCACCCCGGTCAGCGTGCCGGACAGCACGCTCGGCGCCGGCTATTCGGTGCAGCTCACCGCGCAGGGCGGTGTGGCGCCATACCGGTTCCGGGCGATCCAGGGGCCGATGCCGCCCGGATTGACGGTGAGCAGCGATGGTCTGATCAGCGGCACGACCTATCAGGTGGGCACGTTCCCGTTCGTGATCGAGGTCGCCTCCGCCACCCAACAACTCGGCGCCCGCGCCTACACCCTGCAGGTGAATCCGCCGGCGGGTCTGTCGCTGTCGCCGTCGGCGCTGTTGCAGGGCATGGCGGGGATCCGCTACCGGCAGCCGGTGGCGGCGTTCGGCGGCACCGCGCCCTACACCTTGAGTCTGAGCGGGACGTTGCCGGTGGGTATGAGCTTCGATCCGGTGGCCGGCTTCGACGGCACGCCTTTGGAGTCGGGCACCTTCCCGCTGACGCTCACCGCCACCGATGCTGCAGTCGCCAGCGTCGCCCGCAACTACAACCTCGTGATCGTTCCGGCGTTTCTCGAGCTGTACACCACCATCCCGGATGCGACCATCGCGACGCCGTACAGCTACGTGGTCGGCCACAACGGCGGACTCGGGCCGTTCCAGCACGTCGTCAGCAGTGGACGCCTGCCCAACGGCATGAGCTTAGGCGTCGCCGATGGCCTGCTGTCGGGCACGCCGACCGAGACCGGGCAGTTCCCGTTCCAGATCACGCTGACCGATTCGACCCTCGGCACGCCGGCGACCGATACCGAGTCCTACGTGATGGTCGTGCTGGATCCCGCGGTGCAGATCACGCCGGCGACCCTGCCCTCGGCCGTGTACCGCGTGCCGTACTCGGTCACGCTGGGCATGACCGGCAGCACCGGTCCGTATCAATTCGCCATCGTGAACGGCGAATTGCCGCCTGGTCTGACGCTCACGCCCGCCGGATTGCTGAGCGGGACGCCGACCAATCCGTTTCCCGCCGAATTCACGATCCAGGGCACGTACGCGAACGGCGCGGTCGCGCGCCGCACCGTGCGGATGGAGATCCCGACCACCGCCGTGGTGTCGTCGTCGCCGCCCAGCGGCGTCGCCGGCACGCCGTACGCGCACACCGTCCAGATCGTCGGCGGCACGCCGCCGTACCGGGTCGGCTTCAAGGTGCTCGGCGGACAGTTCGGCATGCAGCTCGTGCCCGGACTGAACCTGCCGCAGGGGCTCGCCATCGCGCCCACGCCGGACGGCAATTCGGAGATCGTCACCAGCGGTCAGTTCACGATCGCCGGAACGCCGACCTCGACCGGCGACTATCCGATCTATCTGCAGATCGTGGACAGTACCGCCGGTGCGCCCGCCACCAACCCGGCGGCGCTGCTGCTGCGGATCCTGCCCGCGTCGGTGGCGGTGTCGCCGTCGACGCTGCCCGCCGCCAGCATCGGTCTGCCGTACAGTCATCAGTTGACGGCGCAGGGCGGTGTCGCGCCGTATCGCTTCGCGCTGTCGGTGGATTCGCAATTGCCGGCCGGATTGACCCTCAGCGAGGCAGGCGTGCTCAGCGGCACGCCGACCGTGCTGCGCAGTTACAGCTTCGGCGTCGACGTGAGCGACAGCAGTCAACCCACGCGCGGCACCGGCACCACGCTCGTCACGCTCGACGTGGGCGAGCCGGCCGTCGTCGCACCCTCGCGCACGGTGATGCTGCTGGCGGGCGCGTCCGCGACCGTCGAACTCACCGAAGGCGCGAGCGGCGGGCCGTTCACCGCGGCCACGGTGGTGTCGCTGGCTCCGGCCAATGCCGGCACCGCGACCATCGTCCGCAGCGGCAGCGGCGCGACTGCGCGCTTCACGCTGACGTTCGTGCCCGCGTCGAGCTTCGCGGGTATCGCGACCGTGACCTACACCTTGACCAACGGCACGACCACTTCGGCGCCCGCGGCCATCGCCTTCAATGTCGTGCCCCGCCCCGATCCGGCGCTGGATGCCGAGGTGCGCGGGCTCATCGACGCGCAGGCGATGACGGCGCGACGGTTCGCGACCGCGCAGATCGGCAACTTCCAGCAGCGGCTGGAGCGGCTGCATGGCGCCGATGCCGGTGCGAACGGCTTTCAGAACGGATTGACGTTCGCCGCATCGCGCACCTGCGAGCGCGCGGTCGGCGCGATGCCCGGAACGCCCTGCATCGATGCGGCGGCGCAGGCCGGCGCCCGCGGCATCGAACCGTCGCCGGCGAGCGGATCCAATGCGCCGTTCGGCATCTGGGTCGCGGGCACGGTGCGCAGCGGCGATCGCGATGCGCGCGCCGGCCGCAGTGCGCTGGATTTCGAGACCGAAGGCCTCAGCATCGGCGCCGACCGGCGCTTCGGCCGCGCGTTCGTGCTCGGCGCGGGCGTGGGCTATGGCCACGACCGCACCTGGGTCGGCAGCGACGACACCCGCGCCGATGCGCGCGCCTACACCTTCGCCGCCTACGCCGGCTATCGACCGGCCGAGGTGTTCTTCCTCGACGGCCTGCTCGGCCATCAGCGCCTCGACTACGACCTGCGGCGCAGCGTCAGCGCCACCGGCGGCACGGTGAGCGGCCGCCGCGACGGCCGCCAATGGTTCGCCGCGGTGACCGCCGGCGCGCAGCTCGGACGCGATGCGTGGCGATTCACGCCCTATGGCCGTGTCGAAGGCGCCCGCGGTTCGCTGGGCGGCTATGTCGAAGGCGGCGATGCGCTGTACGCACTGCGCTACGACGCGCAGGATCTGCGCACGCTCACCGCCAATCTCGGCCTGCGCATGGACTATCGCGTGCAGTGGTCGTCCGGGGTGTTCTCGCCGCAGTTGCGTCTCGAGTACCAGCGCGACCTCGAACGTCACGGCGCGGCGACCCTGCACTACGCCGACTGGCTGGGCGGCCCGCAGTACAGGATCGTCCCGCAGGGCTACGCGCGCGACCGGCTCGAACTCGGGATCGGCGCCTTGTTCGATCTCGACGATGCGTGGTCGCTGCGCTTCGGCTACCGCAGCCTGCTCGACGGCGATCGCGACCACAGTCTCGACCTGAGCATCGATCACCGTTTCTGATCGATGCGTGCGGTCGACGAGCGTGGCCGATGCATCTGGTCGATGCATGCAGTCAACGCGGAGCCGCCAGCGATTGTCCCGCCTGCGGGGATGGTTTAGCCCACGAAATCGGGCTGCCGGCGGCGAGACGCGGACCGTACACTGCGGGCCCGCATCGGAGCACCGCAGCATGAGCCTCGCCATCCACGACGACATCGTTCCCGCGCTCGTACGCGCACTCACCCAGCTGCGGCACATCCTGCAGAAAGGCCAGGCCCACGCCGAAGCGAACGCTTGGGATCCTGCGGTATTGCTCGGCATGCGGCTCGCGCCGGACATGATTCCGCTGACGCGCCAGGTGCAGATCGCCACCGACATCGCCAAGTTCGCCGCCGTGCGCCTGACCGGCGCCGATGCGCCGATCTTCGAAGACACCGAAACCACATTCGCCGAACTCGACGCGCGCGTGCAGCGGGCGATCGATTTTCTCGGCACCGTTCCCGCGGGCGCCTACGAAGGCGCCGAAGACCGCGCGGTGACGATACCGTCGCGCGCCTACGGCGAACTGCACTTCGACGGTCGCGGCTACCTGCTCACCTTCGTCGTGCCGAACGTGTACTTCCACTGCAGCATCGCCTACGCCCTGCTGCGTCATGCCGGCGTGCCGCTGGGCAAAGCGGATTTCATCGGACCCGTCGGCCAGCGCTGAGCGCGGCTAGGCCTTTTGACTCCCTCCCCCGCGTGCGGGGGAGGGTTGGGGTGGGGGCGCGGGGGCGTTGTCCTGGCTCCTCCCCCCCGGGGGGGGGGGGGGGGGGTGTGGGGGGGGGCCCCCGCAGCACGCTACGCACCTCCGCCCCTGAACCAACCCCGCATCACCGCGAAGCGCACACCCGCGCCTCTCCGGCATCATGGCGGACCGATGCCCACCGCCTCCGCCCGCTTCCACCTGATCTACGGCAATCGCCTCGACCGCCTGGCGGCGCATCTGGGCGCGCGGCTGGCCACCCCGGCGGTGGCCGATACGCTGGCAGCAGACGTGGTGCTGATCCCGCAGCCCGCGCTGCGGCACTGGCTGCAGCAGGCGCTGGCCGAACGCTACGGCATCGCCGCCAATCTCGACCTCTGCACGCCGTCGGAATTCGTCTGGCGGCTGCTGCGCGCCGCGCGGCCGGAGCTGCCGGACGCCTCGCCCTGGGATCGCGAACGCCTGCGCTGGCAGATCTACGCGCTGCTCGGCGACAGCGCCGCGACCCTGCCGCCGCCGGTGCGCCGGCATCTGCAGCGCGCGGTGATCGATGATCTCGGCGATGACGAACGTGCCCCGGGCGGCAATGCGATGGCCCACTACGCACTGGCCGATGCGCTGGCCGCCGCTTACGACCGCTATCAGGCCTATCGCCCCGACTGGCTGCGCGACTGGGAGCGCAACGTCCCGGCCAGTCGCGACGACTGGCAGGCGCAGCTGTGGCGCGGCCTGCGCCAACGCCTGCGCGGCTCGCCGCACCGCGCCGCGCTGCTCGGCGACTGGTTGACGCGCCACGACCGCGAAGCCGAGGGTTTCGCCGGTATCGCGCCGCCGGGCCTGCCGCCGCGCGTCGCCGCGTTCGGCACCATCCACGTCTCGCCCGACGTGCTGCACATGCTGGCGGTGGTGGGGCAGTGGATCGAACTCGATTTCTATCTGCCGATGCCGTCGGCCGAATACTGGGGCGATGTCGAATCGCTGCGCGAGCGCGTGCGTCGCGACGGCATCGCCTCGCTGTCGGCGGCGCTCGCCGACGCCGAGCGCGACAACCCGCTGCTCACCGCATGGGGCGCGGGCGGGCGCGAGATCGTCGCGCAGCTGTTTTCCTACGACGTGGTGCTGCCGCAGCGCGAGACCGAACTATTCGTCGCACCGGGCCGCGACACGCTGCTGCATCGCCTGCAGCAGGACGTGCTGGATCGCGCCGCGCCGACCGTCGCCGCATTCGATTCCGGCGATGTGTCGCTGCAACTGCACGCCTGCCATTCGAAGCTGCGCGAAATCGAAGTGCTGCATGACCAACTGCGCGCGCTGTTGGACGACCCGCGCTTCGACCCGCCGCTGCAGCCGCGCGACATCGCGGTGCTGGCGCCCGACATCGCCGACTATCTGCCGCTGGCGCGCGCGGTGTTCGGTGGGCTTGCGGCGGATGATCCGCGTTTCATTCCCTTCGCGCTGGCCGACCGCCCGCAGGCGCAGTCGCATCCGCTGGTGGCGATGCTGCTGGACGTGCTGGCGCTGGCCGACGCGCCGCTCACCGCCAGCGGCTTCCGCGATCTGCTGGCGACCCCGGCCGTCGCCCACGCGCTGCAGCTCGACGCCGCGCAGCGCGCGCGCATCGACGGCTGGTTCGCCGCCGCCGGCATCCGCTGGGGCGATGATGAGAACGCGCGCGCGCGCGCCGGCGCCGGCCGCTGGCGCGAATACAGTTTCGATTTCGGCATCGACCGCCTGCTCAGCGGCTACGCCGCGGGCGACGGTGCGGAAGCCTCGATCGCCGGCACGGAACTGATCGCACCGTATTCCGAACTCGAAGGCGCGGATGCCGAAACATTGGGTCGCGCGCTCGCGTTCTATCGCCGATTGCGCGAACTCGCTGCGTGGATGCGTGAGTTGCATGCTGCGAGCGAATGGCGCGCGCGGCTCGCGGCCTGGCTGCAGACATCGCTGGCGCCGGTGCCGCAGGACGAGGCCGAAACCCAGGCGCGTCGATTGCTGCTGGAAACCCTGGACGATTTCGCCAGCGAGGCGGCGAACGCGGGCACGCTGCCGGCGCTGCTGGTGCGTCGTGCGCTGCGCGACGCCCTGACGTTGCCGTCGCCGCATCGGCCGTGGCTGTCCGGCGGTGTGACCTTCGCCGGCATGGTGCCGCTGCGCACGGTGCCGTTCCGCGCGATCTGCCTGCTCGGGCTCGACGCCGACGCCTATCCGCGGCGCGAACCGGCCGACGACATCAACCGTCTGGTCGATGCCATCCAGGGCCGCGCGCCGCGCTATCCCGGCGACCGCTCGGTACGCGACGACGACCGCTTCCTGTTCCTGCAACTGCTGTGCGCGGCCGGCGACGTGTTCTATCTCAGCTACGGCGGACGCGACGCGCGCGACGGCAGCGTCCGCGAGCCGTCGCCGGTGATCGCCGAACTGCTGGATGCGGTCGAGCGCATGCATGGCGAAAGTGTTCGCGAAGATCTCTGCGTGCAACACCCGCTGCAGCCGTTCTCGCCGCGCGCGTTCGGCGCGGGTGATGATGGCGGCGTCGAGCCGCGACGGTTTTCTTATCGCAGGGAATGGGCGATGCCCGCCGCAGCCGCCGTTCAAATGGCCGAATCGCCGTTCGCGACGGCGCCGCTGGCGATGGATGTCGCCGAATTCGAGCCGCCCGACCGCAGCGCGCTGCAGTCGTTCTTCGCGAACCCGGCAAGAATCTGGCTGCAGGATCGGCTGGGTTTGCGGCTGGTCACCCGCGAAGAGACGCTCGACGACCGCGAACCGCAGGGCCGCGATGCCCTGCGTCGCTACGCCGTCATCGCGGCCTTGACCGCGAACGATGCGCAGCAGCGCGACGATGAGACGGATACCGACGACGCTGCCGTCCGCCGCCTGCGCGCGCGCGCCGAACTGCCGCCGGGACGCGATGGCGAAGCCTTGATCGAAGACACTCGACCGTTGGCGCAAGGACTGCTGGCGGAAGCGCGTGCCGTGTTGACTGCTTCGACGCCGCGCGAAGTCGCAGAAGCGGCGGCGCCGGTGGTGTTCCGTTTCGACGACGTGCATCGCGACGCCGACGGCCATCCGCTGCGGCTGATCCTGGAAGCCGGCAAGCTCGAAGGCAAACGCCGGCTGCGCGCCGGGATCGATCATCTGCTGTTGGCATCGGTCCATGGCGCGACCGCGCGCACGGTGCTGGTGGGCGAAGGCGAAGCGAAGAGCGGCCGGAAAAAAACCGGCGATGCGGCCGACGACTTGCCGCCTGTCGCGATTCAGACCTACGCGGGCATCGATCGCGACACCGCTCATGCGCGTTTGAGCGTGTTAATTGCACTGTGGCGCAGAGGACAAACCGAACCGCTGCCGTTCGCGCCGAAAGCGGGCTGGGCCTACGTCGAAAAATTCCACGCCAAGCAACCGCCTGATCACGCAGCGGCATGGACAGCGGCGCAGCAGGCGTTCGCGCCCGGATTCGGCGACTACGGCGGCGAATCGGCCGATGCGTGGCTCGCGCTCGCGTTCCGACCGCAGGGCTTGTTCGATGCGGTCGACAGCGCGCGCGCGCGGGATTTCGGCGCAGTCGCGCGTGCGATCTTCGGTGCATTGGAGACGCTGCAGTGAGCGCGCGCCCACAACCCGCCGGCGACAGCGGCGATCTCGGCCTCGCGCTGCCGCTGCACGGGCTGCGCCTGATCGAAGCCAGCGCCGGCACCGGCAAGACCTTCACCCTGGTCACGGTGCTGCTGCGCCTGCTGCTGGAGCGCGGTGTGCCGATCCAGCAACTGCTGGCGGTGACCTTCACCCGTGCGGCCACGCAGGAACTGCGCAAACGCCTGCGCCAACGATTGTTGGTGGCGCAGAAAGTGCTGGACGGTGCCACGACCCGCGACGACGACAGCGAAGCGAACGCCGCGAAGGCCGTGCTGGCGCAGGCGAGCGCATTGGTCGATGCCGCCACGCTCCGCGACCGTTTGCGCGCGGCGTTGGCGCAGCTCGACGAAGCGCTGATCGCCACCATCCACGGGTTCTGCCAGCGCGCGCTGCGCGAATTCGGTTTCCGCGCCGGGCTGCTGGCCGATGTCGAACTGGTCGACGGCGCGCCCGATGCCTGGGACGAGGTCGCGGCGCAGCTGTGGCGCCGTGCGGCCGGCGATGAAGGCGATCCCGCGCAATACGCGCTGCTGCGCGAAGTCTGGTCGCACCCCGCGGCGCTGGCCAAGGATTTGCCGAAGCTCTGCGACCCGGCGCGCACGACATTGCCGCGTGCCGACGAATCCGATGCCGCCGCCGCATTGCACGCGCTGCGGCAAGACGCGCAGGCGCGTTTCGCGGCGCTGATGACGCTGCGCGGCGAGCGCACCCAGGATCAGTTGATCGAAGCGGTGTGGCGCGCCAGCGACGATCCGGCGTTCGCCGCGGCGCTCGCCGAACGCTGGCCGCTGCTGTTGATCGACGAATTCCAGGACACCGATCCGAGGCAATGGGACATCTTCAGCCGCATCCACGACGCGAGCGACCCCGTGCAGCGGCTGCTGTGCTTGATCGGCGATCCCAAGCAGGCGATCTATCGTTTCCGCGGCGGCGATCTGGCGACGTATCTGCGTGCGCGCGACCGCGTGCGCCGTCTGGCTGTGGCCGGTGGGCCAGCGGGCGAATATGAGCTTTACGCCAACTACCGTTCGCGCCCCGCTGTGTTGCAGGCGTTGGAGACCGTGTTCACCGCGCATGCGCAGCCGTTCCGCGATCCGCGCATCGAATTTCATCCGCTGCGCGCGGCCGGCAGCGCGGCCGACACCGACCTGCGCCTCGGCGATGCGGCCGTGCCCGCATTGACCCTGCATTGGTTGCCGCCGCCCGCGCCGGACAAGACGCAACACGCTTCGTCGAATGCGTACAAAGGCTTCCGCGGCAAGGAAGACGAACTGCCGCTCATATGCGCGACGGCGGTGGCCGCCATCGCCGATCTGCTCGCGCACGCCACGCTGCGCGGTGAGCCGCTGCGTCCGTCCGATGTCGCGATCCTCACCCGCAGCAACGACGAGGCGTTGCGGATGCATCGCGCGCTTGCGGTCGCCGGTCTGCCGGCGGCACTGCTCAGCAAGGATGGTGTGTTCGACAGCGAAGCCGCGGGCATGCTGCAGACCGTGCTGCGCGCGCTGGCCGAACCCGGCAGTCCGGGGCTGTTCCGCGCCGCGTTGGCGACGCCGCTGCTGGGCTTCGACGCCGCGGCGATCGAAGCGTTCGACAGCGACCCGCAGCGTTCGGCGCGGACCATCGACGACTTCGACCGCGCCGCTGCGCTCTGGCGCAGTCGCGGCCCGCTGCCGGCGCTGCTGCCGTTCGCGCGGCAGGCCGCGCCGCGCTGGCTGGGCGAGATCGGCGGCGCGCGCCGGCTTACCGATCTGCTGCACCTGCTGGAACTGCTGCAGGCCGAGGCGCCGCAGCATCACGGCCCGGCCGAACTGCTGCGCTGGTTCGCGACGCAGGCCGATGCCAGCACCCGCGAGAACGACAGTCGCCAGCTGCGGCTCGAAGCCGACGCCGGCTTGATCCAGATCACTACGATGCACAAGGCCAAGGGTCTGGAATATGCGGTGGTCGTGCTGCCGTTCGTGGCGCGATCGAGCGAGCCGCCGCCGTCGTCGTTGCGTGTCCACGATTTCCATCTCGACGCTACCGGCCCTGCGCGGGCATGGGTGGCGAAAGCATTGCCGGCATCGCCCGACATCGATGCGAAGAAGCTCGCCGAGAACGAAGACGATGCCGAGGCTCAGCGATTGCTTTACGTCGCGCTGACACGCGCCAAATACGCGATCCACGCGGTGTGGAGCCGCAACGGCAGCACCGAAGACACCGCGCTGCACTGGCTGCTGCACGACGGTGCGCGCATGGGCCGCAAGGCCGACACGCTGGATGCCGCGGGCATGCGCGACCGGCTCGACAGGCTGTCGGCGGCTGACGCCGGCATCGCGGTGCGCGATGTCGATATGACTGCACTGCCGGCCGCGATCGCGCGTGATGTCGCCGAAGTCGCCCGACGCGGCATCGCGCCCGCGCCGTCGCCGCCGGTGCGCGAAGCGCGCCGACGCTTCACCAACGACGCGCGCCTGCACAGCTTTTCCTCGCTGCATGTCCACAACGAAGATGTCGAACCGATGCGCGGCGCGGAGGACGAATCCATCGTGATCCCGGACGAAGAAGTGGAGGCCGCGAGTCTCGGCGGCACCGCGTTCGGCAACGCGGTGCATGCGGTGCTGGAGACCGCCGACGCCGACGCATGGCGTCGCGATGCCGACGCGCAGGCGTCGCTGCTCGAAGATCGCTGGCCCGACAGTCAGCGCGAACCGCTCGAACGCGCGCTGCTGCGCCAAGGTCTGGCGGCCACGCCCGCACATCTGGCGCAGACCGCGCGATTGGTGTCGCGCGCACTGAACGTGCGGCTGCCGGGCGACGTGCGTCTTTGTACGCTGCCGGCGTCGATGCAGGTCCGCGAAATGGCCTTCCATTTCCGGCTGCGGCCGACGCGCATCGAGGCCGTGTACGCGCTGCTCGACGCGCACGGTTACCCGCGCGCGCGCAAACCCGCGCAGGCGACGCTGGACGGTCTGATGCATGGCTTCATCGATCTGGTGTATCGCGACGGCGCCGGTCGTCACTACGTGCTCGACTACAAGACCAATCGATTGCCCGGCTACGATCCCGACAGCCTGCGCCGTGCGATCCGCAACCAGGACTACGATCTGCAATATCTGATCTATCTGGTCGCACTGCGTCGCTGGTTGAAGCTGCGGCGCGGCGCCGATTACGACGATGCGCGCGACATCGGCGGCGCGGTGTATCTGTTTTTAAGAGGAATCGATCTGCGCGAAGACGATGCGATCGATGCGGAGACTTCGCGAAGCGGCGTGCATCTCGATCCGGTCTCGCCGGCGCTGCTGTCGGCGCTGGATGCGCTGTTCGACGGCGCGACGGAGGATCGCCGATGAGCGCGACGCTGCCCGCGACGCATCCCGACGCCATCGCCGCGCGCGCGTTATCGCGTCTGCAGGCCGAAGGCGCGCTGCGCGACATCGATATCGCCTTCGCCGCGCTGCTGCGCGAACGACTGCACGAACCCGCGACCGTTGCGCTCGCCGGTGCGCTGGCGATGCGCGCGGTGGCGCTGGGCCACAGCAGTTTCGCATTGAGCGATGCGCATCGATTGCTGGACGCATTGAGTACGAGCGCGCAGTTGCCGGAGACCGACGATTGGGCCGCCGCGCTTGCCGCCAGCGCCAGCGTCGCGCATGCGGACGACGCACGCGACCCGGGCGCGCTGCTCGCGTTCGCGCACGGACGCATCGCGCTGCGACGTTACGCGCGCTACGAACAAACCTTGGCCGAATCGCTGCATCGGCGTGCGCAGATCATCACCGACTTCGACGACGTGACCGCGGTGTTGTCCGCGCTGCGTCGCTTGTTCCTGCGTGATCAAGCTGGCGCTCACGATGATCTCGACCGTCAGGCTTTGGCGGCGGCGATGGCGCTGCGCCGTCGTCTGCTGCTGGTCACCGGCGGCCCGGGCACCGGCAAGACCACTACGGTGGCGCGGTTGCTGGCGCTGCAGCTAGTAGCCGCGCGTTTGCGCAACACGCCGCCGCCGCGGATCGCATTGGCCGCGCCCACCGGACGCGCTGCGGCGCGGCTGGGCGAAGCGATCGACGGCGTGGTGCGCGCCGATCTCGTCGCCGGTCGTCTGGATGCCGATGTCGCCGATGCCATTCCGCGGCAGGCTCGCACTCTGCATCGCTTGCTTGGCTGGCAGCCGGGGCGGGTGTCGTTCCGCCACGATGCCGCGCATCCATTGCCGTTCGAGATCGTGGTCGTCGATGAAGCGTCGATGGTCGATCTGCCGCTGATGGCGAAGCTGGTCGCCGCGGTGCCGGAACACGCGACGTTGGTGCTGCTCGGCGATCCCGATCAATTGCCTGCGGTCGAAGCTGGCGACGTGCTCGGCGGCCTGTGTGAGGCCTGCGGCGATGGACTCATGCTGCCGGCGCAGGACGCGGGCTTCGCCAGCGCCGTGCTCGGCGTGTCCGTGCCGACGCACACGGAACTGTCGGATATGGATCTGTCGGGTGCAGAGCCGTCGCCGCTGGCCGGCGCGCGCGTGCATCTGTTGCGCGGATGGCGACAGGCCGATGCGGTCGCGTTGCAGGCGCTGGCCGAAGCGATGCAGCAGGGCGATCGCGACACCGTGTTCGCGCGATTGCGCAGCGACGAGTCTTCTTTGGCGTGGCGACACGGCGATGCCGGCGCGCTGGCCGAAGCGATGCGTCTCGAAGCGCTGCCGGCGTACGCGGCCGTACGCGATGCCGACGATCCGCAGCAGGCGCTGTCGCGCGCATCGGCGCTGCGGGTGTTGACCGCGCTGCGGCGCGGGCCGTTCGGCGCCGAACACTGGAATGCGTGGTGCGCGGCGGAACTGGGCGCGCGCACGCCTTACTTCCATGGGCGGCTGTTGATGATCGCCGCCAACAGCGAGCGTCACGGCCTGTACAACGGCGATCTCGGCGTGGTCTGGCGCGACGCGCAGGGCGACACTGCGGTGTGGTTCGACACCGCCCAAGGCCTGCGCGCATGGCGATCGGCGCAATTGCCCGCGCACGCATCGGCCTACGCCACCACCGTCCACAAGGCGCAGGGTTCGGAATTCGACAGCGTGTTCCTGATCCTGCCCGATGCCGACGCGCGCGTGCTCTCGCGCGAACTGCTGTACACCGCGCTGACCCGTGCCCGTCGTCGCGTTTCGCTGTGGGCGATGCCCGAGGCGCTGGAGCGCGCCCTGGCGCGCCGGACCTGGCGCGATTCCGGCTTGGAGGCGCGGCTGCGGGCGCTCCGGCCTGCATCCGCGGGACACCCCATTACGTAGACATCGCGGTAGGCGTCTGCCTGCCGCGTTACCATCTCCGCTCCCCTGACGAGACCTCTGCCATGTGCTCCGCCGACCACGACGACGCGCCTCACGACGCCACCTCCCACGCCCACGACGCGCCGCCGGCCAACGATCAGCGTCACGGCGTCACCCGCACCCAAGCCGAAGACGCGGTGCGCGTCCTGCTGCGCTGGTCCGGCGACGACCCGGCCCGCGAAGGTCTGCTCGACACGCCCAAGCGCGTCGCCAAGGCCTACCAGGACTGGTTCAGCGGCTATGCGATGGATCCCGAGGATTATCTCAAGCGCACGTTCGAGGAAGTCGGCGGCTACGATGAAATGGTGGTGCTGCGCGACATCGAATTCGAAAGCCACTGCGAACACCACATGGCGCCGATCATCGGCAAGGCCCACGTCGGCTACCTGCCGAGCGGCCGCGTCGTCGGCATCAGCAAACTCGCGCGTGTGGTCGAAGCCTACGCCCGCCGCTTCCAGGTGCAGGAAAAAATGACCGCGCAGATTGCGAGCTGCATCGAGGACGCGCTGCAGCCGCGCGGCGTCGGCGTGGTGATCGAAGCCGCGCACGAATGCATGACCACCCGCGGCATCCACAAGCGCGGCGTCAGCATGGTCACCTCGAAAATGCTCGGCACGTTCCGCGAAGACGCGCGTACCCGGGCGGAGTTCCTCGAATTCATCCAGGTGCGCGGCGGGCGCTGAATTCGCTGGGACGGGACGCAAGGCGGAGCCGCCGAAGGCGTTCCGCCCGCTTCGGAGGGCTACCAGCCCTGGTTTCCCTTCGCTCCAGGCGCGGGTTTGGGCATACGGTGGTATGGTTTTTGCTTGTAGATGTTCTTCAATGTGGGAGCTCGAATCGTCCCCGGGAGTGGTTCCATGAAGGCATTGCGTCGGGTCTACGAGCCTCTGTTCCGCAATGTGGTGTATCCGTTGTACGAATCCGGATTGATGCGCCGGAGCACGCTGCGTTATCTCGCCGAGTACGAGCGCAACCAGTGGCTGCCCGCGGAGCGGATCCGGGCGCTGCAATGGGAAAAACTGCAGGCGCTGATCGCGCACTGCTGGGAGCGGGTGCCGTTCTACCGCGAGCACTGGGGCCGGGCCGGGATGTCCGATCCGGCGGAGATCCGCAGCCTGGAGGATTACGCGCGCCTGCCGATCCTGACCAAGCGCGACCTGCGCGAGGACTTCGAGCGCCTCAAGGCCAACGGCCATCGCGACGACCTGCTGTACAAGACCACCGGCGGTTCGACCGGCGAACCGGTGACCATCGGCTACACCCGCGAGAGTTACGAACGACGCACCGCCGTCATGCTGCGCGGCTACCGCTGGGCGGGCGCGCCGCTCGGTCGCCACGTCCTGTTTCTGTGGGGCCATGATCCCGACGGCCAGTCGTTGAAGGAGCGTCTGCATCACGCCGCGTTCAATCGCCGGATCCTCAACGCTTACGTGATGGGCGAGCGCAACATGGCGAGCTACGCCGACGCCATCGACGCCGACCGGCCGAGGACGCTGGTGGGATACGTGTCGCCGCTGGTGCGGTTGGCGAAATGGCTGGATGCGCACGGCCGCCGCGTGCACGCGCCGGACACGCTGATCTGCGCCGCGGAGCCGCTGTATCCGCATCACCGCGCCCTGCTGGAACGGGTGTTCGGCTGTCGGGTCCACAACACCTACGGATGCCGGGAAGTGATGCTGATCGCTTCTGAATGCGATGCCTGCGAAGGCTTGCACGTCAACGCCGACCATCTGCATGTGGAACTGGGCGATCCGGTCTTCGACGGCGGACATGCCGTGCCGCGCGAAGTGCTGATGACCGATCTGCACAACTACGGCATGCCGCTGATGCGTTACGCCAACGGCGATATCGCCACCGAAAAGCACGGCGACTGCGCATGCGGTCGCGGCCTGCCGCTGTTGGCCAGCGTCGACGGGCGCCGGATGGATGCGCTGCGCACGCCGGAAGGGCGTTTCGTCGGCGAATTCCTCGAGTTCCTGGTGTTCGCCACGCCTGGCGTCGTGCGTTTCCAGGCGGCGCAGCACAGGATCGACGCGATCGATGTGACTTTGGTGCGCGGCGAGGGTTTCAGCGATGCGTCGCTGGAGACGTTGCGCGAACGCTTCCGTCAGACCTGCGGCGAGAGCACGCGGCTGACGTTCCATTTCGCCGACGATATTCCGCTGACGCCGACCGGAAAACTGCGGGTCGCGATTTCGACGCTCTCGTGTTCCGCCGCGACCGCGTTGACGCACACGCTCGAATGGAGCGCGCGTCTCGGGGTCGATCCGGTGGTGGTGGGCATCGTCTGAGCGACGATGTTGTCCGACGACAAGTCCGGCAACGCAGCGGCGTAGGGCGGGCTCAAGCCCGCCGAAATGAAGATAATCAGTGTGCGCTGTCATCCCGAGCCGCAGTCGAGGGACCTGCTTCTACCTGGTCGCGTTATACTACGACTCTTTCCGCCGTCGTCCCGGCGAACGCCGGGATCCAGCTTTTCGCTGCGCTTTGATTAATGGCTTATGCGTGGCGATACGCATAGAAAGCAACTGCAGAGCTTCTGCGCCTTGCGCGGGTCACTTTCTTTATCGCACTGCGCCGCTTGCGGCGCGAACGGCGAAGCCGGCCCGAAGGCCGAGCGCCGCAGGTGCGAGTCAAGAAAGTAACCAAAGAAAACTCTTTGGTGCCGAGGCTAACCTGCCGTCGGTGACATGCCCGGGATTTTTCGATGCGGCATCCATGCCGCGTCGAAAAACGGCGCACCTCCTGTGCGCCGCCCTCCGGGTCTACGATTCTCTGACCGTTGTCATCCCGAGCCGCAGGCGAGGGACCTGTTTGTCGTTGTCTCAAATAGCATCTGATGTAGCAGAAAGAGATGCAGGTCGTAGGGTGGGGTAAGCGCAGCGCAACCC
>CBIHKW010000035.1:0-32978 GCA_966203835.1 uncultured Thermomonas sp.
GTCGAGAACATGTGCCGGCTCACCGGCAGATAGTTGTAGATCGGCGCGTGCAGCACCGGCACCGGCTCTTCGATGCGGTTGAGGATGTAACCGAGGAATTCGAGAGTTTCCGAGAAGACGACGCCGTTGGCGCCTTCGTACATGCCGAGCCGGTAAGGCGAGTAATCCTTGATGACCGCTTCGACGTTTCCGGCGAGTTCAAGCAATTTCGCGACGGCCTGTTCTTCCTCGGCCTTGAGTTTGGCGTGATCGGAGGTCTTCTCCATGAGCCGTTTGCTGCCCACCACAGGACGGAAAATCATCGTCATGTAGAGATCGTTCTGCATGATCTTCTGCGATGAGAGCGCGCTGTAGTAAGCGTCGGACATCTCCTGATTGAAGCGCTGCCGGAAATTGCTCTTGATGCTGAGCCGTCGACGCCGGCGGATATCGTGTACCCAGAAGGCGACGTTGACGAAATCCGGCGCGCGCAGGGTCTGCAGCAGCCGGTTGAAAGTGTTGTGGCGATGTTCGATCTCCCATTCCTCGCGCCCGACGAAGGGCAGACCTTCGAGGTGCCAGGACAACAGGTAATCGCCCTCGCGGGTCTTGATGACCGAGGGGGAAACGTGCGACGAGAACGGAACGAACTCGCTGATGGAAGTGTCGGGAGTGAACATGCGCCTTCGGGGGTCGGAACTGGCGGTTGAGAACGGGGTTGGCGAAGAAAATCTTCGCTGAACCATGTTTGATACAGGATCGTCCGCGGCAAGCCGCGAAACACTCTGGCGGCCCGAGAACCAGAGCATCCGTCTGCACGGAAACCGGGCACTCGATCAGTACGCTATTCCTCCCGGTGTCCGAACGCGTCGGACACCGGGAGAAACAGATCAAGCAGTGGAGGCCCCCCGTCGTGTCGACTTGCCGGGGCCGGTCATCTTGCCGCTGATGATGAACGGACCGGAAAGCTTGCGCTTCGAACCGGGCCGCGTGATGCGATATGCATTCGGGGAGAACACCCACATTCCCCCGTGTTCCTTCACATTGCGAGCCCGAAACTTGAACTGGAGATTCAATCCAAGCAGACGGAAGATCATTTCGTCCCGCCTCGCCATCTGTCGCATGACCAGAATGACGGGCGGTATCAGCAGCAGGTACTGCAGACCGAAATAGATCGCAAGCAGGAGCGACCCGCCCGCACCGACGACGAAGGGGATGTAAGGCACCCCCATGAACATGGCCGGGCGGGTGCAACCGCGAAAGAGCACGTTCTTATGCATTGAAGACCGGCAGCGCGTTCATGACCATCGCGGTGCAATCGGATTCGGCGGTGGCGCCGTCACCCAGGAGGAGCATGCCGGCGATCTGGCTGGCGGCGCCGATCAGCAGGCCGCCGATCAGGACCGGAGCGACGTCGGAGAAGCGCTTGTGGGCGAAGGCGATCTGATAACCCGAGAAGATCACGGCGATGGTGACGATGGCGACCGAAGCCATGTTGAGCAGGCCGCGGATGTCGTCGAAGAAGCCGCAAATGCGCTCGTCGGCGCCTTCGAAGGTCTGGGCGAACAGCATGTTCGGAACGGCAAGGACGGCCACGAAGACCAGTGCCATCAGCAGCGAGGACACGTGGCCCTTGTTGGACATTTTCATCAGTTACTCTCCTTAGGTTGGTGGGGTGGAACGCTAACGACAACTATATACACGGTCGATGACAGCCCCGGGCATAGGGGGAAAACTAGAACACGAAAGCATCGTCCTGGTCCGGGGCGCTGATGACGAACGCCTTGTCCGAGGCCCGATCACTGCGTTTGGGTTTGGCGGCAGGCGGTTCGGAAGCAGCCGGTGCAGGTTCGGCTGCGACGACTCTGGCGACGCCGACGGGGCCATTGGCCACGACCGCACGCCCCATGGGGTCGGCAGGCATGGCGGCGGGAAGTGTCGCTGCGGGCACGGACGCAGAGGCCGGCGCGGGCGCCGGAACCTCGGCCGCCATCAAGGGAGACGTGGGCTCGACCCGCGACGTCGATTCGATCCGCGACAAGCGCACGCGCTCGGTCCGCGAAGGGACGACGGCTCTGGCCGGGGCCGGGGATTCGACCGTCGCGATGCGCTCGGATGAGGCCGGAGCGCTGTAGAGCGGGTGCTTCGTAACCGGAACCGTCCGGCGGGCCGTACGTCCGACGACCTCGATCGCCGGAGCGCCCGGCACGTCTTCTGCTTCGGCCGCACGCCCCTGCCGGACAGAGGCATAGATCTTCTGTACGTAGCCGTGGCGGAAGCCGGTGGAGAAATTGCCCGAATAGTAGCAACTGAAGGACTTGCCCCAGTCGCCGCTCGCGCGCTGGTAGCACTCTGCGAGGATTTTCGACCCTGCGGACAGATTGGCGCAGGGCTCGAAGGCTTTTTCGTAGGTATCGAGACCGTATTTGTCCAGGTTGTAGCGATTCACCTGGGCCAGGCCGATCGAGAAATTGAATCCGCGGCTTTCCAGCATCCGCACGGTGGCGAGCGCCTCGGGGAGGTTCTTGGGTTGACGCACCAGACGACCGCCCACCACGCCGATGGCATAGGGGTTATAGGACGACTCGACACGCACCACGTGGTGCATGACTTCGGTCGGGACGGCCAGTCCCTGGCAGCCCATCAGTTCCATACCCGGTAACAAGACGGAACCCTCCTCTCCGGAGCCGCATGCATTCCGCAGCGATTGTTGTTTGCAAAACGGGGCATCCCCTGTCCTCCTTGCGCCCAAACCATACTCTACAGGCTGGTGATGCCTGTCAACGAATGTACGTGCCTCAAGCATATCGAAAAACGCGGCCTCCGTCTCAAAACAGAACCGCCAAGCGACATTCGAGACATCACGATGCGGCAATCATGTCCGTCATCTGCACGCTTGCGGGCATGACGGGGTGATGACGTAAGATCGCATCCGGTCGACCGGGATCGAATGGATGGCAACATTGTCGAGAAAAGTTGCAATTGAAACCATCCACCAGCCGTCGTCGAGTTCCTTCATGACGAAGAAGCGGCGCCAATCCCCACCCTGTGCCGTCGCCATCGCCAACCCTCTACCGCACCAGGGGATCGCCCTCTCCCGGACACCTGAATCATCGCAGGACGCCACCACGTGAGCAGTCAGAACTCCAATTCCAAC
This sequence comes from uncultured Thermomonas sp., assembly GCA_966203835.1. GTDB lineage: Bacteria > Pseudomonadota > Gammaproteobacteria > Xanthomonadales > Xanthomonadaceae > Lysobacter_I. The sequence continues at coordinate 3,137 of CBIHKW010000035.1, forward strand.
GCCAAAATCGTGGTCCTCGTCCTCCTACTGATCGGCGCCATCGTCGCCGTGCTCTATCTGTCCGGCTATATCGTGCTGATGCAACTGAAACTGCGCGGCGTGGACCTGCATTGGAACACCTGGCTGAACTACTACAAGGTCATCGATCAACCTCAGGTCCTGCCCTACGCCAAGAAGATCAAGAACAGCGGCCTGATCGGCTTCGGCGTCACCATGGCGGTGTGGTTCGGCTTGCTGCTGCTGTCCTTGAAATCGCGACCGAAGGCCCTGCACGGCGATGCACGCTTCGCCACCGGCGGCGACCTGTCCGAAAAGGGCATGTTCAAGTCCGAGAAGAACGGCATCGTCGTCGGCAAGTTCGGCGGCAAACTGCTGCGTCTGAGCGGCCAGCAGTTCGTGATCCTGGCCGCGCCGACCCGCTCGGGCAAGGGCGTGGGCATCGTGATCCCGAATCTGCTCGACTACCAGGAATCGCTGGTGGTGCTGGACATCAAGCAGGAGAACTTCGATCTGACCAGCGGCTGGCGCGCCAGCGTCGGCCACGAAGTCTATCTCTTCAACCCGTTCGCCGAAGACCGCCGCAGCCACCGCTGGAATCCGCTGACCTACGTCTCCGACGACCCGGCATTCCGGGTGTCCGACCTGATGAGCATCGCCGCGATGCTGTATCCGGACGGCGCTGAAGACCAGAAGTTCTGGGTCAGTCAGGCCCGCAACGCCTTCATGGCCCTGACGCTGTATCTGTTCGAGAAATACGACGACGACCAGAAGATCGGCTTCCCGTTCTCCAAGCCACCGTCGCTGGGCGCGATCTACCGTTTGTCCTCGGGCGACGGCCAGAGCGAGCTCAAACCGTTCCTGAAGGATCTGGCGCAGCGGCCGTTCCTGAGCGGTCACGCCAAGACCGCGTTCTCCGGCATGTTGTCGCAGGCCGACGAAACCTTCGCCTCGATCCTCGGCACTTTCAAGGAACCGCTGAACGCATTCATCAATCCGATTCTCGACGCGGTGACCAGCGCCGACGACTTCCTGCTCACCGACGTGCGCAAGAAGAAGATGACCATCTATATCGGCATCCAGCCGAACAAGCTGGCCGAGAGCCGGCTCATCATCAATCTGTTCTTCAGTCAGCTGATCAACCTCAACACCAAAGAGCTGCCGCAGAACAACAAGGAACTGAAGCACCAGTGCCTGCTGCTGATGGACGAGTTCACCTCGATCGGCAAGGTCGACATCATCTCCACCGCGGTGTCGTACATGGCCGGCTACAACATCCGTCTGTTGCCGATCATCCAGAGCATGTCGCAGCTCGACGCCACGTACGGCAAGGATATTTCGCGCACGATGATCACCAACCATGCGTTGCAGATCGTCTACGCGCCGCGCGAGCAGCAGGACGCCAACGACTATTCCGAAATGCTCGGCTACACCACGGTCAAGAAGGACAGCTTCACCCGCGGCCGCGAGTTCAGCCGCAGCGAGTCCGAAGAGCGCCGCGCGCTGATGCTGCCGCAGGAGTTGAAGGCGATCGGTTTCGACAAGGAAATCTTCTTCTACGAAGGCATCCCGCACCCGGTGCTGTGCGACAAGATCAAGTATTTCCAGGACAAGTATTTCACCCAGCGCCTGCTGCCGGCGGTGAAAGTGGAGCCGATGGTCATCAAGATCTGAGCCGTCGAGGCGCCGGTGCCGGCGCGACCGCGCTGCGCCGGCACGCTATGATCGCGGGACGCCTCCAAGGACTCCCGCCATGATCCGTTCCGCGCTCGCTGTCGCCGTCGCCCTGTGCTGCCTCGCACCGCTGCATGCTTCCGCGGCGGATATCGCCTTGCAGTGCGAACGCCTGTTCGACAGCCGCAAGGGACAGATGCTCGGCGCGCACACCGTGGTGGTGCGCGACGGCAAAGTCGCCGAAGTGCGCGCCGGCCGCGCCGATATCGCCGGCGCCCGCAGCATCGATCTCGCCGGACATACCTGCACGCCCGGCTGGACCGATCTGCACGTGCATCTGGGCAGCCAGTCGAGTCCGCGCAGCTACGAGGAAGGTTTCCGTCTCGACGACACCGCGTTCGCGCTGCGCGGCGTGAGCTACAGCCGCAAGACGCTGATGGCGGGATTCACCAGCGTGCGCGATCTCGGCGGCGAAGTTTCGCCGCATCTGCGCGATGCGATCAATCAGGGTCTGATCGAAGGGCCGCGGATCTGGGCCGCCGGCAAATCGATCGCCACTACCGGCGGCCATGCAGACCCGACCAACGGCATGAATTCGGCGCTCGCGCATCTGGTCGGCCCGCCCGGCCCCACCGAAGGTGTGATCAATTCGGTCGAAGATGCCCGCCAGGCCGTGCGCCAGCGCTACAAGGAAGGCAGCGACGTCATCAAGATCACCGCCACCGGCGGCGTGCTGAGCTATGCGCGCTCCGGCGACGCGCCGCAGTTCACGGTCGAGGAAGTGCGCTCGGTGGTGGACACCGCCAAAGACTACGGCTATCGCGTCGCCGCCCACGCGCACGGTGCCGAAGGCATGAAGCGCGCAGTGCTCGGCGGCGTGACCAGCATCGAGCACGGCACCTACATGAACGACGAAATCATGGCGCTGATGAAACAGAAAGGCACCTGGTATGTGCCGACCATCTCCGCCGGCCGCTTCGTCGCCGAGAAGGCGAAGATCGACGGTTATTTCCCCGACGTTGTGCGTCCCAAAGCCGCGCGCATCGGTGCGCTGATTCAGGAGACCGCCGGCAAGGCCTACAAGGCCGGCGTGAAAATCGGCTTCGGCACCGATATGGGCGTGGGCCCGCACGGCGACAACGCCCGCGAATTCATCTATATGGTCGAAGCCGGCATTCCGGCGGCGTACGCGCTGCAGTCTGCAACGGTCCATGCCGCCGAAGTATTGGGAGTCGACGACCAGGGCGTGATCGAGGTCGGCAAGCGCGCGGATATCGTCGCCGTGCCCGGCGACCCGCTGAAGGACATCAGCGTCGTGATGAACGTCGATTTCGTGATGAAGGACGGCGTGGTCTACAAGCGCCCCGGCGACGAGCAGTGAGCACAGCGATGGCGAACATGGAATGGGCCGGCTATCTGGCCGCAGCGATGACCACCCTCGCCTTCGTGCCGCAGGCATTGAAGACTATCCGCACCCGCGACACCCGCAGTATTTCGCTGGGCATGTACGTGGTCTTCACCATCGGCATCGCGTTCTGGCTGGTCTACGGCATCGCGTTGAATTCGACGCCGATGATCCTCTCGAACATTGTCACCTTCCTGTTATCGGCGACGATTCTGGGGCTGAAGCTCAAGCACGGCTGAGCGGCGCTTCCCGCCCGACCCACGCAACCCAGACGAACCAGACCGCGAACGCCAGCCGCGGTGCGAACGCCGCCATCGCCCCCGGCCACGGCGGCAATGCGAGCGCAAGCGTCGCGATCAACGACAGCGCCGTCGCCCATCTGAATCCGCGCGGTCGCCCGCCGATCGTCAGCAGAACGCCTGCAGCCGCGAAAGCGATCCACCACACCGTCCAGGCCAGTGCATGCAGCGCATTGGCCTGACCGCCGACGTTGCCGGGATCGAGCGGAAACAGCCCCTGCGCCGCGAACGCCAGCGCCGACAGCACCACGAGCTGCGTGCCGATCCGCACCCGCCAGCCAGCCGTCGCCGGCAACGCCGAGCGCATGGTCCAGAACACGACCGCCACCGACAATCCTGGCAGCACGAACGCGAAGACATTGAATGCCCATGCACCCGGGACGCCAGCGGCGCCAAGCATCGCCAATGGATGTTCTCGATGCGAATAGCCATCGAGCACAGCCCCGCAAATCACCGTGGCGACGACAAAGATGGCCAGCGCCAGCGTGCCGGCGTGACGTGCGTATCGACTCATGTGCCCGCCTTCCACTGGAACACGTCTTCCACCCCGACCCCGAATGTGTGCGCAATCTTGAACGCCAGTTCCAACGACGGCGCGTAACGCCCCGCTTCCAACGCGATGATCGTCTGCCGGGTCACTCCGCAGGCCTGCGCGAGGGCTTCCTGGGTCATCTCGCCGCGCTCGAAACGGAAGCGGCGGATGTGATTGGCGATCGGTGTCGCGGTCATCGGCGGTCGCGCCAGTGATAGAACACGGTAACCGCGGCCTCTACCCAGACCGCGAAGGCAATGCAAGCAAGCACGTAGAAGTCGAACCAGTCCACTTTGAGCACGATCTCATCCTTCCCGAGGACGCCGCCTTGGACGATGATCGGCGTCGAGACCACGAGCACACCTAAAGCGACCAGCGCGTCGCGCGCGGCGATTCCCGAAATCGCACGATCACGCTCGTCTTCGGCGATGCCCTTGCGTCGGCGAAGGTAAGCATCCAACAGCAGGATCAAGACCATCAAGACACTGACCATCCCACGGGCATCCTCCCACCCATCTTCCGTAATGCTTCCATCGGCGAAGAACAGCAGCCTGCAAAGATAGATGCCATACAACCCTGACACGGCGAATCTCCACCATGCCGAGAACTCATGCTTGTTCATGCGTTCGCCCTCCTGTCGCGCCAGTAGTACGCAAGTGTCGCCACGTACTCGCACAACCAGCCCCACATCAACGCGAAGATCAGCATGTTGCCGAGCATCAGCGGCGTCGCCCATTCGAGTTTTTCGGCAGGCGTGAAACTCAACATCACCGCGATACCGACGATGCTGAAGATCAACGCCCCCCTGCCCCAGCCGACGGCCTGCACCATGATTTCGCGATCACGCTCGTCCTCTTCCACCACGCCCTTCCAGCGCGACGCAAGCACGCTGGACAGGATCGTCCAGGCGATCAGCAGCAGCACCAGATTGCGGCCGACAGCGGTCGCGTCCGGGTTGTGCGGGATCGGGGCATCGTTGAAGACGTGCATCTTCGCGAAGAAGTAGGCCATGGCGACCAGGGTGAAGCCGGCACCGACCCGCGCCTTCCATTCCGCTGGCGACGCCGACCGCGCCAACGCCTCGCGCGGCAGTCGCGACACCGAATACAGCAGGCCCCAGGCACTGGCGATCAACAGCACCATGCCGAGATTGCCGGCGTCCCAACCCAGCAATTGCTTCGGCCCCGCCAGCAACAGCCAGAGCGCGCAGCCCGCAATCAATATCAACACCCAACGCATCCAGCTCGGCACAGTCATCGACGTAATCTCATGGTGACAATATGTAATGTAAAGCATACATTTCGATTTTCGAATGTCAAGTCTTCTTTACATTCCCCTCAGCGCCCCTCGACTTGGCACAATCGTGGGCGAAGCTCTCGAACGAACCCCCGAAGGAAGTCCGCATGTCAGCCAGCCTGTCCGGAACGGCAGAACCGCAGAATCATCCGTCCGGCGCCGGGATTCCCCTGCGCCAGCGCTGGCGCAATCCCGCCCTGTACCTCGCGGCCGCCTGGAGCGGCTTTTTCGTGATGGGCGTGGAACTGCTCGGCGGTCGCCTGCTGGCGCCCTACTTCGGCAGTTCGATCTTCGTGTGGGGAGCGCTGATCGCAGTGTTCATGACCGCGCTGGCCATCGGTTATCTGATCGGCGGCCAGCTTTCGCTGCGCGCCCCGTCGCCGATGGGGCTGGGTCTGCTGCTGATGGCGGAGGCCTTGTTCGCGTTGCCGATCGTGTTCTTCGCCGACGTGGTGTTCGACGTGCTGTCGTACGCCATCGCGGACCCCCGCTACGGCTCACTGCTGGCCTCGGCGCTGATGTTCAGCCTGCCGACGCTTTTCTCCGGGATGGTGTCGCCGTACGCGGTGCGCCTGCTGATCCGCGACATCGAAAAATCCGGGCAATCCGCCGGCCGTCTGTATTTCGCGTCGACTCTGGGGTCCGCCGGCGGCACCATCCTGACCACGTTCTATCTGGTGCTGCTGTTCGAGATCGACACGATCATTCTGGGGCTGATCGCGATTTCCTTCGCGATCGGCACGGCGCTGTGCATGACCGGACGTCGTCGCCATGCGGCTTGAGTGGCTGGCCCAGTCATTATTATTGGCCTCCCTGCTGCTGACGGCGGTCGGCTGCGCCCGCGATGCCGACCCGAACAAGGGCGAGATCGTCCATCGCGAAAAATCGATGTACCGCGACATCATCGTGCGGGACACCGCCCGCCATCGCTGCATGTCGTTCGCGCGACGCGGCGGCATGCAGACCTGCATCTACAGCGATGCCCCGGATCAACTGGCCATCCCCTACACCCGCGCGGTCTTCGCCGGTCTGATGGCCAATCCCGGCGCCCGGCGCGTACTGGTGATCGGCCTGGGCGGCGGCGTGATTCCCACCGCGATGCGTCGGATCGACCCCAACCTGCAGATCGACGTGGTGGAACTGGACCCCGCGGTCGTCGCGGTCGCCAAGCGCTATTTCGGGTTCCGCGAAGATCCCGCACTGCGCACCTTCATCGGCGACGGCCGGGTGTTCGTGCGCCGGCAGGCGCGGGCCGGGGTCCGTTACGACCTGATCGTCATCGACGCCTACGAGCGCGTCTACGTCCCCGAGCACCTGATGACCCGCGAATTCATCGGCGAGGTGAAGTCGTTGCTCGCCCCGGGCGGCGTGGTCGCCTCGAACACCTTCGCCCGCGGGCCGCTGGCGCCGTACGAGGCGGCGACCTACCAATCGGTCTTCGACGAGACCCGGACAGTGGAGATGTCGATGGGCAACCGGATCATCCTCGCCGGCCGCGACGGGCTGCCGACTGCGGAAACGCTGCGCGAAAATACGACTCGACAACAGATGAAGCTGCTTGCGGTCGGGATTTTCGCGGCCGAACTGGAGCCCCAGCCGCAGCCGAAGGTCGGCGGCTATCGCCCGCTGACCGACCAGTACTCGCCGGCCAATCTGCTGTTCGGCGAATAAGCCGGTGCCGTTCGAGCATGCGCGGCCACCTTGGAATCGCGGCCGGCTGGCACCATAGTCCCGACTCACGCCAACGGAATCGCCGCATGTCCTCCACGTCGCCCCACGTTTTCGACGCCACCACCCAGGGTTTCGAGACCGATGTCATGCAACGCTCGCTGCAGACCCCGGTACTCCTCGATTTCTGGGCCGAATGGTGCGGCCCCTGCAAGACCCTGGGCCCGATGCTGGAAGCGCTGGCGGCCGAATACAACGGCGCATTCGTGCTGGCGAAGGTCGATGTGGACGCCGAAAAAGAACTGGGCGCGGCCTTCCAGATCCGCTCGATCCCGACGGTGGTGCTGGTCAAGGACGGGCAGTTGGTGGATGGTTTCCAGGGCGCACTGCCGCTGGGTCAACTGCGCGAATTCCTGACCCATCACCAGATCCAACCCGCCGCGGCCGGAGAGGCGCCGGTCGAAGACGCCGCGCCCGAGCCGCCGGCCGTGGATCCGCAGGCCGAAGTCGCGCGCCTGCACGGCGAAATCGAAGCCGCGCCGGATAACGCTGAACTCAAACTCGAATTGGCCCTGGCCCTGCTGCAGACCGGCGCCGTCGCCGATGCCGAACGCCTGCTCGATGCCCTGCCCGCCAATCTCTCCACCGATGATCGCGCGATCCGCGCCCGCGCCCACCTCGGCTTCGCAGTGCTGCTCAAAGACGCGCCGGCCGCGGAAACGCTGCAGGCCGCGGTCGCCGCCGACGACAACGATCTGCAGGCCCGACACCTGCTGGGCGTGCATCACATCGTCGCCGGACGTTCGCAGGACGGGCTGGAGCAGTTCATCGAAATGCTGCGTCGCGACCGCAGCTATCGGGAGGGCCTGGCGCGGCGCTCGCTGATCGACGCCTTCCGCATCATCGAAGACGAAGATCTGGTCGGCCAATACCGCCGCAAGATGTCCTCGCTGCTGTTGGTGTAAAGCCCGCATGCCGCGTCAACTGTCGGCGCGCAGCCTGCGCCGGATCATGAACCTGTGGCCGCCGTATCTGTTCAGCGGCGTGCGCGTGCGCACGATCGCCGACGACTGGCGGCACGCCGAGATCGAATTGCGTTCGCACTGGTGGAACCGCAACTACGTCGGCGTGCATTTCGGCGGCAATCTGTTTTCGATGACCGATCCGTTCTGGATGCTGCTGGCCCTCAACACGCTGGGCAAGGACTACATCGTCTGGGACAAGGCCGGCGCCATCGATTTCCGCAAACCCGGCCGCGGCACCGTGCGCGCGCATTTCCGGCTGGACGACGCGATGCTCGACGAAATCCGCGCCGCCACCGCAGGCGGCGAGAAATATCTGCGCTGGTGCGAGACCGAGATCGTCGACGCCGAAGGCGAAGTCGTCGCCCGCGTGCGCAAACAGTTGTACATCCGCAGAAAAGAAAGCGCTGCGCCGTCAGTGTGAGGCTTCCGCTCCGGAAGCCTGAAAATACGCAGGCAGCGGGATATCCCAATGATTTCCCGACTCCTTGGCGTATTTCTCAAGCCGCAGCGTGCGCCCATCCGGGCCGATACGGATCTTGCGCTCCGGCGCACCCACTTCAGTCGCGGACGCACGCAAGCGCACCTCGATCGGGCGCGTATCGGAAACATCCGCGCGCAGGCGCAACAGCAGCGCGATCAGCCGCAGTTTCGCGTTCGCGTCCTGGACACGTTTCGGATAAGGATCGAACGCAGGATTGGCGATGCCGGACAGCACGCATCCGATCGGATTGCCGACGCACTGGAATCTGAGCAACCGGCTATCAACTGGCGGTGGCGGCGGCGGCCGATCCGTTTTCATGGCATGCGTCATTGCTTCCGTGCAATAGAACGCCAGATATTCCGCGCGCTGGGCTTCGGTCGTTTCCGCGCTGAAGAACAACGGCAACACGGCTTTTTCGAATTTCGACAGATCTTCCGATTCGCCGGCCTCGAGTTGCCGTGTCGCGGATTCCAGATAATGGAACTCGCCCTGCATCGCAGCGCACATCGAAAATTCCTCGGCGGTCGTTGCCGAGAAGGCGCGCGAACACGCGGGCGGCAGTTCGAAATCGCGCGGTGTCTCGGCCAGCATCTCCGCGAACAGGCGTCCATGGATATCGGCCGAATACGCGACGCCGATCAGCCGGGAAATCAGCGTATCGCTGTTCGCGCCAAGACGCCGCCAGGTCGCAATTGCGGTGCAGGTGCCTTCGAACGCTTCGTATCGGCGGCCTTCGACGAAATCCACGGCATATCGCGTCGCCGGCAGTTTCCCGTATTGATAGGGCGGCAGGACGAAATCGAGCACATCCGCGACCCGTGCATGACGGATCCCGTCGTATGCCGACAAACCCTCGGCGCGGTCGATGATCGCGGCATGGCGTTCGACCAGCGCGACATACCGTTCGCGGTCGGCCCTCACTTTTTGCAGGCAACCGCCATCGCCCCCGCACCAGAGAGCCGTATCGTTCGGTGAAAGCAATTGCTTCGGATAGCGGTTCTCGGCGCTGTTGGAAGCCGCGCCGGATGGATTCGACTCTCCGGCCTCGTCCGAAAAAGCAGCCGCAAGCCGACGCAGGTCTTCTGCCAGCACACGTTCCTGTTCAGCCTGGGGAATGTCGTAAGGCAACAGCCATAAGGCCCCGAATGCGTTTTTGCCCTCCAGAGGAGACACTTGCCGGATGGTCTTCAAAGCCGCCTCCTGGGCATCGGTCGGCCCCAGCCATCGCGACAGCGACCACGCGGCCAGGGTCAGGAATATGAACGCCAATAGCGTCCTTGCAGCCCATTTCAATCCTCTCCCGATCACCATACGCAACAGTCCGCCCTGCTTTTTCCGATGGAATGAGCATACCGTCATGCACAAGCGCATTCACTCCCGGGGCCGCCTTGGGTATGCTCGCCGGGTGACAGGGGGATGTACATGAGTTCTACGCAAAAGGATCAGCAGGAAGGATGGCCGGATATCCCCGGCTACCGCCTGCTGCGCATACTCGGGCATGGCGGCATGTCCACGGTTTACCTCGGCCAGCAGTTGTCGCTGGGCCGCGAGGTGGCCATCAAGGTCATGCGCCAGGAGGCGCTGACCGACGAAACCGGCCGTCGCCGGTTCGAGAACGAAGCGCGCACCATCGCCCGCCTCGACCATCCGCATATCGTGCATATCCACGAAGTCGGCCGGACCCGCGAAAACCAGCCCTATCACGTGATGCCGGTGCTGCCGCGCGGGCATCTGGGCAAGCGCAACCTCACCCGCGACGAGTCGCGGGTGCGCGAAATCCTCGAAGCCCTGCTCAGCGCCCTCGCATATGCCCACGGCCGCGGGGTGATCCATCGCGACGTGAAAGCCGAGAACGTGCTGTTCGACGAAGCTGAACGACCGATGCTGACCGATTTCGGCATCGCCCTGCGCCGCGGTTACGGCTCCCGCGTCACCACCGCCGGCGTGGCGGTGGGCAGTACCGCCTACATGGCGCCCGAACAGGCGCGCGGCACCGAGGTGGATCTGCGCGCCGACCTCTACAGCCTCGGCGTGCTGGCCTGGGAAATGCTGGTCGGCAGCCTGCCGTACCAGGCCGAGGACGGGCTGTCGATGGCGCTCAAGCATGTGCAGGACCCGATCCCGCGCCTGCCGCCGCATCTCGGCCACTGGCAGCGGTTCTTCGACCGCGTACTGGCGAAAACACCGATCGAACGCTTCAACGACGCCCCCGACATGCTGGCGGCGATGCGCCGGGTTCCGCATGCGCATCGTCAGCCGATGCGCGCCAGCCTGGCGCGGTTGCGCAGCCGGATCGGCCCGAAACAGCTGCTCCTCGGCGCCGCCGGCATCGCGCTCGCCGCCGGTGCGATCGCCCTGCTGATCCAGCTCGACCAGCGCAACATCGAGCGCAGCCTCGCGAATCACAGCGGAAACCACGGCACTCCGATGCCGATGACCGCAGACCTGGATCCGACCCTCGGCGCGCCGGTCTCCGACCCCACCAATGCGATGCTGCGCGCGGCGCCCGAGTCGGCGGCGCATCGTTTCGTCGTAGATGCGCAGCGGCACCTGCAGCAGCGCCGGCTGATCTCACCTTCCGGCGAGAATGCCTACGACAGCATGATGGCGGCCTGGCGGACGGATCCCAGCCACATCGGCTTGCCGGTCATGAACACTCGGCTGCTGGCCGCCCTCGGCGGCGAAACCGAACTGCGCCTGCGCAGGGGCGACGATGCCGTGGTGCGCGACCTGACCAGCCGGATGCAGCGTCTGGCCGAGCAGGATCGCGAATCCGGCGCCGCACAGATGGCGCAGATCAGGAAACGGCTGATGTCCAGCCTGTCGGCGCGCATGAACGAGGCCCAGACCAAGCTCGACCGGGCCGCAGCACAGCGCGTGGTCGCTTCGGCCAGAAGCCTGGGGATGGACAAGGCCCAGATCGCCACACTTCAGTCGCAGGCGTCGAAGATCGTGCAGCCCGGCGACCGGGTCGCCGACAACGTTGGCGATATGACACTGGTCGATACCGGCGGCAAGCTGGTCGCAGTGTCGCGGGCATCGGTCAGCCGCGACGATTACGCCGCTTTCGTCAAAGCGACCAAACGTCCACCGTCGCTGTGCCGCGAACGCGCATCGCTGCTGCGGGTGCTGGCGCCGCGGACCTGGGAAGCGCCCGGTTTCGAACAAACCGGCAACGGCTCGGTGGTCTGCGTCTCGTGGCAGGACGCCGAAGCCTATGCCCGCTGGCAGAGTCAGCGCGGCAGTCATCGCTATCGCCTGCCCACCGCATCCGAAGCCCAGGCCGCATCCCGCAGCGACAACGGCAAAGCCGTGGCCGAATGGTTGACCGAATGCGCAGGCGGCAGTTGCGCCAAGCGCATGTCCGCGGGCCGCAGTTGGCGCGGCACCGGCGGCGGCCGCCCGCTGGAAGCGCAGCGCGGTTACGACGACGTCGGTTTCCGGCTGGTGCGGGAGTTGTAACCCCCGAGTCGGCGGCCCGTACAATCGCCGGATGTCGAATCCCCGCTCGCTCAGCCGCCGCCTGCAAGGCCTGTTTTTCACCGGCCTGCTCACCCTCCTGCCGATCTGGTTGACCTGGGTCGTGGTCAAGTTCGTGTTCGTGATGCTGTCGGACCTCAGCCGCCCGCTGGTCGATCCGCTGCTGCAGAATCTCGCGCTGATCGCACCCGAGGCGCTGGACTGGCTGGCGCAGGCCTGGGTGAAAACAGCGCTCGGCCTGATCGCCACCCTCGGCGTGATCCTGCTTGCCGGCTGGCTCGCGCGGCGGATGCTCGGCCAGCGCTTGCTGCGCTGGTTCGAGGCGCTGATCGGACGCATCCCGCTGGCCAATACCATCTACGGCAGCGCGCGCAAACTGCTCGATATCCTGCAGACCAAACCCGACGGCACCCAGCGCGTGGTACTGATCGACTTCCCGCATACCGAAATGAAAACGCTCGGCTTCGTCACCCGGGTCATGCGCGAACAGGGCACCGGTCGCGAACTCGCCGCGGTCTACGTGCCGACCACGCCCAATCCGACCTCGGGCTATCTCGAAATCGTGCCGGTCGAAAAAATGACGCCGACCGACTGGACCGTGGATCAGGCGATGAGCTTCATCATCAGCGGCGGCGCGGTCGCACCGGATACGATTCCGTTCTCGGCGCCGGGCGCCGCATCGAACACGGCTCCGACAACAACTGTTCCGACAACCGGCACGCCAGCGGAGACCGCAACGCCATGAACACGCATCTGCTCGACGACCGCGCCACCCGGCTGTTCATCGGCCTGGCCGCTTTTTTCTGCGTCAACGCGGTGCTGGCCGAATTCATCGGCGTGAAGATTTTCGCGCTGGAGGACACGCTGGGCATCGCGCCGCTGCAGTGGAACCTGTTCGGTCAGACCGGTTCGCTCAGCTTCACCGCAGGCACGCTGCTGTGGCCGGTGGTGTTCGTGTTCACCGACGTCATCAACGAGTTCTACGGCAAGCGCGGCGTGCGCATGATTTCGTGGATCGCGGTCGCGCTGATCCTGTACGGCTTCGTGTTCGCGTTCGCCGCGATCCATCTCGCGCCCGCCAGCTGGTGGGTCGACTCGGTGAAGTCGCAGGGCGTTCCCGACTACCAGAAAGCATTCGCTGCGGTCTTCGGACAAGGGCTGTGGACCATTGCCGGTTCGGTGGTGGCGTTCCTGCTGGGTCAATTGATCGACGTCTCGGTGTTCCATCGCATCCGCCGCATGACCGGCGAGAAACACGTCTGGCTGCGCGCGACCGGCTCCACCGCGGTGTCGCAGCTGGTCGACAGCTTCGTCGTGTTGTACATCGCCTTCGTGCTGGGCCCGCAGCAATGGCCGACATCGCTGTTCATGGCGGTCAGCAGCATCAACTATCTGTACAAGATGCTGGCGGCGATCGCGCTGATCCCGTTGATCTATCTGATGCGCCGCGCCATCACCGCCTATCTCGGCGCCGAACGCGCCACGCAATTGCGCGCCGAAGCCGCCGGCTGACGCCCGACCCATCGCCGCAGCGGGCGAAACGCACGCCCCTGCCGTCCTGCGCAATGACCTTTGGCCGATGCCATCCGCGGCCGATGCGGCGAATCTTGCAGGGTCGCGCGCGGTCCCGCCGCACGCCCCTTCAACACCCGCTTCGCGATCGCCTTTCGCCATCCATACCGGAGTCCGTCATGACCGCAACCTCCACCGTGCGCGCCCCTGCCCTGCTCGCGCTCGCCGTCGCCGCTGTACTGGTCGGCACCGCTTCCCTGCCGTTCGCCGCATACGCCGCGCCGCAGGCAAGCTCGGCGACCGCAACCGCCGAGTCGAAGACGCAGCAATTGAATCGCCTCTACGCGGAGCACTGGGAAGAAACCCTCAAACTCAATCCGCTGCAGGCCACGTTCCAGGGCGACAGCCGCTACAACGACCAGATGCCGAACTTCCTCACCGAGGCATCGCGCGTCGAAGCCCACGACTTCACCGTGCACTGGCTGAAGCGGATCGAAGCCATCGGCCCCGATGGCCTGAGCGGCCAGGACCGGCTCAGCTACGACATCTTCGTGAAGAACGCGAAAGACGCGCTCGAAGGCGAGAAATATCCGAATCACCTGCTGCCGGTGGATCAGTTCACCAATATCGCTGCATTCGCCGCGCAGCTGGGCTCCGGCAGCAGCGCACAGCCGTTCAAATCGGTGAAGGACTACCAGGACTGGCGCGCGCGCGCGTCGAAAATGCCGGCGATCTTCGACCAGGCGATCGTCAACATGCGCGAAGGCGTACGCCAGGGCGTGGTGCAACCGAAGCCGCTGATGCAGAAAGTGCTGCCGCAGTTCGATGCGCTGATCGCCGACAAAGCCGACGCCACGCTGTTCTGGGGACCGATCAAGAACATGCCGGCATCGTTCTCCGAAGCCGACAAAACCCGCCTCACCGCGGAATACCGCACGATGATCGAACAGGAGCTGATGCCGGCCTACCGCCGCCTGCGTACGTACATCGTCGATGAATATCTGCCCGCCTGCCGCGACACCGCCGGCATGGGCGGCCTGCCGGACGGGCAGAACTGGTACGCCTACAACGCCTACCAGAGCACGTCCACCCGCTTGACCCCGGCGCAGATCCACCAGATCGGCCTCGATGAAGTCGCGCGCATCCACGGCGAAATGCACAAGGTCATGAAGGAAGTCGGCTTCAAGGGTTCGCTGCAGGACTTCTTCAAATACCTCACGACGGAAAAGAAATTCGAGTTCGAATCCGAGGAAGCGCTGCTCACGCATTACCGCGGCATCGAAGCGACGCTGGAAGACGGGCTCGACCGCATGTTCAATCTCAAGCCGAAGGCGGGCTTCGAGATCCGCCCCGTCGAAGCGTTCCGCGCCCAGTCCGCCGCCGGCGGTCAATACAATCCGCCGAGCGAAGACGGTTCGCGTCCCGGTATTTTCTACGTCAACACCTACGATCTTCCCAGCCGCAAGACCTGGGACAGCGAAGATCTGTTCCTGCACGAAGCCAAGCCCGGCCATCACTTCCAGATCGCGCTGCAGCAGGAACTCAAAGGCCTGCCGAACTTCCGCCGCTTCGGCCGCGAAATCGCCTTCAGCGAAGGCTGGGGTCTGTATTCCGAAACCATCGGCAGGGAACTGGGCATCCTGAAAGACCCGTACATGTATTTCGGCATGCTGCAGAACGAACTGTGGCGCGCGATCCGCCTGGTCGTGGACACCGGCTTCCACAGCAAGGGCTGGACCCGCGAGGAAGTGATCAAGTACATGCTGGACAACTCCGCCGCCGGCGAAACCGATTCCGTCTCCGAAGCCGAACGTTACATGGCGATTCCCGGCCAGGCTTTGGCGTACAAGATCGGCCAGATGAAGATCACCGAGCTGCGCGCTCGCGCCGAAAAAGCGCTGGGCAAAAAATTCGACATCAAGGCGTTCCACGACGAAGTGCTGAAGGACGGCTCGGTGCCGCTGGATGTGCTGGAAGCGAAGATCGACCGCTGGATCGCGAGTCAGCGTTGATACGTTCGGCTCGACCGTTCGCATCGCTTGCAGGAGCCGCCGCTTTGGCGGCTCTTGCGTTCTCTCATTGCGCATTCGCTGCGGAGAGCGGGCCTGAGGATACGATCGCTGCGCTGTGGCGGGCCTTGTCCAACGCGCCGGGCGAAAGCGCCGATGTCGCCGAACTCGACCGCATTTTCCATGCGGATGCGGTGATCTTCGGCGCCCGCTACAAAGATGCCGAACCGGTGGTGAAGCGGACCTTCGCCGGAGAATTTCTGGAATCGCAGCGTCGGGTTCAAAGCGGCGGATTCTACGAATGCGAGATCGCGCGAACCGTCGACAGCTACGATCGATTCGCCACCGTCTACAGCATCGTCGAATCCAGAACCGACCCCGCGTCGAAGTCGCCGGATTTCGTCGGCGTGAACAGTCTCCAGCTGTATCGGTCAGACGCGGGCTGGAAAATCCTTTCGCTCTACTATCATGTCGAGAAAAAAGGACTGCCGATCCCGAATGGAAGCGGCACATCGGGAAAATGCATGCTCTGATGCGGTTTTTTGCATCGTTGAGCTTCATCGCTCAACGATGCGCGATGCATGCTCGATGCGGCTTCAATACGACTTGCTGTCCCGCACCGCGCGCATCCGTTCCGGCAGCGTGAACGCATCGCTGCGCGCCTGCGCCCAATAGTCGCGGAACACCGCGTGTTCCGCAGTGCCATCCAGCAACGCGCCCGGCGCGATGAAGCTGTAAAGCGCACCAAGCGAACGCACTTCGAACGGCGACACCCGGCGAAGAATGTGTTCCGGGCCCAGTTCCGAAGGATGCTCCAACCCCGCCGCACACAGCAACTCACGCAGCGCCTTCAACGTATTGCCGTGGAATTGATGCACACGGGTCGCCTTGTCCGGCACGTCGAGCTTGCGCCAGCGCGAAGGATCCTGGGTTGCGATGCCGGTCGGACAGCGGCTGGTGTGACAGCTTTGCGCCTGGATGCAACCCAGCGCGAACATGAACCCGCGCGCGGCGTTGCACCAGTCCGCGCCCATCGCCAATGTGCGCGCGATGTCGAAAGCGCTGGCAATGCGGCCCGCAGCGCCGATACGGATGCGATCGCGGAGATTCAAACCGACCAGGGTGTTGTGTACCAGCATCAAGGCCTCGTGCATCGGCACGCCGACGTGATCGATGAATTCCGCCGGCGCCGCGCCGGTGCCGCCCTCACCGCCATCGACGACGATGAAGTCCGGAAGAATGCCGGTCTCGTGCATGGCTTTGGCGATCGCGAACCATTCCCATGGATGACCGATGGCGAGCTTGAACCCAGTGGGCTTACCGCCCGAGAGTTCGCGCATCTTCGCCACGAATTCCAACAGACCCACCGGTGTCGAAAACGCAGAATGCCGCGGCGGCGAGACGCAATCGACGCCCTGTTTGACTCCGCGGGTGGCGGAAATCTCGGCACTGACCTTCGCCGCCGGCAACACCCCGCCATGCCCGGGCTTCGCGCCCTGCGACAATTTCAGTTCAATCATCTTGACCTGCGGGTCGCGCGCGTTCGCGGCGAAACGTTCCTCGCTGAAACCGCCGTCGTCGTTGCGGCAACCGAAATAGCCGCTGCCGATCTCCCAGACCAGATCGCCGCCGTGCTCGCGGTGATACGGCGAAATCGAACCCTCGCCGGTGTCGTGATAGAAACCGCCGCGCTTGGCGCCATCGTTCAACGCGCGGATCGCATTCGCGGACAGCGCGCCGAAACTCATCGCCGAAATATTGAACACGCTGGCGTCGTAGGGCTGTGCGGCCTGCGCGCCGATGCGGATGCGGAAATCCGCGGAAGCAATCTCCGTGGGCATCACCGAATGATTGATCCATTCGTATTCGCTGCCGTACACGTCCTGCTGGGTGCCGAACGGACGAGTATCGTTCACCGCCTTCGCACGCTGGTAGATCAACGCCCGCTGCTGGCGCGAATACGGCACCTCGGCGGTGTCGGATTCGATGAAATACTGGCGCATCTCCGGACCGATCGATTCCAGGCCGTAGCGGAAATGCGCGAGGATCGGATAGTTGCGGCGCAAGGTGCTGCGGGTCTGCAGCAGATCCCACGCGCCCAGCGCGCTGAAACCACCGAATAGTGCGACACCCCAAGCCCAGGCAGCAGCGTGGAAAACGACAGCGAATACGCACGCGATGGTCAGCGCGAAACTGGCGAACAGTGCTGCGTAGCGCGACATGCGACCTCCGGTGGCGTGCGTATCGGGTGTGCGCCGCAGCGCGCGTTTGCAATCCAACCCCAAGCTTTACGCTTGGTGCCCGGGGCGGGACTCGAACCGCGCCGCAGCGGCCTTGAGCCGCAACGACATCCAACGCGCCGCAGCGCGCGGTGGAAACCCAACCCCGAGGCTTTGTGAACTGTGGTGCCCGGGGTGGGAATCGAACCCACATACCCTTTCGAGTGGGGGATTTTAAGTCCCCTGCGTCTACCATTTCGCCACCCGGGCAATGCTTGATGCGTAGCCGGGAATATCCTAACTCAACAGGCGAAGCGACGCCCTCGGCGGCGTGCGGAAATGCATCGATGGCGTTCCGGACTTCGCCGGAAACCGGACAACCGTCAGACGGCGACCCGGCACGACACCGAAAGATTCGCCTGGCGAAGCCAGCTCGCGAACGGCGTTGGAGGGACGCGCCTGCCGGCGCCCTCGAGATTGCGCAGATAGATTTCTTCGCGATGCACCGCCACCGATTGCGGCGCGACCACGCCGACACGCACCTGACGCTTGCGAAGCGAGCCCGAACCCAGGTACGACGGCGTGAAACTGACCATGACCTGCGCATCATCGATGCGGAACATTTCCTGGCTCAGCAGCGAGATCAGATAGAAGCGTTCCCCATCGGGAAGCGTTGCGGGGCGCAGGCGGGTTTCACCGTAGAACACCTGAGCTTCCGGCGGCGCGATCACGCCCATGGTGACGTGATAACGCAGTTTGTCGTACACCGTGACGGCAACGTCGTCGCCGATGCGCACAGTCTCACCGATACGTCGATTCAGGATCAACATGGCGTCAAGGCCTCATCCCCGGAAAAGAAAGTGCAGAAGAAGGTGTAGGGAAACGTGGATGCCGCTCGCGATTGCGCGCCGATCGAGCGGATCGCGGAGGCTTCCGGTTCGCAGGACACCCGCACGGACGTGGGGGCGATGACACCGACGTGGAGAAACTCATCGCAATCGGCCGCCAGCGAAACGGCATCGCCGGGCAACCAGACGCAGACCTCGATGTCGCCGACGCGGTAACGTCGGACGGCCAGCATCGAAAACAGGTACGACCACGCGCCGCCCGGCAGTACCGATGGACGCAGACAGGCATTGTCGAAATACAGATCCTCACCCGCCGGCGCGACAACACCCACCGTCACCCGGTTGCGGAACCGACTCTGCACGGTCATGCACAGGTCATCCCCGATGCGTACGGTGTCTCCGATCCGGCAAGTCAGAACCAGCATGCAGCACCTCCCCTGTGATGACGCCCCACATCGCCGCGTATCCATCGACCGGCCAGGAACCTCAGCCAATCGCGACAACCACCTCTGCAGAAACCGGCCCGCAATCGTCGTCAACGTCTGCGACTGCGCGATCCCTGCGACGACATTCCGTATCCGACCAGCAGGACAACGGCGCGACAATAGATCGCAGCTATCGATTCATGTTAGCTAAATTGATTTTGAAGTTAGCATAATTGACATGCGTGTCAAGGCTTGCGCTATGATTCGGTTACCACACTCCGGGTCGGCCGAGTCAACGGTATGGACAAGTACGCTGAAGCACTCATGCAGGCGATGGACGACACCGACACCAGCAGCACCAGGGTGGCGGAAGTAGCCAGAGTCGGGCGCAACAATGTCGCCCATTGGCGTGCGGGTCGCCGCCCCATCCCGGCCGAACATGCCTTGTCGATCGCCGCTCTACTGGGCGTAGCGCCGGAACGCATCAGCAAGGCCTACGATCAGAAGCTGCGTACCGACTCGGCGCTGCAGGTGATGGGACTGCAAAGCCCGCGATCGGGCGCTTGCCCCGAAGGGCATGTGACCCTCGATCGACTACCGCGCTTCGGTCGCGGCGATGGCCCCAACCGCATCTGGTTACCAGAGTTCATGGTGCGCCGGGAACTCGGCCTGACCGCCATCGATCACGTCCGCTGGGCCGTTCAGCCTTCCCGCGCCATGGAGCCCGAAATCCGGCGCCACGCGCTGGTGCTCATCGATGCTTCCGTATGCCAGCAGGAACACGTACTGGATGGCGGAATCTATGCCTACACACTGTGGGGCCGGCCGGACATCCGCCGCATCGCGATCCGGCGCAATGCCTGGCTGCTGATCGGCAACGACAAGGACTCGGAACGCATGGAAGTGCTGGAGGCCGACCTGCCGAACCTGACCATCCTGGGTGCGATGGCGGGCTCTCTCTAGTTCGTTCACTGACGAATCAATCGCTTACACGACCGCTTCATGGATGCGGTCATCCGCGAGCCCCGACAGACCATTTCGAGCGCCGTCCGCCGGGGCTCTTCGATGTCGTGCGCAAAACGTTGCGGTTTGACGAATTCGGGTTTTTGTGAGAATAAAACCTTGAGAGCAGCGCACCTGAGCTGAGCCGCGCCGGACGGGACCTGAGGAACAGGGGGAAGCAAATGGACGATGCGAAACGGAACAGGGCAATCAAGGGGCTGGCACTGAGTGCAGCCTACTGCGCGGCATATCTGCTGGCGTGGTACTACTCGTTGGATCAATGGTTCCTGCCCGCCGGCATCCGCGTCGCCGCCCTGCTGTTCCTGCCGTCCCGCTACTGGCCCTATGTCTTCGCCGGCGACGCTGGCGCGCTGCTGGTCCTGCGAGGCCCGAAAGTCGATCAATACGGTGAGGCCTGGGCGTACCTCAGCCCATTTCTGTTGATGCCGTTGATCGCCGGCATGGCGCTGATCTTCAACCGGAAATTCAAGACCACCCGGGAAAGATGGCGGTGGTTGCCGCTGATCGGGATTTCGCTCGCGCTGTGGTCGGCGCTGTCCAACATGATCCTGAACGTCGCGCTGTCCGGCCCGGGCGCTTTCGATTCGCTCGAAGAGTATTTCAGGGTCGCGACCGGGCAATACCTGGGGATACTGATCGTAGTGCCGCCTCTGTTCGTCTGGGCAAGGCGCACCAACCATTGGTTCACCCCGGACAACCTCACCCGCGACGCTTTCATCTCGGCGGGCATTCTCGGCGCCATGTGTTTCGCCATCGTGCTGAGGCACGACATGGAAGCATCGCTGATGCAGAGCCTGCTTCTGCTGATGATGCTGCCTGCTGTCGCCATGACATTCCTGCACGGCTGGCGCGGAGCTGCCTTGGGCATCGTCGCCGTCAATCTCGCGATCGGGATGACGTTGCCGCGCATCGGCGTGGCCGGCGCGTACGACGCGACCGCTTTCGTCGCGCAGCAGGCCTTGGCCCTCGCCGCGAGCGCCTTGCTGGTGCTGGGAACGGTGATTTCCGAACATTACGAAAAAGCCCGCAAGTCCGGCGTCGCCGAACAGGAAGCCATCAAACTCGCGCAGAGCAGCTTTTTCTCGACGGAACACGTGCTGCGCGAACAACTGTTGTATCTGGCGCAGATGCAGTTGGACGTCGACGACGAACGCAGGGACATGGCGGACTGGCTCAAGACCCGCGGTCATTACGAAGCCGCGATGGACCTGAACACCCGGGGCGTGATGCACCGACGCATGTTCGATGTGCAGTCGCAGGCGCTGTATCCGATGCGGATCGAGCAGGACGGGCTGTACGCGGTCGTGCATTCCGAAACCTTCACCGATTTCTGGGCGGGCGAAGCCGAAGTCATCTATGCGTTCCGCGGCCAGCCCCGGGAGCTATCGGTGGATCTGCAACTGGTCGCGTATCGCTGCATTTGCCACGCATTCGCCCTGCTCTCCGAATGCCAGCCGGATGAATACCGGATCAAAATGCGGGTCTGGCAGGGCCGCCGGCAACGCGGCATCGTACTGTTCGTGACGACACCCAACGCCGCCCCGCAGGTCACCCAGGCCAGCGTGGCCGCGGCCGCGCTGTTGAATGCCCGCGTCAAGGCGCACGGCGGCATCGTCCGCCGCGACCCCTACAGGGTCAGCATCCTGCTCTCCGAGCCGATCGCCTCCGAGCACGCCTACATCGAACCGTCTCTGGCTTATTCATAAGCCCGCTGATTCATAGCCCGGATGTGCTATGCACATCCGGGCTATGAGACGGCTCACTCCGACCTACTCTGTACGCGGACCCGCGACGAACGGACAGGCGCGCTGATCGGCGGAGCGGTGCGTACCAACCAACGGTCCTCACTGCCATTCTTGTAGAGAATGACCTGCAGTTCCGCGGAGCGATATAGCGTTGTAGGTGTGCCGGCGGGCGCGGCGTCGCCGGCAACCGCCACACGGTCGGCATCGGTGCCGATGGGCAGCACCCAGAACGTTCCGTCGATATGCCCGACAGCCACTCTCACGATGCCGTTGCGGTCGTTGACCTGCAGATAACGGATACCGTCGCGCTCGAACTCGTAGACCTGCCACGAAGGATTGGGCGCCATGTCGGGCGAGGCCGGGAACGGCAGGCCCAGGCCGAAGGGCGCTTTTGGCGTGCCGTTCTTGTCCGACGGGCAGCCGCACTGTGCGCTTGCCAGCGGACTTGCCGCCGCGGCACCGAGAAGCACGGCGATGGACAGGAAGTGCGTACGGGGCATGTGCTTGTACATTGAATATCTCCTTGGTGTATTCCATAACAGAATGGTTAGCACTCCGACGCGAAAATCGGTTTCGCTAACGAGTAGATGCCCGTCAAGGAATCCCTTCGGGCGTCCCGACGGTATCACTGGAATACACCCCTCCGCGCTGTGCCGGCGCCCATGGCCGGGTACGGGAATACCGCCTCGCTTGCGCTGGATCGGCGCTCCAGCTCGATGGTTGTCCGCACAAGCGCATCGGTGCCGCAGCGCTCTCCGGCTGCGGCTGCGAACCGCCGATGGCGTCGACAATGCGGCAACTCGCCAAGATGCCATCCTGCGAATCGCCCACGCGATGACATGTCGCCGGACGATGCCATCCACAGAGCCGCTGTCCGCGCTGAAGCGACTCGCCGTCCGCGAGAAACCGGCACGACGCGGCAGACAACAAAAAACCCGCCGAAGCGGGTTTTTCGCAACACTGGAGGCCTGGGTCGGAATCGAACCGGCGTACGCGGCTTTGCAGGCCGCTGCATGACCACTCTGCCACCAGGCCGGTGACTTCTGCTTAAAAAACAAACCCCGGCGAGCCGGGGTCTACTTGAATCTGGAGCGGGAAACGAGACTCGAACTCGCGACCTCAACCTTGGCAAGGTTGCGCTCTACCAACTGAGCTATTCCCGCGGTGGAATTGAAATTTTACCTTCTGTGGCGGAACTGTCAACAGTCTTTCCTTCATCCGCCATCAATGCGGGCCAGGCAGCGATCAGATATTGGGCGCCGGACCACAGTGTCAGCAGCGCCGCAGCGGCCAACATCCAATCGCCGACATGGAAAATCATGTCGCCGGGCCACGGTGCTGGTTTGCGTCCCGGAACCACGGAATACAGCAGGCACAGCAGCGCCAGCATCTGCACGACAGTCTTGAATTTGCCGATCGCGGCGACTTTCACGGTCGCGCGCTGACCGATTTCCGCCATCCATTCGCGCAGCGCCGACACCGCGATTTCGCGGCCCACGATCACCGCCGCCCAGAACGCCATCCACGGCGTCGGATGACCCTGCACGATCAGGAACAGCGCGACCGCGACCATCAATTTGTCGGCGACCGGATCCAGAAAAGCCCCGAACGCCGAATGCTGCGCGTAGCGGCGCGCGATCCAACCGTCGAGCCAGTCGGTGAGCGCAGCCAGCGCGAACACCGCCGCGGAAGCGAAATTGCTCCAGCCGTAGGGCAGATAGAAGACCAACACCAGCACGGGGATCATCACGATCCGCGCGAGCGTCAGCATGGTCGGCACCGTCAACTTCATGGTTGTCCTTGTGATTCCAAACCGTGGAGGGTCGTGTAGATGCGCTCGGCCAGCGCGGCGTTGATGCCCTCGACCCGGGCGATCTCCTCGATCCCCGCCGCCTTCAGGCCACCCAATCCTCCGAAATGCCGCAACAGATTAGCGCGTCGACGCGGCCCGATACCGGGAATATCTTCCAGACGGCTCACGTTCCGCGCTTTCTGGCGGCGTCCGCGGTGGCCGGTGATCGCGAACCTGTGCGCTTCGTCGCGAACCTGCTGGATCAGCTGCAGGCCCAGCGAACCCGCCCCGGGGTGGAGTTCGCGGCCCGGCTTGCCATCGACACCGGGCAGCAGCAGGGTCTCGTCGCCCGGACGCCGGGCCTCGCCCTTGGACACCCCAACCACATGGACGTCGACCACGCCCAGATCCGCCAGCACGGCGTTGGCCTGGGCCACCTGCCCGGCCCCGCCGTCGATCAGCAGCAGGTCCGGCAGCACGGCAGGCGTACGCGCCGGCACCAAGGCCGTTGCGGCGTCACCGGCGGTGGTTTCGTCCTGCGCCACCGCTTCTGCGACCTCCGCCGCAGCCTCGACCGCCCGCCGGAATCTGCGCTCCAAGGCCTGGCGCATCGCCGCGTAATCGTCGCCGCCCACCACGCCTTCGATGTTGTAGCGGCGGTACTGGCCGCGCACCGGCCCCTCGGCGTCGAACACCACGCAGGACGCCACCGTCGCCTCGCCCATGGTGTGGCTGATGTCGAAGCATTCGATCCGCTGCGGCACCTCGCCCAGCCCCAGCATGTCGCGCCGCGCCTCCGCGCGCGCGCGCTGCGCGGCGTTGCTGCCGATCTCCGCGGCCAGCGCCACTTCGGCATTGCGACGCACCAGATCGAGGTAGCCGGCGCGTTCGCTGCGCACGCTGGTCTTGATCTGGACCTTGCGGCCAGCCGAGACCCCCAGCGCCTCTTCGATCAATTCGCGCTCGGGAATGTCGCGATCCAGCACGATTTCCCGCGGCGGGCCGTGTTCGGCGTAGTACTGCGAGACGAACGCGCCCAGCACTTCCTCCGCGCTGTCTTCGCCGTTGGTCTTCGGAAAAAAACTCCTCGTGCCGAGATTGCGGCCGTCGCGGAACATCAGCAGCATCACGCAGGCTTGGGCGCCGCGCATCGCGCAGGCGAGTACGTCCAGATCGGCCGCGTTGCCGTCCACATACTGCCGCGACTGCAGCTTGCGGATCGAAGCGATGAGATCGCGCAGGCGCGCGGCGTCCTCGAAATCGAGACGGACACTGGCGTCTTCCATCGCCGTGCTGAGTTCGACGGTGAGGTCGTCGCTGCGGCCATCGAGGAACATCGTCGCCTGGCGCACGCTGTCGGCGTAGTCGCGGGCCTGCACCAGGCCGACGCAGGGGGCGCTGCAGCGGCCGATCTGGTACTGCAGACAAGGCCGCGAACGGTTGCGGAACACGCTGTCCTCGCAGCTGCGGAGGCGGAAGATCTTCTGCATCAGGTTCAGGGTGTCGCGCACCGCCAGCACGCTGGGATACGGGCCGAAATAACGTCCAGGCAGCGAACGGGCGCCGCGGTGGAAGGCGATCCGCGGCCAGGATTCGCGGGTCAGCACCACGTACGGATAACTCTTGTCGTCGCGCAGCAGCACGTTGTAGCGCGGCAGCAGCGACTTGATGAGCTGGTTTTCCAGCAGCAGCGCCTCGGCCGCCGTGCGCGTGACGGTGACGTCCATGCGCGCGATCTGCGCGACCATCAAAGCGGTGCGCGTCGGCA
This sequence comes from uncultured Thermomonas sp., assembly GCA_966203835.1. GTDB lineage: Bacteria > Pseudomonadota > Gammaproteobacteria > Xanthomonadales > Xanthomonadaceae > Lysobacter_I. The sequence goes on from CBIHKW010000035.1 coordinate 28,335, forward strand.
GCGCCTTGGTGAAATAGCTGGCGACGCGCTTCTTCAGCGCCGCCGCCTTGCCCACGTACAGCAGGCTGCCGTCGGCGGCGTACATCCGGTAGACGCCGGGCGCGGTAGTCAGATCACGGGCGTAAGCGCGGCCGTCGAATGCATCGTCGGCCGGCGCGTCGATCCGGGCGATCATTCGCCGATCGGAACCTGACGCAGGCTGCCATCGGCGGTATCGAAACGCAGGACCGCATGGGCGTCGGTGTCGGCGATCCACACCGTGCCCGCCACCACCGTCAGGCCGCCGGGGATATGCAGGCGCTGCGGCAGCTTGACCGTGCCCAGTTCGCCGCCGCCCAGACGCAGGGTGCGCAGTTGATCGTTGCCGCTGTCGGCGATCCACAGCACCGGCGAAGCGCCGTCGAGCGCGATCGCCTGCGGCTGCTGCAGCAGCGCGTCGCTGCGCGAACCGTCGAGGCTGCCGAACCGCCAGGCGCTGTGCCCGACCAGGGTCGTGACCTGGCGCGTGCGCAGATTCACGCTGCGCACCGCCGAACCGGCTTCGTCGCACACGTAGAGGATCTGCTGGACGATCGACAGCGAACTCGGGCCGGCGAACGCGGCCGCGGCGCCGTCGCCATCGACGATATCCAGCGCGCCGGAACCCGCAAGCAGCTTCAGCGAACGCTCGCCGAGGTCGTAGGCCCAGATCTTGTTGTCGCCGGCGGTGGCGATGCAGATGAGATTGGAGGGCGAAATCGCGACCGCGCGCGGCTGGTCCAGCGCGACAGAGCGCGGATCGTGGACCACGCCTTCGACCGGCGCGCCGGGGCGCCCGGCGCCGCAGAGGGTATCGACATCGCCGTTGCCCAGCTTGATCCGGCGCACGGCGTGGTTGCCGGTGTCGGCCACGTACAGCGCGTCGCGCTGCAGGCACAGCCCCTGCGGGTTCTGGAACGCCGCCAACTCCATCGGGCCATCGATGAAGCCGGGGCCGCCGCTGCCGAACTGGCGGCGGATCCGGCCGTTGAATTCGCATTCCAGCACGCGGTGATGGCCGGAATCGACGACATAGAGGTACTGCTGGTTGGCCGCGATGCCCATCGGGAAGCGCAGCGGCAGATCGGGTTCGCGATGGCGACGCAGTTCGACCGGCTCGTCGTTCAGCGATTGCGGCACTTCCTCGGCACGCAGCTTGGCGAACAGCACATCGAGGTCGCGCACCGGCGTGTCGCCGACGATGCGTTCGCGCACGCGGCCTTGACCATCGATGAAGACCACGGTCGGCCAGGCGTCGATGCCGTAGTGCTGCCAGAGCACCCAATCGGCGTCCTGGGCCATCGGGAAATCCAGCGCCGACCGGTGCAGGCGCTTGAACACCCGGCGCGCATCGCGCTCGTGGTCGAAACGCGGCACGTGGATGGCGACGACATGCAGATGTTCACCGTGGCGTCTGCGCAGCGTCGCGAGATCGGCCAGCCGCTGCTGGCACCACGCGGAACCGGCGTTGACGAAGGCGAGCGCGGTGATCCGGCCGCGCAGCTGCGCCATGCGCAGCGGTTTGGCCATATTCAGCCATTCGAGGCTGTCGGGGAATTCGGGGGCGGGCGACATATCCATCAGTAGAACAGCATCCCTAGTCTGCGTGCGAGCGTCAACATTCCATCTTATAGCCTGCGGTCGTGCGGCCCCTCATATGGCGTGCCGTCATGCGCCCGGCCGCGTCGATGAAAGCCGGGCCACGATGCCCGCCGCCGCCGCGTCCACCATCGCCCAGACCCGACGGAAGTCTTCCGGGCCACCGGTGTAAGGGTCCGGCACCTCAGCACCCACACCCTGCCCCGCCCACTCCAGCAGCAGCGCGGCCTCTGCGGTCGCCCCGGACGGCGCCATCGCCTGCACATCGCGCAGGACGCTACGGTCGGCACAGAGCAGCCAGTCGAAATGCTCGAAATCGGCGCTGCGCAGCTTGCGGGCGCGCTGGCCGCGGATATCCACGCCGGAACCGGCCGCCACCGTGATGCTGCGGTGATCCGGCGGCTCGCCGGCATGCCAGGCGCCGGTACCGGCGGAATCGACTTCGACCCAGTCGAGGCCCTTCCGGTCCAAATGCGCACGAACGGCGCCTTCGGCCAGCGGCGACCGGCAGATATTGCCCAGACAGACCATCAGCAAACGCATCGTTCAGGTTCCACCCGTCGCTGCGAGATGGCGCTCGGCGCGTTCGAGGTCTTCGGGGGTGTCGATGCCGGGCGGGAACGCGGCGGGCGTGATCGCCACCGCGATCCGATGCCCGGCTTCCAGCGCGCGCAGTTGTTCAAGCGATTCGATCCGCTCCAGCGGCGACGGCGGCAAGGCTGCGAATTGCTTGAGGAATCCGGCGCGATAGCCATAGATGCCGATATGACGCAGCCACGGCCCGCCGGGCGGCAGCGCCTCGCGGCTGTGAGCGAATGCATCGCGCGGCCAGGGAATCGGCGCGCGGCTGAAATAAAGGGCGTCGCCATTGCCGGCGCGCACCAGCTTCACCGTGTTCGGATCGAGCAGCGCCGCGACATCATCGATCTCCGTCGCCAGCGTACACATGGGCGCGCCCGAGGCGACCAGGGTCTCGGCCACGGCGCGGATCCCGGCCGCCGGCGCGAACGGCTCGTCGCCCTGCAGATTGACCACCACGGTGTCGTCGCTCCAGCCCGCGAGCGCGGCGCATTCGGCCAGGCGGTCGGTGCCGGAAAGGTGTCCGGTCGAGGTCATCGCGATCCGCACGCCGCTGGCGGCCAAGGCATCGGCGATGCGGTCGTCGTCGGTGGCGACCCAGACCTCGCGCGCGCCGGCGGCCAGCGCGCGACGGGCGACGTGCAGCACCAGCGGCTCGCCGCCGAGCGGGCGCAGCGGTTTTCCGGGTAGCCGCGACGCGGCGTAACGGGCGGGAATGGCGACGACGAAATCGGAAATGGCGGGCATGGGGGAATGATAGCGGCAAGCAGTAGAAGCGAGTCTGTCATCAGACCGCCGTCATCCCGGCGAAAGCCGGGACCCAGCCTTTGCTTTGATGTTCGATACCGGATCAAAGCTGGATCCCGGCTTGCGCCGGGACGACATCGGATTTTCACGTGCCGATCGAATTACCGCTTCAACCGATCCAGCAGCGCCACCCAGAAGGCCTCCGGAAGCTCCGCGCGGATCGGCACGCTGTAGCAGCGTTCGCTGTCGAACCCGGCGCACTTCACCGCGTCCTTCTCGGTCATCAGCACCGGCAGATCGCTGCCGAACTGCAGATCCTCGGCGCGGTAACGATGGTGGTCGGGGAAAGCATGCGGCACGACCGCGATGTCGAGGCCGCGCAGCATCGCGAAGAACCGCTCGGGGTCGCCGATGCCGGCGACGGCATGCACGCGCTGGCCCGCGAACGCCGACAGCGGCGCGCCGCGATGCCCGTGCAGCGGCACGGCGTCCTGCGCGCGCAGATGCATCGACCATTCGCCGAAGCCTGCCTCCTGCTGCGCTTCGCCGCCCAGATTCACCACCCGGAAATCGCAGCGGTCGCCGCGTTCCGGCGGTTCGCGCATCGGCCCGGCCGGCAGCGGGCGGCGATTACCGTAGCGACGACGGCCGTCGATCACTTCGATCTCGACATCGCGCGCCAGCCGGTAATGCTGCAAACCGTCGTCGCAGACCACGATGTCGCAGCCCGCGTCGATCAATGCCCGCGCCGCGGCCACGCGGTCGCGATCCACCCGCACCGGCACACCGGTGCGACGCGCGATCAGCACCGGCTCGTCGCCGCCGAGCGCGCTGTCGGTGCCGGCATCGACCCAGCGGGCGATATTGGCGCGCGCGCGACCGTAACCGCGGCTGGCCACGCCCGGGGTCCAGCCTTCGGCGCGCAGGCGTTCGACGATGGCGATGGTCAGCGGGGTCTTGCCGCTGCCGCCGGCGATCAGATTCCCGACCACCAGCACCGGTTTGCCCGGATGGCGGCTGCGGAACACGCCTTTGCGATACAGCGCCGCGCGCGCCGCAACCGCGCCCGCGTACGCGCCCGAGAGCAGGCGCGCGGGCCACGGCGGCGCGCTGCCGTCGAACCAGTACGTCGGCGGCTGCCGTCTTGCACCGCTCATGCCGGCCAGCTCATGGGGGCGCGTCTGCGCTGCCCGGCTCGCGGAACTGCATGCGGTGCAGGTGCGCGTAAAGCCCGCCCTGCGCAAGCAGTTCGGTATGCGTGCCCTGCTCCACCAGCCGGCCCTGATCCAGCACCAGCACCTGATCGGCGTGTTCGATGGTCGACAGCCGGTGCGCGATCACCAGTGTGGTGCGATCCGGCATCAGCCGGTTCAATGCGTCCTGCACCAGCCGCTCGGATTCGGTATCCAACGCAGCGGTGGCTTCGTCGAGAATCAAAATCGGCGCGTCCTTAAGGATCGCGCGGGCGATGGCGAGGCGCTGGCGCTGGCCGCCCGACAGGCGCCCACCCTTGCTGCCGAGGCCGGTCTCGGCGCCTTCGGACAACTGGTCGACGAATTCGCTGGCGTTGGCGGCGTCGAGGGCCTGACGCACGCCTTCGCCCGGCACGTCGGCGAGTTCGCCGTAGGCCACGTTCGCGGCGACGCTGCCGTCGAACAGCATCACCTGCCCGGTGGCGCGCAGGCCGACCTGGCCGTCGGG
>CBIHKW010000036.1:0-32561 GCA_966203835.1 uncultured Thermomonas sp.
GCCACCCGCCGCGCCGCCCCCCCCGACGCCCCGCCCCCCCGGCCCCGCCGCTTCCGCCCTTCTTCAAGCACAAGGCGTTCTGCACGACAAGAGCATCGCCGCGCCCCGAGTCCGCCGACATTCACCGGGCGTCCGGCGCCTCCGGTTATCCTGTGCCGATGCCCCCCGCCTCCCGCCCCGCCATCGTCGCAGTGCTGTTCTCGCTCTGCGGCGTCGCGCACGCGGCGCAGATCGCCGAGGTCCGCATCGACGGTCTCGACGAGGCCATGACCACCAACGTCCGCGTCGCGCTGTCGCTGGAAGACGCGAAGGGCAAACGGGTGTCCGACGCGCGGCTCGACTACCTGCTGCGCGTGGCCGAAGACGAAACCCGCGAGGCGCTGGAACCCTTCGGCTACTACTCGCCGGAGATCGCGATCAGCGACAGCGCCGCGGGTGCGGCGCTCGCCGAAGACGCACCGGTCAGCGTGGTCATCAATGTGCGCCCGGGCGAGCCGGTGCGCATCCGCAGCGCGCAGGTCGCGATCGCGGGCGACGCCGACGACGACCGCTATCTGAAGGAAGAGATCGACGCCTTCACGCCCAGGGTCGGCGACGTGCTCGAGCATGCGAAGTACGAGCAGAGCAAGGCGTTCATCACCCGCCGCCTCGCCGAGCGCGGTTATTTCGACGCCGATTTCGTCGCGCGCAAGGTCGAGGTGACGCGCGCCGAGAAAGCCGCCGACATCGATCTGCGCTGGGACAGCGGCGACCGCTACGCAATGGGCGAGATCGTGTTCGAACAAGCGCCGGAACGGATCATCCGCGACAGCGTGCTGCAGAATTTCGTGTACTGGGACGAGGGCGACTACTACCACCAGGGACGCCTCGACCGTCTGCGCAAATCGCTCGGCGCATTGGATTACTTCAGCCGCATCGACATCCAGCCGCAGCCCGAAAACGCGGTCGACGGCCGCGTGCCGGTGACCGTGCGGCTCACGCCGGCCAAACGCAGCATCTACAGCGTCGGCGCCAGCTTCGGCACCGACAGCGGCTTCGGCGTGTCGCTGGGTCTGGAGCGTCGCTACCTCAACACCCGCGGGCACAAGGCGCTGGCGCAGTTGGACTACGCGCAGAAGCGCAAGACGCTGACCCTGCAGCACCGCATTCCGGCGTTCGCGTGGCGCGATGGCTGGTACACCACCAGCCTGCAGGCCTACGACGAGCAGACCGAGTACATCGACACCCGTCGCTACGAAGCGGTGTTCAGCCGCAACGGGCAGTTCAACCGCGAACTCAATCTGGTCGCGTCGGTCCACGCGCTGCAGGAGCGCTGGGCGTACGCCATCGACGACCGCCTGCGCCCGGTCACGCTCTATCGGCAGTCGACCTATGTCTATCCCTCCATCGTCGCCGAATACATCAAGGCCGACGACCGCATCCAGCCGCGCAACGGCTTCGGCGGTACGGCGACGCTGCGCGGCGGGCTGGAAGGCGTGGGCTCCGACGCCAACTTCGCGCAGTTGCACGTGCGCGGCAGCTGGTTCAAGGGCATGGGCGAGCGCAGCCGGCTGATCGTGCGCGGCGAAGTCGGCGCGACCTTCACCGATGCGCTGGTCGAAATTCCGCCGACGCTGCGCTTCTACGCCGGCGGCGACCGCAGCGTGCGCGGCTACGAATTCCGCGAGATCGGCCCGCGGATCGCCGCGGTGTCCGGCCGCGACGACTTCGCGCTCGGCGCCAAGAACGTGGTCACCACCAGCGTCGAATACGAGCAATATCTCAACGATACCTGGGGCTTCGCCGCCTTCGTCGACGCCGGCAGCGCGTTCGACGACAAGCTCGACCGTCTGCGCAAGGGCATCGGCCTGGGCCTGCGCTGGAAATCGCCGATCGGGCCGTTGCGCGTGGATATCGGCCACGGGTTGGACGACCCCGATGCCTCGTTCACGCTGCACATCAATCTCGGCGCGGATCTGTAATCCATGGCCGAACGCACATTGACCGACGAAGAACGCGACGCGCGGATCGCCGAACTGCGTGCGCGGCGCATCGCGCGTGCGCGCTGGCTGGCGACGCGCAGCGTGCTGTTGATGGTGATCCTCACCGTGCTCGGCGCGCTGCTGCTGTATTTCCTGTTCAACACCCTGCGCGGCCGCGATGTGCTGTTGAACCAGATCGCCGACCGCCTGCCCGCGGGCAGCGAATTGACATGGTCGCGCGCCGAGGGTCCGGCTTCCGGGCCGATGATCCTGCACGACCTGCGTTACGTGCATCGCGGTTGTCCGGACAAGGACGGCAAGCCGGTGGCGTGGCCCGACTGCAAGACCGCGCTGGTCACCATCTTCACCGCGAAGCGGGCGATGCTCGACCCGATGTTGCAGCCGCTGCTCGGTCGCCGTCTGCGCCTGGAAGCGCTGAGCATCTCCGGCGCGACGCTGCTGCTGCCCGAGAGCGACGAACCCTTCGAGCTTCCGCGCTGGCCGGAGTCGCTGCCCGCGATCGCGCCGCCGCTGGCGCTGGAAGCCGACGACATCAAGATCGACGATCTGCACGTGCTGCGCGCGACCGCGCCGCAGCCAGAATCGATCATTCGTCTGCGCAGCGTGCGCGGCGGACTGGTCGCCGAAGACGGCCGCCTGCAGCTGACGCGCATCGTCGCCGACAGCGACCGCGGCCGTTTCGCTGCGCACGGCGAATACGCGCCGCGCGACCGCTATCGCATGGATCTCACCGCGAGTGCGGTGCTGCCGGCGGCCGCGGGACGCACGCCGGCGCGTCTGGGCCTGGTCGCGCGCGGCGATCTGCGCGAACTCGAAGTCGCGCTCGCCGGCCGCGCGCCGGCGCCGGTGAAGGCGCGATTGCGTCTGCAGGGCGAAGCGCAGCCGCGCTGGCGTTTCGAAGCGAACAGCACGGCGGTGACGCTGGCGGCATTGTTGGGCAACGACGACGAGGCCGAACCGTATGCCTTCGATCTGCGCGCCGACGGCGTGGGCGGCAAGGCGAATCTGCAGGGCCGCATCGCGCAGGGCGACATCGCGGCGACGCTGCTGCCGTCGAAGATTTCGATCGAAAAACAGATCCTGCTGTTGTCGCCGCTGTCGGTCGAACTGCTCGGCGGCACGCTCGCGGCGACCGGTCGCGCCGATTTCAACGATCCCGCCAACGCACGATTCGACGGCACGGTGAGCGCGCGCAAGCTGCGCTGGCAGGGCGATACCAAGGATGCGATTGCAGTGATCGGCGACGGCGATTTCAAGCTCGCCGGCCATCTGCGCGACTGGACCGCGCAGGGCGATGCCACGCTGCTGCGCGGCGCCGAACGCGCGGGCGTCAGCCTGAAAGCGCACGGCGACGACAAGACCGCGCACATCGACACGCTGCGCGCGACGATGCCGACCGGTCGCCTCGACGGCGGCGGGCAGGTGTGGTGGACGCCGACGTTGCGCTGGCAGGCCGACGTGCGGCTCGCTGGATTCGATCCCGGTTATTTCCTGCCGGACTGGCGCGGTGCGGTGAACGGCCGCCTGCGTTCGACCGGCGATACGCGGCGCGATGGCGGACTCGATGCGCGCGTGGACGCGAGCGAACTCGGCGGTCGCTTGCGCGGTCGCGCGCTGAGCGGTCGCGCGAACGTGCTGGCGCATCTGCCCGCGCGCGAGGGCGACCTGATCGGTGCGGAAGGCGAGATCGCAGTCGGTCTCGGCAGCAGCCGCATCGATGCCAAGGGCCGCATCGCCGATACGATCGATATCGACGCCAAGTTTTCGCCGCTGCAGTTGAACGATCTGCTGCCCACCGGCGAAGGCGTGCTGCGCGGCACGCTGAAACTCACCGGCGCGCGCACCCAGCCGAACATCGATGTCGATCTCGCCGGCCAGTCGCTGCGTTACGACGACTGGAAAGCGGAGTCGCTGCGCGTACGCGGGCGCCTGCCGTGGCGCGCGGGCGCGGCCGGCGCCTTGAGCATCGATGGCGAGAACGTCGACGCCGGACTCGCGTTCACGCGCCTGCATCTGGACGCGCGCGGCGCGGTCGAAGCCTTGAGCGTCGATGGCGATGCAGACACTGATTTCGGCAAACTCGCGCTGGCCGGCGATGTCGCAAAACGCGGCAAGCAGTGGACCGGCGCGTTGAACGCACTGCGGCTCGCGCCGACCACCGGCCCGGTGTGGTCGCTGCAGTCCCCGACGCGATTCACTGTTACATCAGCGGCTACGACGCGGTTGCAGCTCGCGTCGAGTTGTTTCGCGACCGCCGACAGCACCGGTTCGCTCTGCGCCGATATCGATTGGCCGACGCGCGCCGATGTGCGCGGCGAAGCCGTGCCGTTGGCCCTGCTCGCGGCCTATTTGCCGGAACGCGACGATGGCCGCGCCTGGCAGCTGCGCGGCGATATCGATGTCGATGCGCAGGTGCGTCCGAACGGCGCGAGCTGGCAGGGCACCGCGCGCGTGCGCTCCGCCGAGGGCGGGCTGGCGCTGGATGCGCGCGGCCGTCGCGAGATTCTCGGCTACGCGGATCTGGACCTTGATGCGCGCTTCGATCCGCAGCGCATCGAAGCCGACCTGACCAGTGCGCTGCGCCCGAACGGTCGCGTGGTCGCGAAGATCGCCACCGGCTGGGACGATTACGCACCGCTGAGCGGCGACATCGAAATCGATACCGAAACCCTGACCTGGCTCGAACTCTTTTCGCCGGATATCGTGGACCCGACCGGCCGCTTGAACGGGCGCATCGCCCTCGGCGGCACCCGCGCACAGCCGACGCTGGGCGGGCAGGCGCGGTTGACGGCCTTCAGCACCGAGTTGCCGGCGCTCGCCTTGAGCCTGCGCGACGGCGATTTCAGGATGGATGCGCAGCCCGATGGCAACGCGCGCATCCTCGGCAGCGTGCGCAGCGGCGACGGCACGCTGCAGGTCGGCGGCACGCTCGGCTGGCAGAGCGACGACACGCCGCTGCAACTGCGGTTGAGCGGCAAGAACATCCTCGTCTCCGACACCCGCGAACTGCGCGCGGTGATCGACCCCGAGGTGACCGTGCGCTACAGCGCCGGCCAACCGATCGCCGTCGCCGGCAGCGTGCGCATCGCCAGTGCGAAGATCGATCTGGAAGGCCTCGATGCCGGCGTGTCGGCATCGGAAGACGTGGTGGTGCTGGACCCGGCCAATCCCGAACGCACCGGCAGCACGCCGCTCGATCTCGATCTTGCGTTGACGATGGGCGACGACGTGCGTTTGCAGGGCTTCGGACTCGATGGCTCGCTCGGCGGCAGCGTGCGCATGCGCGCGCGCCCGGGACGCGAAACCGTCGCCAGCGGTTCGCTCGACATCGACGGCCGCTATCGCGCCTACGGGCAGAAACTGCAGATCACCCGCGGCCGTCTGGTGTGGTCGAACACCGCTTTCTCCGATCCGCTGATCGACATCCGCGCCGAGCGCGAAGTCGGCGACGTGACCGCCGGCATCGACGTGAGCGGCCGTGCGTCCGCGCCGATCGCCAGCGTGTGGAGCGACCCGGCCAGCAGCGAATCCGAAGCGCTGGCCTACCTCACGCTCGGCCGGCCGCTGTCCAGCGCCAACGCCGACGAGAACCGCCAACTCAGCGCCGCGACCGCAGCCCTGTCGGCCGGCAACCTGCTGGCCTCGCAGCTCGGCGCGAAGATCGGTCTCGACGATGCCGGCGTCAGCGAATCGCGCGCCCTCGGCGGCACCGTGGTCGGCATCGGCAAATACCTCTCGCCGCGCCTGTACGTGAGCTACGGCGTATCGCTGCTCGGCACCGGTCAGGTGATCACGCTCAAGTATCTATTGCGCAAGGGTTTCGACATCGAAATCGAATCGAGCACGGTCGAGAACCGCGGCTCGGTGAATTGGCGCAAGGAAAAGTAGGTCGTAGGGCGCATAAGCCGAAGGCGTCATGCGCCATAGCCCATGATCCACTCCGACCCCTGCTTCTGTTTCGCTCGAGCAAGCGGTCATGCGCATGCCGCCGCCCGGGCGGCTATGCTGGCGCCTTCGCAGGAAGGCGGGCGTCATGGGCGAGGCGATCCACAACTCCTTCACGATCCGTGCGGCGGCGCCGACGGTGCTGCTGCTCGCCGGCGTGCTTGCGGGGTGTTCCACCGTACAGCCCGCGCGCAACCCGCCGGCCATGCCTTCGCTTGATCGCGCCGCGCAGTATCGCGTCGCCAATCTCGCCCGCGACGATAATTCCGACGCACTGTTGCTCAGCCTCACATTCTCCGGCGGCGGTATGCGCTCGACGGCGGCCTCCTATCATCTGCTGGATGCGTTGCGGCAGCAGCCGGTGCGCGTCGACGGGCACGACGGCACGCTGTTGCGGGAAGTGGATTTCATCTCTTCGGTATCGGGCGGCAGCATCACCGCGGCCTACTACGCGCTGCACCGCGAACGTCTGTTCCAGGATTTCGAACCGAAGGTGCTGCAGCGCGACCTGCAGGGCGACATCCTCGGCGGCGTGCTGCATCCGCGCCGCGCATGGGCGCTGTCCAGCGCCTACTACGGACGCGGCGATTATCTCGCCGATTATTTCGACCGCACGCTGTTCGAAGGCAAGACCTTCGCCGACCTGCCGCGGCAGCGGCCGTTCATCCGCATCGGCGCGACCGACATGATCGACGGTAAGCGCATCGAGTTCACCCAGGAGAGTTTCGACGATCTCTGCAGCGATCTGGGCCCGGTACCGATCGCCCGCGCGGTCGCGGCTTCGGCGGCGGTGCCCGGCGTGTTCAGTCCGGTCAACGTGGCCGATTACGGCGATTACGGCCAATGCCCCGGCGACGTCGAACCGCGCCGCTATCGGCATCTGATCGACGGCGGCGTGGTCGACAACCTCGGCATTTCCGGGCCGCTGCAGGTCATTGGCCGCTACGACGGCCTGGTCAAGACCATGCGCCGTTTCGGTTTCCGCGGCATCCGCAACTACGCGATCATCGTGCTCAACGTCGAAAGCGATCCGCGCGATGACCGCGATGGCGAGCCGCGCGTGCCCGGGCTGTGGCGCACCGTCAATGCCGCGATCAACGGCAACATGCGCATGGATTCGCAGGCCCTCGCCGTGCAACTGCGCCAGCGCGTCGTCGACTGGAAGCGTCAGATCGAGAACGACCCGGACGCGGTGCGCAGCGGCGTGTTCGCGACGCCCACGCCGAAGGTGTTCCTGATCGAGATCGGCTTCGACAAGGTCGCCGACCCGGCGCTGCGCGCGCGGCTGCAGTCCATCCCGACCGCGCTGCGGCTCACCGCCGCGGACGAAGCGCTGCTGGCGGATTTCGTCCGCGACGCGCTGCGCGATTCGGTCGAATACCAGGCGATGCTGGCCACGCTCGCCGACGAAGCCGAGCATGGCCCGCCGCCCGTCCCGCCGTTGCTCGATCGCCCCGCCCCGCGCGATGGCGCCGACCCTGCCGAGTACGATGTGATGTTTCGCGAGCGTGCGCCGGAGCCGCCGCGTTAAGCCATTCGCAGCGGGGGCCTTGCTCTGGCCCCGATGTCGTTCACCCGTCTTTTATTTGTCGATGCTCTGAATCAATCTATTCACTTCGTTTTTCTTGTGCTTCCGATTAATTCCAAATGAGAATGCAGTCTCATCAACCTTTCTTTCAAACTCAGAAGGCGGGCTTGAGCCCGCCCTACGCTGTTCCGCAATCTGTTTGTTCGTAGGGCGGGCCCAGGCCCGCCGATAGCGGGGGAGGCGAATCGTGATTCGCGATGCGAGCGAAGGGTTTTCCTGCCGCAGCCCCTGTCCCGCCTGCAGCGAAACCCGGAAATCAGAGTGCACAGGACGATCCGCACCCTTGAGCCGCGCTTTGGTTGCGTGGCAATCTGCTCCGCGATTCCCGGTAGAAAAGTGGAATTCGACTGTGAATGATCATTGCCGGTGCGTTTTAAAGCCCTGTGTCGCAGACTCTGCCCCTGACTCTCGTATAAGATTGCCGGGTCGATGATCCAGCCAGACTCCTCTGTCTTAATGACATCGGCCATTTGTTTCAAATGGCGGTCAATCGATTTACGACTTGCGATTCCCTCTGTTGCGCGGGCTTTGAATGCTCCGTCACTTTTATATAATTTCTTCAGTAAATTAAATAAGGTTCCAAAATGAAGCCTACCCTTGATTCAATCGCATCGGCCAAAGCGAAGTTGGCCGACGAAATCCGTGCCCTTGAACAACAGGAAGCAGCATTGCGCAAGGAGCAGGCGGCGGATGCGTTCACGCAGGTGATGAGCGTGCTGCATCTGTTCGGTCAACATTTCGACAGCGCGCAGAAAGCGCAGATCTCTGCGCTGGTGGCGGGCGAGGCCAAGGCGCCCAAGAAGACCGCGGCCCAGAAAGCGGAACTGCCGCCCAAGTATTGGCTGCCGCATAGCGGGGATACGTGGTCGGGTCGCGGTCGGCCGCCGCGTTCGTTCACGGCCTGGGAAGGCACGGTGTCGCACAAGGAATGGAAGGCCAGGCACCCGAAGGAAAAATTTCCGAAATTCCCGGGGTAATGCTTCGCGCGGATTCGAACGCATAAGGCGGGCCTGAGCCTGTTGCCAGTCAGTTAGCGCGAATGGTCCGTTTCATGCGACCGTTTTCTCCTTCCCCCGCGTGCGGGGGAAGAGCCTGCCCCGTACTTGATACGGGGTTGGGATGGGGGCGTTGTGCGCTGGCATAACGCGCTCCACCACCTCGATCCTCCCCCGCTCGCGGGGGAGGAGGCCAAATCACAGCGCCGGCAGAATCTTCTCCGTCAGCAGTTTCATGGTGAAGCGGTGCGGCTGCGGCACGTCGAAGTTGGTGGTGGTGATCACCACCACCGCGCGCAGTTCCGGGAACACCTGCACGCTGTTGCCGCCGGTGCCGTTCATCGCGTACGACGACCAGGTTTTGCCGGCGACCGGGAACTGCATGCGCCACCACAGGTAACCGTATTCGACGCCGTCGTCGACGCGCGCGTGCGGCGCGACCGAGGTCTTCACCCAGTCTGCCGGCACGATCTGTTTGCCGGCGTGGCGGCCGCCGTCGAGATAGAGCTGGCCGAGCGCGAGCAGGTCGCGGCTGCGCAGGCCGAGGCCGCCGCCCGCCTGCGGCAGGCCCAGCGGTGAGAACTGCCATTCCGGTTTATCGATGCCGAGCGGTGCGAACAAAGTCCGCTGCGCGTAGGCGTCGAGGCGTTCGCCCACCGCGCCCTGGATGGCGGCGCCCAGCGTGGTCGTGCCGGCGGTGCAGTAGCGGAAGTTGCGGCCGTAGGGCGAATCCGCGGGTTTCGGCATCCACGCCGGGAAACCCTGGATCGGCAGATCGAGGTAGAACTTCACCCAGTCCTCGACCAGATACATGCGTTCTTCGTTGCCGCGTGAATACTGGTTCTCGTCGTGGCATTCGAGGAGCGACGACATCGTCGCCAGATCCTCGAACGTGATCTTCGCTTTGCGCGGGTCCGGATTCTCGATGGTGCCGCGGTAATTCAGATACGGCAGCATCGGCGTCTGCGCATTCGGGATCTTGCCCTCGTTGATCGCGATGCCAAGCAGCATGCCGGCGACGGTCTTGGTCGCCGAGCGGGTATTGCGCCGCGCTTCGGCGCCGCCTTCGTCGAAGTAGTGTTCGTAGACGAGTTTGCCGTCGTGGGCGATGACGACGCTGGTGATCTGTTTGTAGTCGCCGGCGCCGACCGCGCTGGTGATCTCATCGAAGGCGGCGTTCTGCGCGAGCGCGGGTGTTGTCGCAAGCGCGAACGAGAGGGCGAGCAGGGTGCGGGTCATCGGCGGGTTCCGTGGAAAGCGGTCATGGACATGTAGGTATGGGCAGGTGTGGCGCGACTCATGCCGATACGCTAACAGCATTGTCCGGACGCGATTTGTACGCATCGAACCATGCGTATCGAAGCATGCGCATGCGACCGCGGCCGTGCGGCGATCAGCGCAGGCGCCGGTAGTCCGATGGCGTGCAGCCGAAATGCTGCCGGAACGTGCGGCTGAAGTGGCTCTGGTCGCTGAAGCCGGCGAGCGTCGCAATATCCACCAGCGGCCGCCTGCGGTCGCGCAGCAGTGCGGCGGCGCGTTCCAGCCGGCACTCGCGCAGATATTCGCCCGGCGAGCGGCCGTAGCGTCGGCGGAACGTGCGCGCGAACGCGACCGGATGCACGCCGGCCAGCCGCGCGAGTTCATCGATGCGCGGCGGATCCGCGCAGTCGTCGCGCAGCCGGTCGCGGGCGCGCGCGAGCCATGCCGGGCCGTCGCTGCGTTCCAGCCGCTGTCGCTGCTGCAGGCTGTCGAGCAGGGTTTCGAGCCCGGTTTCGATGTCGAGCGCAGCGCTGTCGTCACCGTGCAGCGCGGCGCGCAGGGCGAAGGCGTGGCGTTCGGACCAGGCATCGGGGCGGATCGCGCGCGTCGGCAACGCGCGATCGCCCAGCGCGTCCGCCGGGATCGACAGGGTGAAGAACCGGCCTTCGAGCCCGCGGAAACAATCGCGGTGAACGGTGCCGGGCGGGTTGTAGATCAGCGCCGGCGACGCGCACACCGCCGGCATGCCGTGGGCGCTGCTGACGTATTTACCGGCCAGCACCAACACGAAATGCGCATCGTCGTGGCTGTGGGTCTCGACTTCATGCTCGGGTACCGTCGGCTGCAACTCGGCCAGCGCGATCGCGCCGACCTGTCGCCGCTGCGCGACGGCACCGTAGAACATGCCCGGTCGGAAAATCTTCATCGCAGCGAGGGACACACGATGGGCGGGATGCGAAGTCTGCGCGCATCGCAATCGCTGCTCGCGTGCCGTTGGTCACCTGGGTGCCGGAAACGCGGCCGGAGTAGACTTTTACGGCAAGTCGAATGAAACCGCCGCGATCCATGTTCCACGGGCAATACACACAAGGGAACCCATGACAGACGTTGCGCTCATCGGCGATTCCATCCGGCTCCACGCCGAGGCGTTCGTCCGCGAGAATCTGCCCGCTTCCGTACGCGTGTTCTCGCCGCCGGTGAACTGCGGGTCGTCGCACAACGTCGCGGCCCACATCCGCAGCTGGGTGCCGGCGTCGACGGCAACGCTGGTCCATCTCAATTGCGGGCTGCACGACATCCGCCATGACCCGGGCAGCGACCGGCCGGTCAGCTCGCCGGCGGAGTACGCGGCGAACCTGCGCAAGATCTTCGATTATCTGGCGGGCATGGGTGCAGACGTCGTGTGGGCCACCAGCACGCCGTTCGACGAAACGGTGCATAACAGCGCCAAGGCTTCGCGCCGCTATCGGGCGGATCTTCTGGCGTACAACGCGCTGTCCACGGAATTGGCGGTCGAATTCGGCTTCGCGGTGAACGACCTGTACGGCAAAGTGTCGGCGCTCGATCCGTCCGGTCTACTGCTTGCAGACGGCGTGCATTTCAACGACGCGGGCAATGCGCTGATCGGCGGATTCATCGCCGATGCCATCCGCAATCGGCGCCGGACATCGGCTCCGGCATAGATTTTCCGGCTGAGCCGGGAAAGGCCGCATCGACCCGGGTTTACAGGTGTCCGCACGTACTTTTATCGATACGTGATTTTATCTGCGGGTCATGTTCTATGCGTCGAAGCGGATGGCGGCGACCGCCGCCGGACACGCGACATCGGCGCCGTGCGACTGGATCGCCAGCTCCAGGCGCAGCAATGCGTCGAGCAGGGCCGCGCTGCGCTGCGCGGGCTCGACATCCGGATCGTCCAGACCGTGCAGCAGCGCGGGCCAGTGCCGGCCGATGTCGTGCGCGCGCCACTCGCGCGCCGCGAGCGCGAAGCCTGGGTCTTCCTGCAGGCCGCCGGAGGCGAGGCGCAGGCACAGCAGGTCGCGGGTCTGCAGCAGGACGCGCAGCAGGATTTGCGGCGGCGACGGGTGGGCATCGTCGTCGTCCTGCGCGTCGAGGCGACATCCGGATGGATCGGCGTCGTGAGATTCCGCCGCCGGCAGCGCCAGATCGGGCGCATGCAGATGCAGCCACGCCTGTGAGCGGACATCCCAGAGGCTGAGCGGTTCCAGCAGCACGCGGCCGTCGACGCACTGCAGCCAGCCGAGCGCATGGCTGATGCGCAAACCGCGCGTCTGCGCCGCCTGCAGCCTGGCGATCGCGCGCTGGCGGCTGTCGCTGTCGCCCTCCAGCCGCAGCTCGACGCAGCGGTTCTGCGCATCGAAGCCGGTTTGCGACCAGTCCAGCCCCGCGGCGGCCGCGGGCGGTCGCAGCCGCAGCGGCCCGAGCAGCACGAGCTGCGGGCGGGCGTCGAGAATGTTGTCGGGGCGGGCGGCCCGCCAGGCCCGCGCGGCGGCATCGATGTCCAGCGCCAGCGCGGGGTCGGGCGGTGTGCGGATGTCGGTCAGCGCGGTATTCGCGGCGACGGCATTCCCGGCGACGGCATCGGCGGGGCCGTCGGCAGGTGCGGGCGCCGGCGCCGGGTCTTCGTCCCAGCGCGTGTCGGCGCGTGCGGTCAGGCTGCCGTCGGCGCTGGCCCAGGCGCCGATCAGGCGCAAGCGGTGGCCCAGCAATGTCGGCAGCGTGCGTCCGGCCCAGGCGTGGCTGCGCCAGTCCGGCCGGTCGCCGTCGAAGCCGGCGTAGTCGGCGACCGGCAGTCGCCACCAGCGCCGGGTGTTCAGGCACCAAGCGTGCAGGCTGAAACCGGCGCGGTCGGCATCTAGATCCCAACGCTCCAAGGCCAGCAGTTGCAGGTCCAGCGGCGCTGCCGGCCGGTAGTCGCGACGGTGCCGGCCGGTCAGCTGCGTGCGCGGCTGCGGGGCGGGGTTGGCTTCGAGGGCGCGCAGGCGCGCCCAGGCGTGCGCGAGCAGGCGCGCCACCGTCTCGGGTCGGCCGCGGCCGCGGCGGGCGAATTCCTCGGCGAGCGCGTGCTGCAGCGCCCGCAGCGCGTACGAGAGCAGCGGCAGTTCGGCTTGGCGGCAGCGTTGGGCGAGCGCGGTCAGATCGTCGATGCGGGTCGTCGACAGCTGCGCCTGACCTTCGCCGGCGAGCGCGAGCCGGGCGCTGCGCACGGCGACGTGGACGACGCGTTCGCTGCGCGGGCGCGGCGACGACAGCGGCGCGCCGGTGTCCAGTCCCTGTTGCCGGCGCCAGACCAGCAGGGCCAGCGCGCGGTGCGCGCAGCGCGGCTGCGCGCAGGTGCAGACCGCGGCGTCCGGGCCGAGCGCGGCGTCGAACCGCAGGCGCGCGTCGACGTCCCCTTGCAGCAAAGCGTCGAGCTGCGTCCCGGTGGCGGTGAACTGGACCGTCGCGTCGCCCTCCAGCCACGCCGCGGCGCGACGCAGGGCCGCGGCGCCGAGCGCGCGCTCCAGCGGCGCCCAGTCGGGTCGGTTCCAGAACGGGGGCGCGTCGTCGGCGGTGGCTGTCTCCTGCTCCGCCTCCACAGCGAATTGCGCGGCCCAGTGCAGCAGCGCGGCCAGGGCGTGGTGGCAGGCGCCGTTGGCCGGGCAGCCGCAGCGCAGGTGCTGGAAACCGGGGCCGTCGAGGGTCTGGGTCTGGCCTTCGATCGCGCTGCGCAGGCCCTCCGCTGTCCAGGCCGCGTCCACGTCGCCGACTGCCGCCAGCACGCCGCGGGCGCGACGCAGCAGGCCGCGATTGGCCCAGCCCGCGAGCATGTCGTCGTCGAGTTGGCGCAGCCAGGCCGTCAGCCGGGTGCGCAGGGCCGGATCGATCGGGGCCGCATCGATCATGGATGGATCGGTGCTCATGCCATCTGCCCTGCGATCCAGTCGGCCAGCCGTTCCGGGGTCATCGCCGCTACCGGCATGCCGGCTTCGACCAGCGCGCGGGCCATGTGGCGGTCGTAGTCCGGCTGGGCCTCGCGGTCGAGGGCGGCCAGCCCCAACAGTTTCACGCCGCTGCCGGCCAGCCGGCGGGTGTGGCGCAGCAGCGCGTCCGGGTCGCCGCCTTCGTGGAAGTCGCTGATCAGCACCACCAGGCTGCGGCTGGGCTGCTGCAACTGCGCGGCGGCGTACGCCATCGCCGCCGCGATATCGGTGCCGCCGCCGAGCTGCACGCCGAGCAGGGTGTCGACCGGATCCTGCAGTTGGTCGCCCAGATCGACGATGCGGGTATCGAACAGCACCAGCCGGGTCTTCAGCGTATCGAGCCCGCACAGCACCGAGGCCAGCACGCCGGCATGGATGATCGAGTCGAGCATCGAACCGCTCTGGTCGACCAGCAGCACCAGCTCCCACGGCAGATGCCGGCGACGGCGCGCATGGAAATACAGCCGGTGCAGCGCCAGCGCATCGGCGTCGGCGTCGTAGTGGCGCAGGTTGCGGCGCAGGGTGGTGGGCCAGTCCAGTTCGGACAGCCGCCGCGCGCCGCCGTGCACGCCGCGCAGCCGGCGCGCGGCGAAGCGCGTGCGCACGCTGCGCGCGAGGCGCTGTTCCAGTTCGGCGATCACCTGGCGGATGAGGCGGCGGGCCTCGCCCATCGCGGCCGGCGGCAACAGGCTCCGACAGGCGATCAGCAGGTGGACCAGAGCCATGTCGGGCCGGGCCTGGGCCAACACGCTGGGGTCGCTCAGCAGTTCGCCCAGACCGTAGCGCTGCAGGCCTTCGCGCTGCAGGTATTCGGCGGTGCGCGCGGGGAACAGCGTGCGCACGCCCTGCAGCCAGCGGGGCGCGTCCAGGCCGGCGCTGCTGCGCCCGCCGCGGCGCGAGCCGCTCCGGCCCGACCCGCGTTCGCGCAGCGCGTATTCCCGGCCGTAGAGCGCGTCGAGGAGGCGGTCGCGTTCGGCGTCGGCCGCGTCGAGGCGAGCGCTTGGGCCGGCGTTCGTCGCGCCGTCTGCCGACCGGTCTCCAGCGCCGGTGCCTGCCGTCCCATCCGCGTTGCCTTGCCCTTGGCCGCCAGCATCGCCGTCCGCAGCCGGGCCCAGGATCAATCGCCAGCGTCGCGCCAGTTCAGTCATGCAGCCCCCACAGCGCGGCGGCCCGTGCGGTGTCCTGGCGCAGTCGCGCCAGATGCCGTAGGGCCTCGGCGTCCAGCGCCGGGAGCACGGCGTCGCGGTCATGGCCTGCGATCGCCGCCATCAGCCGCGCCGACTCCTGCGGTTTCAGCGCGGTGAACGCCAGCCGCAGGCCCGGCAGCAGCTCAAGGAACAGGTCCTCGTCCCAGTCCTGCAGAGCGGTGTTGAAGGCCTCGATCAGCGCCGCTTCGCCCAGCAGCACGTGGCGCGCCAGCGGCAGGAAGCCCAGCAGATAGGCGCACAGCGCTTCCGGTTCGAGCAGGCCGGCGTCGAGCGCTGCGCGCAGGCGTGCCGCGGTGTCGGCGCGGCCCAGCCGGCCGCGCACGCACAGGATCGCGGCGATGCGGCCGCGCAGCAGCGCCGGCAGCGGCGCATCGACGACCCGCAGCAGCGCGTCCAGCAGGCCGGGCAGGTCGGCCCAGGGTTCGCTGGCCAAAGTATTGAGGGTCGCCAGGGCGTCGCCCGCCGCGCTGGCCGCGTCCGCATCCATCCGCCCCAGCCAGGGCAGCAGGCCGAGGGCGCGGGCATAGGTCTGCGCGAGCAGGGTGGGCAATCCGGGCAGGTCGGCGGTCGCGAGCACCTCGTGAGCCCGCCCGGCGGCGGCCAGCTGGGCCAGACCGCGCGCCAGCACCGGCAGCGCGCCTTCGCGTCCGGCCCAGTGTTCGACCGCGGCCAGCAGCGGCGCGATCCGGGCGTGGAGGCCCATGCGCAGGCCTTCCAGCAGGCAGGTCGCGGCTTCGGCCGGATGGCGCCGGGCGCGCTGCAGCAGGCAGGCCAGTGCGGCCTCGGGCAACTGCGCGCCGAGGTGCTGGCATTCGGTCAATCGCGCATCGACCTCGGGCCGCCAGGCCAACGCCCAGTGCTCGCGCACGCGCTCCAGCCCGGTGCCGGCGATGAAATCGGGACCGGCGCGCAGCTCGGCGTACGGGGCGTCCAGCACCGCGAGCTGGTGCAGCAGGCGCGAGATCTCGCGGTGCTTCTCGCTGCGATACAGATCCAGCGCGCGTTCGGCGACGGCGGGCAGCAGCGGCAGGCCCAGCGCGGCGGCGCGGCGGCGAAAATCCTCGACCAGCGGGGCGCGCGGGTATTGCTTCGGCAACTGGCCGGTACGCTCGGTGGCCAGCAGTCGGCGCAGCGTTTCGCGGCGGTCGTCGTCGGCGTCCGCGTCTATCCCGGGCAGCACGCCGACGAGGGCGTCCAGCACTTCGGCGCGTCCCAGCGGCACGCCGCGCAGCGCGGCCAGGCGCTCGGCCATCAGCACCGCTTCGATGGCATCCGGCAGGCCGGCGGTGTCGCCACGCACGCGCAGCGCGGCCAGGATCCGCAGCGCCGCGGCCTCGGCGGCCTTGCGTTGCGGATGAGGCGCGCCGTTCTCCACCGCGTCCCACCACTGCTGGTAGTAGCCGGTGTCGGGCAGGCCGGCGGCGTCGGTCTGGGCGCTGTCGAGGCGCTGCAGGCTGTAGGGCACCAGATAGCACTCCGCGCGGCCGTCGCCGGCCTCCACCGGCGGCGGCGCGGGCTGGGCCAACAGCACCGCGATCGCTTCCACGTGCAGGCCGCCGACCACCGCCAGCGTCGATTCGCCGGTGGCGACGGCCGCCGCGATCTGGGCCGCCATCGCGCGTTCGCGGGCGCTGCAGGCCTCCGGCGCGGGCTGTTCGCGCAGCAGCAGGCACCACTGCAGCAGGCGCTGGAACCAGGTCCCGGGATCGACCGCATGGCCGCCGGCCTCGAAATGGCGGTCCCACCAGTGGTCGAAATCGGGACTGCCGCTGGCCGCGACGACGCGCTGCATGCGCGCGTGCCGGCTCAGGTGGTCGTCGGCGAGCAGGCCGGGCCCGTCGCCGTGCGCAAGGTCGCTGTCTTCGTCGTCGAGATCCTCCAGCAGCGCGGCGGCCGGGCGGTCGATGAAGCGCACCTGGGCGCCGCAGCGCAGGCCTTCGCGCAGGGCCACCCACTCCGGCGAGAACGCGGCGAACGGATAGAACGCCCGCCGCCCCGGCGCGCCCGCGCCGCGCGCCGGCAGGCAGGCGTACACCGCCAGCGGCGGCTGCGCGCCGGACATGCCGAGAAACCGCACCAGACCGCTGGCCTCGACCGGGCCTTCGATCAGCACGTGCTTCGGCCGCTCGCGACGGATCAACGCGCGCAGCTGCCAGGCGCAGGCGGGGCTGTGATGGCGCACCGGCAGCACGCGCAGCGCCGGGCCGGCGGGGATGTCTGCCAGCCGCTGCGCCAACGCCGCCTGCACGCTGTCGTTCACCCGCTCGCCTTCACTGCGCGGTCTTCATTTGGCAGCCTTCATTTGGCGGCTTTCGCCGCCAGCTTGTCGAAGTGCTCGGCGACCAGCGAGAGCAGCGGCGCCGGCACTTCGCCCAGCGTCAACGTCACGTCGCCGCGACGGAAGTCCGCCGAGCCCAGCGAGGCGTCGCCGTACAGCGACGCATCCATCTCCTCGGTGTCGATCTGCACCCGCAAGCCGCCTTCGAAACGCCGCGCGAAGCCGAAGATGTGGCTGCCGTCCTGGTCGCTGATCTGGTAGTTCCAGCCTTCCAGCCCGTATTTCAGCGTGGACTGCGGCACCCGCACCGTGGCGTGGCGGCTGAAGCTGTGGCTGGCGGCGGCTTCGGCGTCGAGCCGCACGACCGGGCGGCCGACCTGTTCGAGGAAGGGCTTGATCTCGTAGTCCGCGAGGTGCGCGGTCCAGGCCTGCGTGTCCTCCGTCGACGCCAGCGCCGGATGCCACAGGCGCACGCGATCGCCCTCGTCCAGCGTCACCGGCTGGTCCGCCGCATCGATCAGCGAGCGGTCCTCGCTGATGCGGAAGCTGCCCCGCGCATCGCCGTTGGCGTCGAGCCGGGTCCAGATCAGGCCCTGGCCGATCAGGCCCAGCACCGCGTGGTCCACGAACAGCACGCGCCAGCGCGCGGCCGGCCAGGCGCGCTCGACCACCATCGCATCCTCCAGTCGCTGCGCCTGGAGCTTGATCACTTTCTTCAGGCCGCCGCGCAGCAGCTTGATCGCGGATTCCGCGGCGGCACGCGCGTCGAGGTCTTCTCCATCCTTGGCCTTGGGCAGGGTCTTGGCGGTCTTGCCGGTGGCGCTGTGGGTGAAGCGCAGTTCCAGATCGGTACCGACCTGCATCGTGTACTGGTACGGCCCCAGATCGAACACGCGGCCGCTGCCGGTCAGGCCGAAATCCGGGGTGATCTCGTCGGCCAGGTCGGCCAGGTTGCAGCCGCGGCGTTTCGCGGCGGCCACCAGCGCGGCCTTCGCGCCTTCGTGGATGGCGTAGGAATAGGTGGCCTTGGCGTAGACCTCGTACACGTGCGACAGCGCGAACGCGGTGTCGAGCGACGCCATGGTCTGCAGCGCGGTCACCGCCTTGGGTTTGGCGCGCTTGTGCCAACTCTTGAAGGCTTCGGCCAGCGGTTCGAGCAGGCGGTCGTCGCCGCAGGCCGGCACGAACAGCAGCAGCCAGATCAGTTTGCGGTCGCCGTTGGCGGCCAGCCACAGCTGCAGCAGGTGTTCGGCCAGCGCGGCCTGGCGCTCGCGCGGCAGATGCGCCAGCAGGCCGAGCGCGGTGCCGGTGAGGCGGTCCTCCTTGGTCTCGACCGCCAGGCTCAGCAGCCAGCGGCCGTACTCCGGCGGCAGCGGGGCGAGCGCCGCGGCCAGCCGGTCGCTCCACACCTTGTCGACCACCGGTTTGATCCGCGCTTTGGCGACGCGCGTTTTGAGCGCGTCGAGATCCGCGGCGCCGGCGCCCGGTGCGCCAATCGACCCGGCCGCCGACCCGGCCGTCGTGTCCGTCGCGATGCCTTCGTCCTGCGCCGCTGTGTTGCGGCCCAGCCGTGCGTCGATGCGGTCGCGGTCGGTGTCGGAGGTGCGCTTGTGCGCGCGCATCGACTGCAGCAGCGCTTCGGCATCGGTGTCGTCGCACAGCAGCAGCGCCTCCAGCCCGACATCGCGCACGCCCTTGCGCTTGTCCTCCAGCCAGCCGAGGGATTGCAGGCGGGCGCTGCCGAAGCGCGCCAGATGCTTGGGAAGCGCCTTCTGTACCGGTTTGCTCTTGGCCGCCAGCTCCTGCAGGCCCGGGTTGAGCGTGCCCAGCAGCGCGTCGTTGTCGATCCAGCGCAGCAGCCGCATCGCATCGCCCGGCTTCACTGCGGGCAGATCGCTGCAGCGCTCGTGCAGGATCTCGCGCACCAGGCCGTCGACCTGGCCGCGTTTGGCGGCGATGTACTCGGGGCCGCGTTCTTCGTCGCGCCAGTCCGCCGGCCAGTCGTGATCGGCGCTCACCCGGGCGGCGATCCAGTGCAGGAACAGTTCCAGCAACGCTGGCGTGCGCGCCTGCCACAGCATTTGCAACAGCGCGAATTCGATGTCGACGTAAGGGCGGTAGCTCTCGGGATTCCAGAACCATTCGCGCGCGGTCTGCGGCGCTGTTTCCAGGATCGTCCGCAGCAGCGGCAGCGCCGGATGCGCCGGGCCGACCTCGCCGAAGCGCTCGTCCTCCAGCAGCGCGATCGTCCAGCGCAGCACGTGCGCGCGCATCTTGTCGCCGTCGGCATGCTGCCAGGCGTATTCGCACAGCCCGACGTGCGGGATCTGCACGTACGACTTGCGGAAACTCACCGGATCGGCGGCCAGCATCGGCTTGAGCCGCTCGATCAGCGCCTCGGGGATCGCGGGTTCGTGGCGCATGCGGTCGGTCAGGCATTCCAGCGCGGCCCGGCGCAGCGAAATCCCGCCGCGTTCGGCGAGTTCGACCAGCAGCGCCGGGGTTTCGATGTAGCGCATCAGGTCGCCGGCGCTGAGGCTGCCGAAATCCGCATTGGCGCCGACGAAGCGGCGCAGCGTGTCGTCGCCGACGTGGCGCAGGGCGTCTTCGATCAGGCCGTGCCGGTGCGCCTTGTCGTCGTCGGATTCATTGCGGTATTCGCGCGGACGCACCAGCAGATCCAG
Organism: uncultured Thermomonas sp.; assembly: GCA_966203835.1. GTDB lineage: Bacteria > Pseudomonadota > Gammaproteobacteria > Xanthomonadales > Xanthomonadaceae > Lysobacter_I. The sequence goes on from CBIHKW010000036.1 coordinate 19,924, forward strand.
CGCCGAGGCTTGCACCGCGGCGTCGGCGGTGTCGCGGATCAGCGCCGCCAGGCCTTCGCGTTCCTCTCGCGAGCGCGGCATGAAGCCGCGCATCCACATCTGCGGCAAGGTGCTGGCGCTCAGCACCGCGACATTGCCGGGAATCGACAGCACGTCGCGCGCCGACAGCAGGTGGATGCAGGCGTCGATCAGGAACGCACCGTGCTTCGCGTAGGCGTCGGGATGATCGAGCAGCAGTTCCACGAAGGCGTCGCGCCAGCCGGGCATGCGCTCGGCCGGCGGCGTGCCGTCGCGGATGTCGCGCAGGTAATGCACGAACACGCCGAAATCGTTGCGTTCCCAGGTGCGGCGCATCGACAGCAGCGAGTCGTCGCCGAGATTCGCACCCAGCGCCTGCCAGGCGGCGATGCACTGTTCGGGGATGTCGTCGATCTTGGCGGGCGGGGCGGGAAGTGCTGACATCGCAATGGATTCCTGGAGATGGATGAAAGAAGGGCGCGCGCGGCGCGTGTGGGCGGCGCGCAGAAATCAGGTGGCGTCGATCCGGGGGCGCAGCGCCTAGAGCCAGCGTTCGCCTTCCAACAGCCGTCGCCAGGCCGGTTCGCCGCCGCGCTTGCTGCGCAGCAAGCGCAGGTAGTCGGTGACGCGCTTGCGGTCGTCGGCGTCGTCCTTCAGCACGGTGCCGCTCATGTGTCGCAGCAGGCGTTCGGGCTGGACCGCGTCGTGCTCGAAATACCAGGCTTCGGCGGCGGCGCTGTAGGCCACGTTCACGGCTTCAGCGGTGGACAGCACGCTGGACAGCGGTTCCAGGCGCACGCCCAGCGCTTCGCCGCCGCGCAGTTCCTGGAACACCTGCACCAGCAGCAGGCCGACATCGGGCGGCAGCCGGGCTTCGATGCCATCCTCGGCCAGCAGACGGTCGACTTCGCGGCCGACCAGCTCGGCCTCGGCGGCGATGTCGCGGATCGGCAGCAGGGTCTCGAAATTGAAGCGGCGCTTGAGCGCGGCCGACATCTCGTTGACGCCGCGGTCGCGCAGGTTGGCGGTGGCGACGATGTTGAATCCCGGACGCGACAGCAGCATGGCCTCGTCGCCCAGTTCGGGGACGTGCAGCACGCGGTCGGAGAGCACCGGGATCAGGCTGTCCTGGATCTCGACCGGGCAGCGGGTGATTTCCTCGAAGCGCAGCAGCTGGCCCTGCGCCATGCAGCGATGCAGCGGACCGGGCACCAGCGCCCGCTCGCTCGGGCCTTCTTTCAGCAGCAGCGCGTAGTTCCAGCCGTAGCGGATCTGTTCTTCGGCGGTGCCGGCCGAACCCTGCACGGTATGCGTGCTGCTGCCGGAGATCGCCGCGGCCAGCAGTTCGGACAGCAGCGACTTGGCGGTGCCCGGTTCGCCCACCAGCAGTAGGCCGCGCTGACCGGCCAGGGTGACGATGGCGCGTTCGACCGCGAGATCGTTGCCGAATATCTTCTGCCGGCACGCCGGCCCGGCCGCGTCCGCGGCGCCGCCGAGGATGAAGCGGCGCACCGCCTGTGCGCTCAGCCGCCAGCCCGGCGGACGCGGATGCCGATCGTCCCCGGTCAGGGCTTCCAGTTCGGCGGCATGCATGCGTTCTGCGGGCAGGCGCTGGGCATTGCGGTCGGCGCGCATCGGCGTCTCGGTGATGGAGTGGCGCCAAGCCTGCCAGTTGCGCAACGCTTGCGGAATACCTGATCTGTCAACCTGAGCCGTCATCCTGCATTTCGCGGCGCGCGAAACCGTTACGGCCGAATGCCGGCTTCCGGAATCCGTTCGAGCGCCTGCGTCAGCACCGTGTCCTCTTCGCCGCCCAGCAGCGGCGTGGCGATGGCGATGTCCGGAATCACCCCGCGCGGGCGCGCGTCGCCGTTCGGACGCAGGATCCGCGCCTTCGGGTAGCCGACTTCGATGCCGGTGTTGGGCAGCGCGAAATTTTCCATCGCGCCGTAGGTGCTGGCGAGGTCGGCGGTTTCTTCGCCGAGCACGGTGCCGAAGCCGTAGTCCTGCACGATCGACGCGACCGACACCGTATTCGAATACGAATGCCGGTTCACCAGCAGATAAACCTTGCCCGCGAAGCGCCCCTGCGCGCGGGGTTCGACCCACGGCATCGGGAAATCCACGCGGCTGCCGGGCGCCTTGCCGGCATAGGCGGCGGCGAGCTTGGCCGACATGCTGTCGTCTTCGCCGCCGATGCTGTCCAAGCGCTTGCGGTTGGAAGCCGTGGTCTGTTCGCTGATGCGGATGTCGAAACCGTTGGTGAAGCGGAACGGTTTGTCCGCGAACCACGCCAGCAGAGGGTCGCTGAAGGAATTGTCGCCGCCGGGGTTGTCGCGCAGATCGATCAGCAGAGCCTGCGCATCGTGTTGGATGGCATCGGCGAAGGCCTTGTCGATGAAGGTCTTGAACGCGGTCGGGTCCCACGGGGTGGCCGCGTCGGGGCGGTTGTCGTAGAACGGCCCGGGACGCAGATAGGCGACGCCGTTGTCGAGCATGCGCGTCTCGCGGGCGTTCCAGTCCAGTTCGAAGCGCGGCGGTCGTGCGGCGATGGCGGCGCTGTAGTCGGAGCGGTTGCGCGCGTCGACGGTCGCATCGATGCGCCGGCCGTCGGCCTTGCGCACCGCGACATCGAACGTGGCGTGTTCGCCGTGCGCCAGCCAGACCAACAACGGCAGGCGCGTCTCCAGTTGGGTGTCGTTGAGATAGTCGTTGTCGGCGGAGATCAGCGCGCGCACCGGCGCCAGCCAGTCCCGCAGCGGCAGGCCGGCGACCGTCAGCAGTTCGTCGCTTTCGTCCACCGCGTCCGCGCCGCTGATGTCGTCCTGCACGTAGGCGCGGCCGTCGACGAAACGCAGGAACAGCGGGAAGGCCTTGCCGCCCTGGCTGCGATAGGTCTCCCAGGCCTCGGCGGGCAGTTCGACGCGGGCGTGCGCCACCCGCCCGAAGGCGGCGAAGCGTTGGAAGCGGACCCGGGCTTCGGCGACGGTGAGTGGCGCGTCCAGTCCGGCGCGCATCTGCCGGTGCAGGGCGTCGTACTCGGCTTTGGGGCGGCGGACATAGAGGTCGTAATGCGCGGCCTGCAGGCCGGCGTAGAGCGCGTCGAAGTCTTCGCGCAACTGTTCGGGCGCGTGGCGCGATTCGGCCGCTGGCGCGACGGGGGGCTCGGGCGCGGCACAGGCGGCCGCGGCTGCGAACAGGGCGAACGACAGGGCGGGGACGATGCCGGAACGGAATGACATGCGGGGCTCCAGAGACAATGATAATGATGACGCGGCGACGGGTGTCGCCGGCAGCGCATCACAGCGCCGGCGACGTGGAACCGCCATGACCGCAGGCTCCCGGTTTCCTGATCCTTTCCTCCCGGCAGAATTCCCCTTTGATGACAGATGCTTGTGCAGATGCGGTGAGGGTTGGCGAGTGGCGCGCGGACCGCGCCACCTGCACGCTCGCCGGCCCCGCGGGCGAGCAGCGGCTGGAACCGAAGGTGATGGATCTGCTGTTTCTGCTGGCGGGCGCGCCGGGCAAGGTCTTCAGCCGCGAGCAGATTCTGGAAGCCTTATGGCCGGGCATGATCGTGGGCGACGACGCCCTGGCGCGCACCGTGTCCAAGCTGCGTCAGGCGCTGGGCGACGACGCCAGGGCGCCGCGCTATATCGAAACGATTTCCAAGCGCGGCTATCGGCTGTTGGCGGACGTCGCGCCGGTGCTTGGGCCGACGCTCGCGCCGGATGCGACCGTGGCTGCGCCGGTCGCGAAGGCAACGGCGACGCGCTGGCTGCGGATCGGGGTGGGTCTGGTGGTGTTGCTGGTGTTGGCGGTCGTCATCGCCTTCGTGATTCCTGCGAATCTGCGCAACGCGCCCGCCCGGCATGCGCGTGAGGCCGCGGCCTCCGACGAACATTTCAGCCTGATCGCACGCGCCGACGACGCCTATTTCCAGTTCTCGCGCGGCGACAACGAGGCGGCGATCGAGCTGTATCAGCGCGTGCTGGGCCTGCATCCCGACGACGTGTCGGCGCTCGCCGGTCTGGCCAACGCGCTGACCCAGCGCAGCATCCGCTGGCCGGAACCTGTGCGTGGCGGCCCGGCCGAATTCACCCAACTGCGCGACGCCCTGGCCAACGGTCACCTCGACCGCCCGCAGACCCGCCAGCAGCTGCAACGCGCGCGACAGCTGGCCGAACGCGCGGTCGCGCTGGCGCCGGATTCGGCCGCGGCGCACAAGGCGCTGGGCTTCGTGGCCGGCGCGCAGCGCGCGTTCGAGCCGGCGCTGGCTTCGTACCGGCACGCGGTGGCGCTGGACGCGGACGCCTGGGGCGCGATGATCAATATCGGCGATGTGCTGGAGATCACCGGGCGTCAGGCCGAGGCGCTGCCGTGGTTCGAGCAGGCCTACGCCGCCATGGCCCGCGGCTACGACCGCAACCCGGCGCAGATCCGGCCCTGGCATGCGCGGCTCGGGGTCGCCATCGCCGAACGTCATCGCGACCGCGGACAGCTGCCGACCGCGGAAGCGTGGTATCGCAAAGTGCTGGCGCAGACACCGCTGCATCCCGACGCCACCCGGGGTCTCGCCGCGCTGTTGCGCGTTGGCGGCGATGCCACCGAAGCGGATCGTCTGTGCGCCGAGTTGGCGCAGCGATTGGGGCCGGCGCAGGGGTGTGCCCTGCGTCGGCCCTGAGGGCTGCTTCAGCCCACCAGCAAGCGGTTCATCCGCGCGATGAACGCGGTCGGGTCGTCCAGGCTGCCGCCTTCGGCCAGCATCGCCTGCTCGAACAGCAGCGCCGCGTAATCCTCGACGCGCGCCGGGTCGGTGTCGGCGGCCTGCAGGCGCTTGAGCAGCGCGTGCTCCGGATTGATTTCCAGAATGGGTTTCGAGGCCGGGGCTTCCTGGCCGATCGACTTCATCAGCTGCTGCATCTGCAGCGACATGTCGTATTCGTCCAGCACCAGGCAGGCGGCGGAATCGACGAGGCGGTTGGAGACGCGCACGTCCTTCACGCGGTCGCCCAGCGCGGCCTTCAGCGTGTCCACCAGCGGCGCGGCGGCCTTCGCGGCTTCCTCGAGTTTTTCCTTGTCCTGCGCGTCGCCGAGCTTGTCGAGATCAATCTCGCCCTTGGCGACGTTGCGCAGGGTCTTGCCCGCGTATTCGTGCAGGTAGCCGGACATCCAGTCGTCGATGCGTTCGTGCATCAGCAGCACTTCGATGCCGCGCGCCTTCAGCGCTTCGAGTTTCGGGTGGTTGCGCGCGGTGTTCCAGCCGTCGGCGGTGATGTAGTAGATCTCTTCCTGCAGACCGGCCATCCGCGCGATGTAGTCGTCCAGCGACACGCGCTCATCGGCCGACGCGCTGCGGGTGGTGGGGAAACGCAGCAGCTTGAGCACGCGCTCGCGGTTGGCGGTGTCCTCGGCCACGCCTTCCTTCAGCGTGGCGCCGAAGGCCTCCCAGAACGCGGTGTACTTTTCCGGTTCGTCGCGCGCGATCTTCTCGATCATGTCGAGCACGCGCTTGGTCAGCGCGCCCTTGATGCGTTCGACCTGACGGCTTTCCTGCAGCAGCTCGCGGCTGACGTTGAGCGGCAGGTCGTCGGAGTCGACCACGCCGCTGGCGAAGCGCAGGTATGCCGGCAGCATCTGCTCGGCGGCGTCCATGATGAAGATGCGCTTGATGTAGAGCTTCAGGCCTTTGCGCTCGTCGCGGCTGTACTGGAAGTTGAACGGCGCGCGTTCCGGCAGGAACAGCAGCGAGGTGAAGTTCTGGTTGCCCTCCACACGGTTGTGGGTCCACGCCAGCGGGTCGGAGAAATCGTGCGAGACGTGCTTGTAGAACGCCTTGTAGTCGTCGTCCGACAGCTCAGTCTTCGCGCGCGTCCACAGCGCGGACGCCTGGTTCACGGTCTCAAATTCGGCGGCTTCGGTTGCTGCGGGTTCCGCGGCTTCGTCGTCGCCGGCATCGGCGGCCGGCTTGGCCATGCGGATCGGGAAACCGATGTGATCGGAATACGTGCGCACCAGCGATTTCAGTTTCCACGCCTGCAGATAGTCGCCGGCGTCTTCGCGCAGCTGCAGTTGCAGGGTGGTGCCGCGCGGCGTGTCGGCGGACGCCGGTTCGATGCTGAACTGGCCGTCGCCGGTGGAACGCCAGGTCCAGGCGTCGTCGTGGCCGGCGCGGCGGCTGGTCACGGCGATGCTGTCGGCGACGATGAACGCCGAGTAGAAACCGACGCCGAACTGGCCGATCAGCTGCGCGTCCACTTTCTGCCCGGCGGCGAGGCTGTCGAGAAAGCGCCGGGTGCCCGAATGCGCCACGGTGCCGAGGTTGTGCATCAACTCGTCGCGCGACATGCCGATGCCGTTGTCGCGGATCGTCAGCGCGCGCGCGTCGGCGTCGATGGCCAGATCGATGGCGAGATCGCCGCCGCCTTCCAGCAATGCGGGGTCGGCGATCGCTTCGAAGCGCAGCTTCTCGCAGGCATCGGCGGCGTTGGACACCAGCTCGCGCAGGAAGATGTCCTTGTTGGAATACAGCGAATGGATGACCAGCTGCAGCACCTGCTGCACATCGGCCTGGAATGCATGGGTTTCGGCCTGGGCGCCGGTCTCGGGCGCGGCGGGGGTGTCGGTGCTCATCCGGGATCTCCTTGAAAGCGGGTATGACGGGTTCGAAGCGTCCAGATTGGGCGCCGGCGCCGGGGTTTCAAGGGCTTGGGCGGGGCGACGGGGATGTGGGGCGGCCTGTGTCCGGCCTGATCGGGCGCTGTCAGTCGACGCGGCTCAGTGCGCGTTCCGGCCGCAGCGGGGCGACGGCGAGCGTGTCGACCGGCGGCGTTCGCGCCGGGCGCAGCCAGTCGAGGTTGGCCGCGCGCAAGCCGCTGCGCGCGACCAGCGCCCTGCGCTCGGCGTCGGTGCAGGCGATTCCGCTGGAACGCGGGGTCATCCAGCCGTGCGCCAGGATCTGGTGGAGCTGGTCGTTGCGCCGATGCGCCGAGCGGTCCAGCGCGGCCAGCAGCGTTTCCGCCGTCGCCTCATCGCCGTTCGCCCGCGCGATCGCGACATCCAGTTGCATCAGTCGCGGCGTCCAGTGTCCGGGCGGTGCGATCCTGCGGGCGGCCGCGACGCGGGCGGCGGCTCCGGCGACATCGCCGCGCACCATCGCCGCTTCGGCCGAAGCGATCTGCGCGAACGCTTCCGCGCGCCGGAACCCGGCCGAGCGCAGTCGCGGCAGGACATCGTTCAACAATGTCGAGGCGGCGCGTTCGTCGCCCATGCGCACGAGCAGGCTCGCCAGATCCACGCTGAGTTCCCAGCGGTCGGGCGCCACGTCCACGTCCGGCAACTTCGCCTGCACGGCGCGCATGCGCCGGAGCGCGCCCTCGCGATCGCCGCTCATCCAGTCCAGTTCGGCGATGCCCATGCCTGCGGACAATGCGTTGATACTGCCGGCATGGATGCCGCCGGCGTCCGCGCAGCGCGCGAACTGCGAACGCGCCTGTGCGCTGTTGCCCTGTCGCATCAGCACGCTGGCGCGGGTGCAGGCCAGCATGGCCGCGGCCGCGAGCGGCGGCGATGCGGCGGAGCGTCCCGTGCGCCCCAGCCGTTCGCCGCGATCCAACGCGGCCAGCGCGCGGGTGAACTGGCCGCGGTCGCTGGCGGCGATGGCTTCGAACTGTCGCGCCCAGAACGTCAATTCGCCCTGCTGGTCGGCCGCGGACACCTGGGCGACGCGCTGGTCGACCGCGGCGTAATCGCCGCGCATGAAGGCGTCGCCCAGCAGATCCACGCCCAGCGCCGCCAGCCCCCAACGGTCGCCGGTGGTCTCGGCCACCGCCATGGCCTGCTGCAGGCGTTCGCGATAACGGCCGATGTCGCCCGCCCGGTAATAGTGGAAGACGGCGCCGCGCAAGGCATTGAGTTCCAACTGACGCTGGCCTGCGGCTCTGGCGCGGGCCAGCCAGGGGTCGAGATGTTCCAGCGCGCCCTGGAATGGCGCATGGATTTCGCCGGTCGCGCGCGCATGCAGCGCCGAAAACGTATCGCCGGCCTGTTCGAACCGCCGCGAGGCGGCTTCGTAATGCTGCGAGCCGCGCCTGCCGTCGCTGGCCGCGACCTCGGTGTTCGCCAGCACCAGCAACGCCTGACCCTGATCGTGCCGCCATGGGGTCGTGCCCGCCAGGCGCACGGCTGCGTTCGCGCTCGCGCGCGCGGCGGGGTAATCGCCCGATGCGGACTGCATGCCGGCGCGTGCGATCAGCCGCGCGATCCCGATGTCGGGCGCGCGCAGCTGGCTTGTCGGGATGGTGTCGAGCAGCGCCAAACCATCGGCGAAGCGGCCCGTGCGCGCCAGCGCGCGCGCCTGCTGGATCGCGAACATCGGCCGGTCCGGCATCTTCGCCGTCAGCGCGGCGTAGGCCGCCGCCGCGTCGTCGTGTTTCGGCGTCAAACCGAGTCGATACGCCTCCATCGTCGCGGCCGTTTCGTCCGGCAACGGACGCAGCAGTTTGCCGGCGGCGTCGACGTGCTCCAACGCCTGCGGCAACTGCCCCAGCACGGCGAAGGTCTGCGCCAGCTGGTAGCGGGCCAGTCCGAACTGCGGCGCTTTTCCGATCACGTCCTGTCCCAGCACTGCCGCTTCGTTCCAGCGGTGCGCCTGTCGCGCGTTCCGGAATTCGACGTAGCGTTCCGCGGAAACCGGATCGATCCGAAGTTCCGGCCAGCGTTGATGCGCGCGCGCAGGCAACAGCGTGCGCACGACCTCGGCGGACACGTCGTCCACCAGCCGCGCCAATTGCGATTTCGCGCCGTCGCGGCGGATCCGTCGCTGGCTGCCGGCGACATCGATCCGCGCCTGTACGAAGACATGCGATGGCTCGTCCGGCATCGCGCCGGAACTCAGCATCACGGTCGCGACGCCGGTGTCGTCGGTGAGCGCCAGTTCCGCGGGCGTCAACAATCGCGCTTCCGGAAGCGATGCGAGTTTCCAGTCCAGCCAGGCGTGCAGCAATTCGGCCGGTACCGTCGATTCGAAGGCGACCGCCGGATCGCTCACGTCGATCAATGCGATCCGCAGGCTCGACGGCGTCTCCGGCGTCCGGTATCGCCAGCCGATGGCCGCGAAGGCGACCAGAACCACCGCCGCTGCGGCCAATGCCCAGCGCCTGCGCGGAGCGGTCGGCGATGGCGGGACTTCGATCTGCGCTGCTTCAGGCATCGCCTCGCGCGACGTTGGCGGTTCGAACACATAACCTTTCTTCGACACCGTGCGGATCCAGTCCTTGCGTTCGTCGCCCAGGGCTTTGCGCATGATCCACACGCTCTGCGACAGGTTGGCGTCTTCGACCACCAGCCCCTGCCAGATCCGCTCCAGCAGGCGTTGCCGCGTATGCAGCACCTGCGGCTCGGCCACGAACAGCAGCAGCAGCTGGAAAATCCGGTGCGGCAGTTCGGTCTCGCCGTCCGGGCGTTTGACCCGCCGGAAGCGCACATCGATTTCGATGTCGTCGACCTGGATCTTCTGCGCCTGCGCGGCAGCGGTCGGGTGCTCGGTTTCGTTCATCGAAATCTCCAACAGCGACGCGCCAGATCATGCGATTGCGCCGGGCCGGCGGCCGGACGGCAGCGTATGCGTTCATTCGCCGCCGTTCGTCGGCACCCGAGCGGAGCCGGAGTGTAGCAAGCGGTCTGCGCGGCGAATGCCCGCCGGAATGAGTCCCGCATCACGTTATGCCGGTGTTTTCGGCCGCTGAAGATCGCCGTGATCGGAACGAGAGAAAAAAAGACCGCGCCGAGAGTGGCCTGCAGAAGCCTTTCGCGGCCATTGCTCGAACAGTCCGCTTTCGATCGTGGCGAACCGGCTGCGACATTGCAGTCAGAGGACAACGATGTGACCACCGCCAACGATGATCGGAACGGGCAGCGCATACCGCTGCGTATCGTCCGCGACCGGGGCATGCGCCACCCGGGCATGCGGGCATCGAACGCGAGCGTATTCCGCTGATCGCGCATCCGCGCAGGGCCGATGGCTGTCCGGTCCTGCACGGCATGCAACACAGCAACGACAGCCGAGACGCCATCGCGACACCGCGTCGCATCCATCGCATCGCACCCACTTCCGCCCATGGCCGCCACTGCGCGCGGGCACCGGGCGGCACCCTCTATCCAGGACAGGAGATACCGTAGTGAAAGAGTTACAGCAACGATTGCTCACGGCCGTGTTGACCGCGACCTGCGTCGCGGCGGCCGGCATGGCCAGCCCGGCGTTCGCGGGCAAGGACGGCACGCCGGCGGCCAGAAGCATCGCCCAGGCGACGGCGATGAAGCGCATCGCCAATCGCAACCAGCCGATCAGCTTCAGCCCCGGCGCGATGAGTTATTTCGTCGTGCCCGAAGGCAATCTCAAGGTCACCGTGGCCGATCTGAAACGCGCCGGCCTGCGCGGACTCATGGGCACCGTGTCGCGCGTCTACGAGGACGGCAATAATCGGCAGGTGATCGAGAACCAGCCGCTGCTGCCGGGTCAGATCTATTCGGCGCGCTTCGACCGCGCGACCACCATCGACTTCCGCACGCGCAGCGTGTTCCAGGCCGATGCGAAAAGCAGCCTGCCGCCGGACACCATCGCGCGCAGCAAGATGGCTACCCGCGCCGGCAGTCCCGACGACGGCACCAAGGTCGTGCTGCTCTACGATGCGGCGTACAACACCAAGCGCTACAAGTGCTGGAGCAACGGCAAATCCGGCGCCTGGGACGGCATCACCGACAGCGTGGCGGGCGCCGACAACGTCAAGAACGCCGGTGTGGTGCGCCGCGGCAGAACCATCTATGTGAAAGACGAAGCGGGCATGAGCGGTCAGGAACGCGCGACCGTCTACGCGCCGTCCGAACCCGGACAAACCCGCCAGGCGCTGTCCTGGCCCACGCGTTACGACAGCCAGCGCGGTGCGTACGCGATCGATGTTCCGGCCGATGCGACCGTCGGCGATTATCAGATCGCCATCGGCGCGACCCGCGAGAACTACGTGACCGCCTACGTGATCTTCGATCCGTCGTACGCCAATCAGGCCTTGAACGCGGAAGAAATCCGTTCGTTCGCGTATGTCGATGAAGACTGGCAGACCATCGATGCCAACAAGGACTATCTGAACCACGCCTTCGAAGGCCCGGCCGGCACCTCGGTGTACGGCTACCGCGGCGACACCACCGCCGAAAGCGGCGCGAACGGCGGCGTGTTCGGCCAGCGCATGGTCGAGATCGCGGCGCACATCCACGGCGCCAACACCACGACCACGCTGGAAGCCGCGGTCCATGCGTATGAAGTCACCGGTCAACGCATCCACTGGACCACCGGTCAGGGTTACTACGGCAACGACGGCGGCTACATCAATTCCTTCGACAAGATGCTGTTGGGCAGCATCAAGTCGCCGGGCGGCATGCAGACCCGTACCGAACTGGACGTGGTGGCGGCGGAGAAGGCCGCGCGCGGTCTGGGCTGGACCAATCGTCTGCCGCAGGGCTATGTGTTCGCGGCCGGCCAGTGCTTCAACTACGGCACCAATCTCAGCGCGATGCTGCGCGCGATGGGCATCCCCACCCGCACCCAGTACACCGCGGGCGGCGCCGGCTGGCCGGGTTCGTTCCACGTCTGGGCCGAAGCCTATCTCGATCGTCCGTCGATCCATCCGCGCGAAGCGGGCTGGTGGAAAAGCAGCTGGTACAAGTTCGACGCCAACCGCCAGTACAACACCACCGGCACCAGCCAGATCGCGCATATCGAAGGCAACATCGGCCCGATCGTGATCGACGGCTTCGGCGACTATCTGCTGAACGAATACAAGAAGTGCAACGGCATCAGCTATCGCGGCGCATGGAACAAGAATGCCGCGAAATGCACCAGCGCCGGCGCCGGCAGTCACGCCGCGGTGATCCTCAAGCCGAACACCACCCAGAGCACCGCGAATCTCACCTACGATGCGAGCCAGGCGAGTTCGCCCTGGGGCATCCAGGATCTGTTTGTACCCTACAACGGTCCCGCCACCGCGCCGACGGTCAATTACGTGGTCTCGTCGCATCACGGCTATGCGCTGAACAATTCGCAGGCCGGCACCGATGGCGGTTCGGGTCTGGTCGCCGACAGCACCAAGGAGAACGATCTGCCGGCGCTGGAACCCGGCGTCGCGCAACAGACGCTCGTGGCCGGTTTCGGTTTTTCGCTGTACCGCGTGCCGGTGAACGGCCGCGCCAGCGTCACCATCCGCATGCCGCAGGGCGCCGACAAGGCGCGCATCCTCGCGACCTTCGACCGGATGATCTATTCCACCGGCAAGCGTTACGAGTTGAACTACGACGCGCAGTCCGACGCCAACGGCGTGTTGACCGTGAACGGCGCGGGCAAGACCCAGATCTATCTGTGGGTGGAGAACAAGTTCAGCCATGCTTCGCCGGGTCTCGGCCAGGAAGTGACCTGGGTGACCCTGTTGGACGATTCGACGACCGGCGGCAACACCGCACCGGTGGCGAACTTCACGTCGACCACCGCGAACCTCACCGCGTCGTTCACCGACACCTCCACCGACAGCGACGGCAGCATCGCCTCGCGTGCGTGGGAATTCGGCGACGGCACC
>CBIHKW010000037.1:0-32456 GCA_966203835.1 uncultured Thermomonas sp.
GCTGAAACCTTCGTTGACGCCGCGATGCAGCAGTTCGTCCTTCAGGTGCAGCACCGCCAATTTCTCGCGCACCAGCTTGAGGAACTGCATCGAATCCAGCTCGCCTTCGCCGCGCGCCTTGCGCTGCGCGTTGAGCGCGCTGCGCAGGAAATAGGTGTTGTTCACGCCCGGAATTTCGACCGGATACTGGAATGCGAGAAAAACGCCGAGCGCGGCGCGCTCTTCGGGCTCGAGCGCGAGCAGATCCTGTCCTTCGAACGACACCGTGCCTGCGTCGATCTCGTAGCCGTCGCGGCCGGCGATGATATTGCCGAGCGTGGATTTTCCGGCGCCGTTCGGACCCATGATGGCGTGGACTTCGCCGGGCTTCACGTCGAGCGTGAGCCCTTTGAGGATGGCTTTGCCGGCGACGCTGGCATGGAGGTTGTCGATCTTCAACATGTGTTCGGGTCTTCGTGCCTTGCGGCAGTGGGTGAAAGGGGTGGGCCGCGCTGAGCTCAGGAGCAGACGCCTTCCCAGGCCAAGGTGCGGCGCGTGCCGTCGGTTCCGCCGATGTCGTAGCACTGCTCGTATTCGGACTTGGCGAACGTCGGCAGCGCGGGGCAATCGATCAGCGGCGCATCCAGCGCGGCGGCGGGGGCGCTGTCCAATGTCCCGACCGCGCCGGTCGTGTCTGTCCAGAAAGCATGATCGTCGCTGGTGCGGAATTGCAGGCGGTCGCCGTCGAGACCGATGACTTCGGCTTCGTAGGGTTTGCCCCAGCGATTGATTTCCTTGCCGGTGGCGTCGAATTCGACGACGAAATCGGGCAGCAGGGTGGCGTCGGTCAACGGTATCGTCGCGACCTTCGCCACCGGCGTGCTGCCGCACGGGCCGTCTTCGAAGCGGAGGATGCGCGGGTCCTGCGATCCTTCCTTGCCCTGGAAGGTGAAGGCGAATTCATGGCTCGGCGCGACGACGGGCGCAGGCGTTTCCGCCGGCGACGGTGCAGGTGCTGTCGCGGTCGGCGCAGGCGCTGCTGCCGGTGTCGATGCGTCTTTCGACCGTTCGCACGCGCTCAGCGCGAGGGCCGCGATGCAGGCGATCAGCAGTGGTTTCATCGTCGGAGTCCTGTCGTTCGTCGGGGTGTGCGTCATGGTCGGTCCTTCTTCTTCAGTCTTCCGTCGCTTTCGACCAGCGCAGCAATCCCCAGGCGGCGAACAGCGCCCAGACCGTTTCCAGGACCACGAACGGCATGAAGCGCACCAGCCACGCGGAATAGCCGCAGAGCAGGGCGCCGATCATGTTCATCGCCAGGAACGGGCGCGAGTGTTCGGAGATCATCCGACGCTGATTGAGTACGAAGGCGATCAGCAGTGTGCCGACGCCGATCGTGCCGATGAAATCGCTGAGGGTCATGCGGTGGCTCCGGTCAGTGCCTGCAGTGCTGCGAGGGTGTCGTCGCGGCGTTGCCACGGTACGAACAGGTGGTCGTGGTAGTACGCCGACACCGCATTGCAGGGGATGTCGCGCGCGGTGAGGGCCGCGGCGATCGCCGCCATCATGCCCACCGCTTCGAGGCTGGAGTGGATGCGCAGGGTGATCTGCGCCCACAGCGGCTCGTCCGCGGATGCGTCGACCGCATGCTCGTCGACGGCCACGATCGTCGTGATGCCTTCGTTCTCGCGGAACGACATGATCGCTTCCGCCGGAACCGCTACGTCCGCGGCCTGCGAACGGATCGCGCGCGGGCGTTCCGCGAGCTCGGGCGCCAGCCCGCCCAGCAGCCGCTGCAGATCGGTTTCGCCGACAGCCGCCGCGTTCATCCGACCGAACCTTCCAGCGAGACTTCCAGCAGTTTCTTGGCTTCCACCGCGAATTCCATCGGCAGTTCGCGGAACACGGTTTTGCAGAAGCCGTCGACGATCAGCGACACCGCGTTCTCTTCGGAAATGCCGCGGCTGCGGCAATAGAACATCTGGTCGTCGCTGATTTTCGACGTGGTGGCTTCGTGTTCGACGGTCGCGCTGGGGTTCTTCACTTCGATGTACGGAAACGTGTGCGCGCCGCAGCGTTTGCCGATCAGCAGACTGTCGCATTGGGTATGGTTGCGCGCGCCGTCGGCGCCGCGCTCCATTTTCACCAGGCCGCGATAGGTGTTCTGGCCGCGGCCGGCGCTGATGCCCTTGCTGACGATCTTCGACTTGGTGCGCTTGCCGATGTGGATCATCTTGGTGCCGGTGTCGGCCTGCTGGCGATGGTGCGTCAACGCGACCGAGTGGAACTCGCCGGTGGAATCGTCGCCGAGCAGCACGCAGGACGGGTATTTCCAGGTGATCGCCGAACCGGTCTCGACCTGGGTCCAGCTGATCTTGCTGCGCGCGCCGCGGCATTCGCCGCGTTTGGTGACGAAGTTGTAGATGCCGCCAATCCCATTCTCGTCGCCGGGATACCAGTTCTGCACCGTCGAATACTTGATCTCGGCGTCGTCCAGCACCACCAGTTCGACCACCGCCGCATGCAACTGGTTTTCGTCGCGCATCGGCGCGGTGCAGCCTTCGAGATAGCTGACGTAGGATTTTTCTTCGGCGATGATCAGTGTGCGCTCGAACTGACCGGTGTTGATCGCGTTGATCCGAAAATACGTGCTGAGCTCCATCGGGCAACGCACGCCCTTGGGGATGAACACGAAGCTGCCGTCGGAAAATACCGCGGCATTCAGCGCCGCGAAATAGTTGTCGCCCGGCGGTACCACGCTGCCGAGATACTGGCGGACCAGTTCGGGATGGTCGTGCAGGGCTTCCGACATCGAGCAGAAAATGATGCCTTTCTCGGCCAGTTCCTTGCGGAAGGTGGTACCGACGCTGACCGAATCGAACACCGCGTCCACCGCCACGCCAGCCAGCCTCGCGCGCTCGTGCAGCGGTACGCCGAGTTTGTCGTAGGTATCGAGCAGTTCCTGCGGCACTTCATCGAGCGATGCGTACTTGGCCTTCGGTGCCGAGTAATAGCTGATCGATTTGAAATCGATCGGTGCGATGTCGAGTTTGGCCCACTGCGGCGGCGTCATCGTCAGCCAGTGGCGATACGCGGCGAGGCGCCATTCGGTCATCCACTCGGGCTCGTTCTTCTTCGCCGAGAGGAAGCGGACCACGTCTTCGTCGAGGCCCGGCGGCAGGGTCTCGGATTCGATGTCGGTGACGAAACCGGCGTCGTAGCGGCGGCCGAGCTGTTCGAGGATCTCGGCGTTCTGGACGGGCGCCGCGCCCGGATTCGGCTGCGGCTCGTGGGCCTGGGGGGCGGTGGCGGTCATCGTCGTTCTCAGTTGGCCGACAGCGAAACGGGAATGGTCTTGCGCGCATCCGCTGCGGGAACCGGCAACGTCATGTCGGCCAGGGTGACGCAACGCAGGGCGTCGGCGACGACATCGTTGATCCGCCGCCAGTTGGCGCGGGCGCTGCAGGAATGCTCGATATCGCAGTGACCGTCGTGGATGCTGCACTCGGTCATCGCCAGCGGGCCTTCCATCGCTTCCACGATTTCGACCAGCGAGATCTCGTTGGCCGGACGCGCCAGGCGGTAGCCGCCGGCGGCGCCGCGGAACGCCTGCACCAGCCCGGCCTGGGCCAAGGGCTTCAGCACCTTGGCGACCGTGGGCGGCTCCAGACCGGCGCGTTCGGCCAGCCCGGTCGCACTGAGCACGGTATCCGGCGCGCTGGCCAGCACGGTCAGCACGACGCTGGCGTAGTCGGTGAGTTTGGTGACGCGAAGCATCGGCTGGTTTGGGCGCCGGGTGGCGTCTCGATTGAAACAGGACCGAAATTGTACGCTTTCGACCGTCCGGGCTCAATCCGTGCCCGCTCCTGGAGACGATTCCGGGCAACGTCCTCGGGTGACGACTGTCACCGCAGACGGCTGACGACTCCCAATAGCCCGTCCGGAGCGGCTGGGGACAATAGACAACGTCCACTTCCGGACGCAGGAGCCCGTCATGAGCACCCACAGCATCCCGTCGTCGTCGTTCCAGAGCACCGTCGAGCGTCTGGCCGAGCGTGCGGCGTCCGCCGCTTCCGCCACCGAACGCTCGCAGTGGCTGCGCTGGCTGTTGGCCGCCGGCGCGGTGTTCCTGCTCTGGAAGGCCTGGCGCGGCTTCAAGTCGCTGTTCTGGACGGCCTTCGGCCTGAGCATGGCGCTGTACTGGAGCGGCGCCTGGCGCGGGTGGTTCTGACCCCCATCTCGAAGGGATGCCGAAGGCGGGCGCGTCGAAGGTCGGCGCGGCGGCCGGCGATGCGCGCCCGCCGCGCGCGCCGGCAAATAGGCCATAATCGCCGCTCACGCATCAGCCCGCCGGAACCGTTCACGCCATGCCGAAGAAAAAAATCGTCGCCCGCTTGTCGCCCATCCACGGCAACGGCGTGTTCGCCGACGAATTGATCCGCAAGGGCGAGCGCGTCGTGCGCTACAAGGGCGAAGTGCGCAGCCACGCGCAGGTCGACGAGGCTTACGGCGACATCGACGAGAACGGCCACACCTTCCTGTTCACGCTCAACGACGACTACGTGATCGACGCCAATGTCGATGGCAACGTCGCGCGCTGGATCAATCACAGCTGCGCGCCCAACTGCGAGGCGGTGCTGGAAGAGAACGCCAAGGGCAAGCCGCGCAAGGACAAGGTGTTCATCGAGGCGATCCGCGATATCCAGCCCGGCGAAGAACTGACCTACAACTACGGCATCGTGCTGGCCGAGCGGCATACCGCCAAGATGAAGAAGATCTGGGGTTGCAAGTGCGGTGCGAAGAAATGCACCGGCACCATGCTGCAGCCGAAAAACTGAGCGTCGCCGGCGGCGCTGCCGCCAAACTCCGCACAGTAGCGGATTGTTGAAAAACGTACTTCATGTACGTTTTTCAGTCGCAAGTCCGGCACATGTCCGGACTTGCTCACGACGAATCAATCGCTTGCGCGCTCGCTTCGTCGGGGCGGCCATCCTTGGCCGCCTGAGCAGGCTTTTTTTCAACAGCCTGCTCAGGCGCGTGACGGACGATACAGGGCGGCGAAAGTTCCCATGACTTAAGACAGTCGCCGCGTGCCGACGACTGCCGCAGGATGCGCGCAACTTCTCAACGGGATGCCGCCATGCGCGCCTTGCTCTTCGCCGCGGTCGTCTCGATGCCTCTGCCGGTGCTCGCCCTCGATATCGACGGCAAAATCGATCCCACGGAATGGTCCGGTGCGCAGCGGGTCGACGACTTCCGCATGACCCAGCCGCTCACCCGCGAGCCCAGCCGGCACGCCACCGAAGCCTGGTATATGGCCACCGCCGATGGCTTGGCGATCGCGTTCCGCAATCTGCAGCCCGCGGACGTGCCGCGCACCCGGCAGCGGTTCCAGCGCGACAACAACGGCAACGTCGACCGGGTCAACGTCTACGTCGATTTCGACGGCGACGGCCGCAGCGGCTACAACTTCATGGTCGCGCTGTCGGACGATATCGCCGACAGCACGATCAGCAACGAAACCCAGTTCAACGGCGACTGGGACGGCAACTGGTCGCATGCGGTGTCCGAGGACGAAAACGGCTGGTCCGCGGAGATGCTGATTCCCTGGCATATCGCGCCGATGCGCAGCGGCGACGGCGCTACGCGCACGATCGGGCTGGCGTTCGACCGGGTGGTCGGCGACAGCAACGAACGCATGGCCTGGCCGGCGATCAGCTTCACCGAGCAGCGTTATCTCAGCGCGCTGAGCAAAGTCGAGGTGCCGCGATTCAGTCAATCGCTGCTGGCGATCACGCCCTATGTCGTCGGCCTGTACGACAACGTCGGCGGCAAAAGCGATTTCGATGCCGGCGTGGATCTGTTCTGGAAGCCGAACGGCCAGTTCCAGCTCAGTGCGACGCTGAATCCGGATTTCGGCCAGGTCGAGAGCGACGGGATCGTCGTCAATTTCGGGGCCATCGAAACCTTCTTCGGCGACAGGCGTCCGTTCTTCACCGAGAACCAGGGCTATTTCGAGGTGCCGTTCGGTTCGCTCGGCAATGCCCAGCAATTGATCTACACCCGCCGCGTCGGTGCGCGCGCCGATGACGGCAAAGGCTCCGGCGATGTCACCGCGGCGGTCAAGATCAACGGCAGCGTCGCCGGGTTCGGTTATGGCGTGTTCGCCGCCACCGAGGGCGACAGCGTGGGCCGCGACTTCTACGCGCTGCGCGCCACCCGGGGCTTCGAACAGCAGAGCGTCGGTGCGATGGTGACCCGCGTGAATCGTCCGTTCCTCGACCGCGAAGCCACCGTCTTCTCGCTCGACCACCAATGGGCGCCGAACGCGAAGTGGAACATCCGCACCAATCTGGTCGGTTCCAGCATCGATCAGCGCGGCGACACCGTGCGCGACTCCGGCGCGCAGATGCGGATCGATCACGAGATCGGCGACGGCTGGCGGCAGCAGCTCTATCTGCTGCACACCGGCGGCGACCTGCAACTCAACGATTTCGGCTTTCTCGACCGCAACAACTACAACTACGGGCGGTACGAGATTTCGCGGCGTTTCACCTCGCTTCCGGAGACATCGCCGTACGCCTCGCACCATTGGCGGTTCGCGACTTCGCGCCGCACCAACGACAACGGCGTGCATATCGGCGATGCGTTCGCGGTCAACCGCGGCAGCGAGCGCCGCGACGGCGGCAACCAGTTCTTCGAAATCGCGGGCTGGACGCCCGGCCATGAAGACCTCATCACCCGCGGCAACGGCGTGGTCGATCACCCGGGCCGACTGTTCGGATTCGCGGAGCGGTTTTTCCCGAAGAAAAAACACTGGTCGTTCTATACCAATCTGCGTTACAACGCCGAAGGCCTGGGCGGCATCGACCGCGGCGCGTGGAGCGTCAATCTCGAGCCGACGTACGCGGTCAACGACAACCTCAGCTTCTTTCTGGGGCTGGAGTTGCAGCGCAACCCCGATTGGCTGATCTGGGACCGCGACACATCGCGTCTCGTCACCTACGGCTCGGAGCAGGTTTTTCTCAATGCCGGTTCCGTGTGGCTGATCGGCAGCAAGCAGGAACTGCGCGTGCGTCTTGAAGCCCTGGGGCTGGATGCCGACGCCAAACGCGCCTGGGTCGTCGCTCCAGACGGCACGCCGGTGCGCAACAACGATCCGATCGAGAGCTTCGCGCTGCGCAATCTCGGCTTCCAGGTGCGGTACCGCTACGAATTCGCGCCGCTGTCGTATCTGTATCTGGCCTACGTACGCGGCGGTTCGCTGTTCGAAAGCGGTCCGGGCCCGTACTCGGTCGGCGATGAATTCAGCGGCGCCTTCGACCGGCGCGACAGCGAACAATTGCTGGTAAAGCTGTCGTACCGGTTCGAGATCTGACCGGTTCGAGATCGAAGACTGGAACCAGTGCCGCGCAGATCGTGCGCGGCGCGGAATCTTCTGCTCGAACCGATCATTTATCGAGTTTGATCACCACGCGACCGTTCTGGATCAGGGTGCCGGCGATCCGCCGCGAGCCGAGCGTGTCCAGCATGTCCTTGTCGAGCTTGTACACCGGTTCGCTGCGGGCGTAATCGCGCAGCCAACCGTTGATGAGATCGCGGCCGGTGGCGTTCATGCGGCTGCCGATGAGCGGCAGTTCCGCCGATTCCAGTTCGGGTTCTTCGAGATACAGCGCGTTGCTGGCCACGTCGTAACGCAGGCCGCTGGTGACCGCGATATGCCCGGCGGGCTTGTCGCTGCGCATGCCCAGGCCGTCGATGCCGACATCGAAATCCAGATGCAGGCGAGTACTGTCCGGCGGAATCGCGACCTGTGGATTGCTCACGCTGAGCTTGAGCAGGCCGCCGAGCTGATCGTACTGCTGCGGATAGCGGCGATCGAGATACGCCTGCAGCTGCGGTGCGGTGAATGCGACCTGGTTGCCGAGCAGGGCGTTGGCGGTGTTCAGCGCGCCGCAGCCCGGCAGGATCGCGATGGCGGCGACCGCAACGATGAGTGCGGCGGAACGCAGGAAGGAGCGGCGGCGCGTGTTCGTCATGCACATAACGGTCATGGTAGGGGTTGTGGATGTTGGTCGCAGCTTAGGCCAAGGGCGTGAATGGCGGGTGATTCGTCTGCCTGGATCTGGAGGCATGCGCTGATCGACGCGCTCAATCGTCGCCCAGAGCGTGCTTGCGTTGCGCGGTGTAATGCCACCAGGGTCGCGCCGGTGCGCCGTTCATGAAGTCGATGACGGCGAGAAAGACATCGATGACGCACGGGTCGTGGCGGACGCCGGTGATCGCGCAGAGGCGGTGGTAGAGCGCATAGGCGTCGCATTGCGCCAGTTCGGCGGGCGAACGCAGGCCCAGCGTCTCGAAATCGCCGGCGGTGGCGGGGCCGACGTTGGGGATGTCGGTGAAGCGGCGGACTTCGGAAGCGCAGGTCGCTTTCGCCATGAGGCATGTCCTGGTGCGGGTGGGGCGCAATGCATGATGCATGAAACGAAAAAGCCGGATTCCCTTGGGAAATCCGGCTTTTCGTGTACCGCTGCGGGCGAGCCCGCAGCGATGGCAACGGCTGAATGACTCAGGCCGTGGCGGCGTCCTTGAGCTTCTTCATCGGACGGACCTTGACCTTCACGGTCGCCGGCTTGGCGGCGAAGGTGGTTTCCTGACCGGTGAAGGGGTTGATGCCCTTGCGCTTCGGCTTGGCGGCGACGCTGACCGAGGTGATCTTCAGCACGCCCGGCAGCACGAACGAGCCCGCGCCCTTCTTGCCGATCGATGCGTGGATGGCGGCTTCCAGCGTTGCGATCACGGCGCGCACGTCCTTGGCGGCGACTTCGGTGGCGGCGGCGATGTGCGCGACCAGCGCGGACTTGCTCATTACTTCTTTGATCGGCTTCGGCGCGGCCGGCTTGGCAGCGGCCTTCTTCGCGGCGGCTTTCTTTTTCGTTGCCATGAGAATTTTTTTTCCTCGTCGGATGGTTGAACTGTGTCTGGGCCGGTACGAGCCGGCATGCGCACTGTAGGCCAAGGTGATGCCGTCGCCAAGCCCCCTGGAAGGCTTTTTTCAGGCTTTTTTCCGATGATTTACGACGATGGGCCGGGGAATTGCCGATATCGGGCCTAAATCCGGCCGTCGCCGCGATCCGGAAGCGAAAAAACGGTATCCGGCGCACGAAGCGGACAGCATGCGCGATGCATGGTGGAACTCAGCGACGGGTGCATTCGATCGGTCGCAATCGCGACAGAGCCGCTGTCGCGGTCCATTCCGGGCCGGTTTTTCCGAGTTTTTCGACGGCCTGCGCATAGCGCTTCTCGAAGCGTTCGCGGTTGCAGATCGGGTCGTACCAACTCGGGCCTTTCAACAAGGCGACCAACGCCAGAGTTTCCTGCGGCTGCAGTTCGGCGAGAGGGGCGCCGAAATAGAATCGTGCGGCCGCTTCGATACCGATCACATCCCGCCGGTACCAACTTTCGGCCAGGATCGTGTTCGCCGCCTCGTCCAGCGTCCATTGGCGGCTGATCTTGATCGCGGTTGCGATCTCGGGGAGGTGATGGCTGCGTGGATGGACTGCGACGCGATCGCTGTAATGCACGATCCGGGCTGCCCACATCAACATCCTGTACGAGTCGCTCGTCCTCCCGTCGTCGTCCATGTCTTGCAAGACATAGGGCACGAACGTGAGCGGATTGAGTTTCGGCAACGATGTCGCGTGCGGCGCTTCGACCGCCCGATATTGGCTGCGAATCGCAGCCGGCGCCCGATACGCGCTGGGCGACAGAGTGTCTGGCAGATGCCGTGCGCCGGAGGCATACGCCAGCAGGCACAGTGCGGAATACGCGCAAACCAGCGCGACTGCCGTACCCAGCAGCCAGAACGGCCATTGCGCGCGCACGCTCATGATCGCGTCCTGTGGATGGTGGAGCGATCGCAACCCAGGTACATGCCGCACTCCCGTCTCGGGCTTATTGGAGTACGAGGCTAAGACTGTCTGCGCGGCCGCGGCAATCGCGCGCGGGCGTCACCGGTGTACCGATGGCGTGAAGGTATGAATTCGAGGTTTTTGTCCGGTGCGCCGCAGGCGACCGGCAATGGAACGAAGATGCATCGTTGCCCCGCCGGATCGCCGGCGGGGCAAGTCGTGCTGTCGACTCAGGCCGCTTCGTACGCGCCGTAACCGCGCAGGCGCTTGTAGCGGCGGTCCAGCAGGTCTTCGATGGGCTGCTGTTCCAGCGCATCGAGTTCGTTGATCAGCACCGCTTTGAGGCGTTTGGCCATCTGCACCGGGTTGCGGTGCGCGCCGCCGGTGGGTTCGCGCACGATCTTGTCGATCAGACCGAGGTCGCGCAGGCGCTTGGCGGTGATCGCCATGGCCTGTGCGGCCTCCTGCTTCTTGTCGGCGGTTTTCCACAGGATCGAGGCGCAGCCTTCCGGCGAGATCACCGAATAGGTGCTGTATTCGAGCATCAGGGTGCGGTCGCCCACGCCGATGGCCAGCGCGCCGCCGGAGCCGCCTTCGCCGATCACGGTGCAGATGATCGGTACCTTGAGTTCGGCCATTTCGATCAGATTGCGGGCGATGGCTTCGGACTGGCCGCGTTCTTCGGCGTCGATGCCCGGCCAGGCGCCGGCGGTGTCGATGAAGGTCAGCACCGGCAGGCGGAAGCGTTCGGCCATTTTCATCAGCCGCAGCGCCTTGCGGTAACCCTCGGGCTTGGGCATGCCGAAATTGCGGCGGACCTTGGCTTTGGTGTCGCGGCCCTTTTCGTGGCCGATCAGCATCACGCTGCGGCCGCCGATGCGGGCCAGGCCGCCGACGATGGCGCTGTCGTTGGCGAAGGCGCGGTCGCCGGCCAGTTCCTGGAACTGGTCGCACATCACCCGCAGATAATCGAGGGTGTAGGGCCGCGCCGGATGGCGGGCGAGCTGCGACACCTGCCAGGCGGTCAGGTCGCGGAAGGTCTGGGCGGTGCGCAGCCGCATCTTGTTTTCCAGCGCGCGGATTTCGGCGTCGATGTTGACCGCGGGTCCGGTGCTGGCCTGGCGCAATTCGCGGATCTTGGTTTCAAGGTCGGCGATGGGTTGTTCGAAATCGAGGTAATTCGGGTTCATGCGGCGGGAGCGATCCGTGGCCTGAAAGAGCGCCAGTCTAGCCGACGGAAGTGCCGAATCGCCGTACGGGCAGGTATGGCGGATGCCTGTAGAGCGGCCTTCAGGCGGCCCAGGTAGAGACGGACAAACTGCAGATATCCGTGCCGTGCCCACGGCCGATGGAAACGAAACGGCTGTAGTGACTGTAGAGCGGCCTTCAGGCGGCCCAGGCAGAGACGGACAAACCGCAGATATCCGTGCCGTGCCCACGGCCGATGGAAATGAAACGGCCGTAGTGACTGTAGAGCGGCCTTCAGGCGGCCCAGGTAGAGACCGACAAACCGCAGACATCCGTGCCGTGCCCACGGCTGATGGAAATGAACGGCCGTAGTGACTGTAGAGCGGCCTTCAGGCCGCTGGAACAACAGCAGATCCCTCACATTCGTTCGGGATGACAAACGTCAGCGGCCTTCAAACCACAGCCTCGTTTCCGGAAATGGCAGCGGCCTGAAGGCCGCTCTACAGAAACATCAAAGCCAGGGCTTGGTCATTGCGACCTTGACCGTGCGCACGCCGGGCATGGCGCGCAGGGTGCCGGGCAGGTCGGCTTCCACGCGCACCGATTGGCCGCCGTTGATATCGAGCGTGCCTGCGGTGCCCTGGGGCAGCAGCAGGTCGTAGCGCAGCGGCGTTTGCCCGGGGCGGTGCTGGGCGAGCAATTCCTCCAGGCTGCGCAGCAGCCCGGGTTCGCGCAGGTCCAGACGCATCGACAGCCGCTGCGCCTGCTGCGCGCAGATCAAGCGGTAATCCCAGCAGCGTTTCGCGCGCAGCGAGAAGCCGCCGCTGAATTCGTCCTCGCGCAGGCCGCCTTCGACCACCAGGATGCGGTCGCGGGTCAACAACTGCTGATATTCGAAGAAGGCGTCGGCGAAGAACGCGCATTCGATCCGGCCGCGCCCGTCTTCCAGATGCACGAAGGCCTGTGAATCGCCGCGCTTGCGCATGCCTACGACTTGGCCGGCCAGAATGACGGTCGCTTCGGCGCGCCATTGCCGGCGGCCGTCGTCCTCGCCGCCGGGTCGAGGCGCGCGCGCCGGCGGCGTATTGCTTTCGTAGAGTTGGTCGAGCTTGCCCAGATCGGTGCCGACCAGCGTCTGCAATTCTTCGCGATACGGATCCAGCGGGTGCCCACTGAGGTAATGGCCGAGGGTCTCGCGTTCGCCGGCGAGCTTCTGCGACAGCGCCCAGTCGGGCTCTTCCGGCAGTTCGATCTTCAGCTCGGGCGCGGCCTGCGCGGGGCCGCCGAACAGCGACACCTGACCGGCGTCGCGCTCGCGGGCGAGCTGGTCGGTGGCTTTCAGTACTTCGGGCAATTGCTTGAGCAGTGACGGACGATTCTTGCCCAGCGCGTCCAGCGCGCCGGCCTGGATCAAGGCTTCCAGCGTGCGCTTGTTGAGCTTGCTGCTGTCCACCCGTTTGCTGAAATCGAGCAGATCGGCGTAGCGGCCGCCGTTGTCGCGTTCCTCGGCGATGGCTTCGCAGGCGCCGCGACCGACGCCCTTCACCGCGCCCAGGCCGTAGCGGATGGTCTTGTCGTCCATCGCTTCGAACATGTAGCCCGATGCGTTCACGTCCGGCGGCATCACCATCAGGCCGATGGTGCGCGCTTCGTCGAGGAAGCTCACCACCTTGTCGGTGTTGTCCATGTCCGACGACAGCACCGCGGCCATGAATTCGGCCGGGTAATGCACTTTCAGCCATGCGGTCTGATACGCGACCAGCGCGTACGCGGCCGAGTGCGACTTGTTGAAGCCGTACTCGGCGAATTTCTCCATCAGGTCGAAGATCTGGGTCGCGGTCTTCGGATCGACGCCGCGTTCGGCCGAACCGGCCTCGAACTTGGCGCGTTCCTTGGCCATTTCCTCGGCCTTCTTCTTGCCCATCGCGCGCCGCAGCAGGTCGGCGCCGCCCAGCGAATAGCCGGCCAGCACCTGCGCGATCTGCATCACCTGTTCCTGATACACGATCACGCCGTAGGTCGGCTTCAGCACCGGCTCCAGCGCGTCGTGCGGATAACTCACTTCGGTGCGGCCGTGCTTGCGGTCCACCCATTCGCGATCCATCCCCGAGCCCAGCGGGCCGGGGCGGAACAGCGCGGCGAGCGCGATGATGTCTTCGAAGGTGTCGGGCTTCGCGCGCTTCAGCAGCTCGCGCATGCCGCGCGATTCGAACTGGAACACCGCGACCGTATCGCCGCGCGCGAACAGCTCGTAGCTGGGCTTGTCGTTCAGCGGCAGCGCGCCGATGTCCAGCGTCGCCTCGCCGGTGCGCGCGCGGCGCACGTTGATCGCCTTCACCGCCCAGTCGATGATCGTCAGCGTGCGCAGGCCGAGGAAGTCGAACTTCACCAGACCGATCGTTTCGACGTCGTCCTTGTCGAACTGCGTCACCGGGTTCTTGCCGCCGCCTTGACCGTCGTGTTCCGCGAACAGCGGGCAGAAGTCGGACAGCGGTTCGGGCGCGATCACCACGCCGCCGGCGTGCTTGCCGGCGTTGCGGGTCAGGTCTTCGAGCTGCAGCGCGAGGTCGATCAGCTCGCGGAAATCGTCTTCGCTGTTGTAGCGCTCGACGAATTCGCCGATCGCGCGGTCGGGATCCTTCTTCGCGCGATCGCTGCGGCCCAGCACGTCTTCCAGCGACAGCGGGTCGGCCGGCTGCAGCGGAATGAGCTTGGCGATGCCGTCGACGAAACCGTAGGGATACCCGAGGATGCGGCCGGCGTCGCGCACCACCGCTTTCGCCGACATCGTGCCGTAGGTGATGATCTGGCTGACGCGATCGCGGCCGTACTTCGCGGCGACGTAATCGATCACCTCGTCGCGGCGATCCATGCAGAAGTCGATGTCGAAGTCGGGCATCGACACGCGTTCGGGGTTGAGGAATCGCTCGAACAGCAGGTCGTAGGGCAGCGGATCGAGATCGGTGATGCCCAGCGCCCACGCGACCAGCGAGCCGGCGCCGGAACCGCGGCCGGGACCGACCGGAATGCCGTGTTCCTTCGCCCAGTTGATGAAGTCGGCCACGATCAGGAAGTAACCGGGGAAGCCCATCGACACGATCACGCCCAGCTCGATGTCCAGGCGTGCGTTGTAGCTGTCGCGGTCGTGGCCCTGCGCCATCGGGTACTTCTGCAGGCGCTTTTCCAGCCCGTCGTGGGCTTCGCTGCGGATCCAGCTGTCGAGGGTGTGATCGCTCGGCACCGGGAACGCCGGCAGGTAGTACTTGCCGAGCGACAGTTCGAGATTGCAGCGCGTGGCGAGGTCGACCGCGTTGTCGATCGCGTCCGGCGCGTCGTCCGCGAACAGCGCCGCCATCTCCTCGCTGGTCTTCAGATATTGCTGCGCGGTGTAGTCGCGCGGGCGTTTCGGGTCGTCGAGCACGCGGCCGGACGAAAAGCAGACGCGCGCCTCGTGGGCTTCGAAGCCGTCGGCGTCGAGGAAACGTACGTCGTTGCTGGCGACGACCGGCAGACTGCGCTCGGCGGCGGCGTGCAGCGCGAAGTTGTTGAACGCCGTTTCGGCCTCGAAGCCGCAGCGGGTGAGTTCGAGGTGGATGCGGTCGTCGAAATGCCGCTGCCAGTCGGCGAGCGACTGCAGGGCGAGATCGGGGCGGTTGCCGGCGAGCAGTTGCCCGGCCTGGCTGTGACGGCCGGCGATGGCGAACAGGCCGGCGTTGGCTTCCTGCAACCACTGCGGCCGCACCACCACGCCGTCGTGGCGCTGGCCTTCCATCCAGGCGCGGCTGAGCAGCCGCGACAGCGACAGGTAGCCGCTGCGGTCGCGGCAGAGCAGGGTGAGCTTCCAGGGCGTCTCGTCGCCCTCGGCGACGCTGATGTCGGCGCCGGCGATGGGCTTGATGCCCGCGCCTTCGCAGGCCTTGTAGAACTTGACCAGGGCGAAGAGGTTGTTGCGGTCGGTCATCGCCACCGCCGGCTGCCCCTGGGCCACGCTGCGGCCGACGAGTTCCGGGATGCGGATCGTCGAATCGGCGAGCGAATACTCGCTGTGCAGGTGGAGATGGACGAAGCGGGAGGACATCGGAGGACCGCGGATCACAGCCCCGCAGGTTAGGTGCCGGGGGCCGTTCCGGCAAGGCTTGACGGCGCGGTTTTCAGGGGGGCTAAGGTGTTGCCCCAGCGTCGGAATGTTCCGACTTCAGGATAATGGTCCGCTTTCCGCCCGCATCGACCGACTCCCATGCCTGCGCTGACCGGAATCTGCCGCTTCGCCCCGCCGCTCGATGCCGGCGGCGGGCGCGTGCGCCGCGACGGCAGCACCACGGACTGGTGGCTGATCCTGCAGTGCGAGCCCGATGTCGGCCGCTACCTGCGCGAGCTGTATGCGCTGGACGTGCGGCGCACCCGCCAGCTGAGCGACCCGCTGTGGGGGCCGCACGTCTCGATCGTGCAGAACGAGACACCGCCGGATCTCGCGCAGTGGCGGGCGCTGGAGGGGCAGCCGATGACGTTCGACTATCTGCACCCGCCGCAGGAGATCGGCGAGTACGTGTTCTATCCGGTGGCATGCGCCGAGGCGCTGGCGTATCGCGAGGCGCTGGGACTGCCGCGCGAACCGCACTGGCCGCTGCACCTGACGTTCGGCAACCGCAAAGTGGCGCGTTAGCCCAGGGTGCCCGGATCGAGCAATGCCCGCACCGGCGCGTAACTCCGCCGATGCTCCGGACACGGCCCGTGTACGGCCAATGCCGCCAGATGCGCCGGGCTGGGATAACCCTTGTGGCGGTCGAAGCCATATTGCGGGAAGCGCGCATGCAGTTCGAGCATGTGCCGGTCGCGCGCGACTTTGGCCAGGATCGAGGCGGCCATGATCGCCGGTTCGATCGCGTCGCCGCCGATGATCGCTTCGGCGGCGCAGGGCAGGCCCGTCGGCAGGCGGTTGCCGTCGATGCGCGCGCAGTCGGCGACCGGCGACAGGCCTTCCAGCGCGCGGCGCATGCCGGTGAGCGTGGCCTGCAGAATGTTCAGCGAATCGATTTCATCGGCTTCGACAAACTCGATCCGCCACGCCAGCGCGCGTTCGACGATCAGCGGATACAGCGCCTCGCGTTTGGCTTCGGTGAGTTTCTTGGAGTCGTTCAGGCCGTCGATCGGACGGTCGGGATCGAGGATCACCGCCGCCACCGTCACCGGGCCGGCCAGCGGGCCGCGGCCGGCTTCGTCCACACCGGCGATGCGCAAGGGCCGCAGGTGTGCGATGGCCGCGAGCCGATCTCCGGCCAGCGCGTCCTCGAACAGGCCGCCGGCCCCGGTGGCGGCCGGCGCGCGGCGCCTGCTCATGCCGGTACGCTCCCGGCGCGACCAACTCGGCGACGGCATCCGCGGCGCGCGCCGAAGCGTCGCAGCGCAGTTGTCTGTGCAGCGCGATGAACTGCGGCAGCAGCGCCTCCACCGTCTGCGGCTGGCCGAACCAGCGCAGACAGGCGGCGGCGAGTTTTTCGGGAATGCAGTCGTGCTGCAGCAGCTCGGGAATCAGCGGCGCGTCGGCCAGCACGTTCGGCAGGCTGACGTAGCGGCTTTTCAGCAGTCCGAGTCGGGTGACGATGCGATAGGTCGTCGGCGAAATACGATGGCCGACGACCATCGGCCGCTTGCACAGCATGCCTTCCAGTGCGGCGGTGCCCGAGGCCAGCAGCACCACGTCGCTGGCGATCATCGCGCGCTGCGCGTTGCCGTCCAGCACGCGCACGCGCGCGGTCAATTCCGGCAGCGCCCGCAGTTGTTCGCGGATCGCGGCGTCGCACTGTGCGTTGGCCGCGGGCAGCAGGATCTGCAGCGTCGGGATGCTTTGCGCGATCAATCCTGCGGCATCGAGGAACACCGGCAGCATCTTCGCGATTTCGCCCAGCCGGCTGCCCGGCAGCATTGCCAACACCGGCGGGTGGCCGGTCATCGCCAGCGCATCGCGTGCGGCCTGGCGGTCGGGTTCCAGCGGAATGGCGTCGGCCAGCGGGTGACCGACGAAGCGCGCATCCACCGCGTGTTTCGCGTAGATCGGCGGTTCCATCGGGAACAGGCACAGCACGCGGTCGGCGCTGTCGCCGATCTTCGCCGCGCGCTCCTCGCGCCAGGCCCAGACCGACGGACTGACGTAATGCACGGTGCGGATGCCGCGACGCTTGAGCCACTTTTCCACGCCGAGATTGAAGTCGGGCGCATCGATGCCGATGAAGACGTCGGGCTTCCACGCGAGCAGGCGCTTGCGCAGCCGGCTGCGCAGGCGCAACAGGCGCGGCAGATGCGCCAGTACTTCGGTCAGGCCCATCACCGCGAGTTCCTGGCTGTCGTGCCAGGCGTCGAGACCGGCGGCGCGCATGCCCGGCCCGCCGATGCCGGCGAATTCGGCATCGGGGAAACGCTGCCGCAATTCGGCGATCAGACCCGCGCCGAGCTGGTCGCCGGAGGCTTCACCCGCGACGAGTGCGATCCGCATCGCGGATCAGCGCAACAGCGGACGTTCGCCGCGTTCGATGAAATCGAGGAAGGCGCGCACATCGGCGCTGCCTTCGGCCATGGTGGCCAACTGCTGTTTGGCGTCGGCGAGATTCGCGCCGGACATGTACAGCGCGCGATAGGCGCGCTTGATCGCCGCCACGCGCTCAGGCTCGAAGCCGCGACGTTTCAGGCCTTCGCTGTTGATGCCGCGCGGCCGGCCGTAGTCTTCCTGCGCGATCATCAGATACGGCGGCACATCGCCGTTGACGAACGCGCCCATGCCGATGAACGCATGCGCGCCGATGCGGCAGAACTGATGCACGCCGGTGAAGCCGCTGAGGATCACGTGATCGCCGACTTCGACATGGCCGGCCAGCGTGGCGTTGTTCGAGAACACGCAGTGGTCGCCCACCTGGCAATCGTGGGCGATGTGGGTGTAGGCGAGGAACCAGTTGTGGCTGCCGATGCGGGTGACGCCGCTGCCGCTACCGGTGCCACGATTGATGCTGACGAATTCGCGGATGGTGTTGTGGTCGCCGATCACCAGTTCCGCGTGTTCGCCGGCGAACTTCTTGTCCTGCGGATCGCCGCCGATCGCGGCGTGCCCGTGGATGTGGTTGTCGCGGCCGATCCGGGTCGGGCCGTGGATGCTGCAGTGCGGGCCGATGCGGGTGCCGTCGCCGATTTCGACGCCGGCGCCGATCAGGGTGAACGGGCCGATCTGGACGCCTTCGCCGATGATCGCATCGGCATCGACATGCGCCATCGGGTGGATCGTCGTTCCGCTCATGTCAATTCTGGGCTTCGGCGCAGAGAAATTCGGCGCGCGCCGCTTCCTTGCCGTCGACGCGGGCGATACCGTCGTACATGGCCATGTTGCGGATGCGGCGTTTGAGCGTGATGTCCAGCTCGAGACGGTCGCCCGGCACCACCATCTTGCTGAAGCGCGCGTTCTCGATCTTGACCAGATAGAACAGCTTGTTGTCGATGTGGCCGCCGTTGTTGATCTGGTTGGTGAGCTGGTAGAGCACGCCGCCGGCCTGCGCCAGCGCTTCGATCACCAGCACGCCCGGCATCACCGGCTGCGTCGGGAAATGGCCCTGGAAGAACTCTTCGTTGATGGTGACGTTCTTGTAGGCAAGGATGCGATGGCCGGCTTCGAACTCGATCACCCGGTCGACCAGCAGGAACGGATAGCGATGCGGCAACAGCTTCTGGATTTCGCTCGTGCCGAACGGGATTACCGGTTGATAGGTGGGCTGACAGCTGGTTTCGGTCGACGTCATTGCGATTCCTTGTTGCGCCCGCCGACCTGGCGCGCCAGTGCGTCGAGCTGTTTGAAGCGGGCGGCGCTCTTGCGCCAGCTGCGGTTGTCCATCAGCGGTGTGCCCGACGAATATTCGCCCGGTTCGCGGATCGAGCTGGTCACCAGACTCATGGCGGTGATCACCACGCGATCGCAGACTTCCAGGTGGCCAAGGATACCCGCACCGCCGCCGATCAGGCAGTAGCGACCGATGATGGCGCTGCCGGCCACGGCCGAGCAGCCGGCCATCGCGGTGTGCGCGCCGATGCGCGCGTTGTGGCCGATCTGGATCTGATTGTCGAGGCGCACGTCTTCTTCGAGCGTGGTGTCGTCCAGCGCGCCGCGATCGATGGTGGTGTTGGCGCCGATCTCGCAGTCGTCGCCGATCATCACGCCGCCGAGCTGCGGCAGTTTGAGCCAGCGGCCGTGCTCCATCGCCAGCCCGAAACCGTCGGCGCCGAGCACCGCGCCGGGATGGATCAGCACGCGCTGGCCCAGGCGCACCCGGCACACGAGGGTGACGCGCGCGCTCAGCTCGCTGCCGGCGCCGATGACGCAGTCTTCGCCGATGACGCAGCCCGGGCCGACGACCGCGCCGGCGTCCACGCGCGTGCGCGGGCCGATGCAGACGAAAGGACCGATGCTGGCGTCGGCGGAGATTTCGGCCGACGGGTCGACGACGGCGCTGGCGTGGATACCCGCGACGGCCGCAGGACGATGGTCGAACAGCGCCGCGATCTTCGCGAACGCGGCGTAGGGATCTTTCGCGATCAGCGCGTTGCCGGCGTAACCCTCGGCGTCCTCGGCCCGCATCACCACCAGCCCCGCGCCGCTGTCGACGAGTTGGCTGCGGTAGCGGGGGTTGGCGAGGAACGCGAGCTGGCTGGCGCCGGCCCGCGCGAGCGTGGCGACGCCGTCGATGCGGCGCTCGCCGTCGCCGTGCAGGGTCAGGCCGAAGCGTTCGGCCAGCGCGGCGGCGGAGTGGTCGGAAGTCTGCATCCGCGGACGCTCTGGAAAGTCGCTACGGCGCGATCAGAACGCGCCGCCGAAGGTGAACTGCAGGCGTTCCAGATCGTCGGTCTCTTCTGTGCGCAGCGGGAACGCATAGCTGATCGAGATCGGGCCGACCGGCGCGCGCCACAGCAGCGAGATGCCGGTGGATGCGCGCAGTTCGCCGGCATCGAAGCTGTCGACGTCCTTGAAGACGTTGCCGACGTCGAGGAACGCCGACACTCGCGCCGCGGGCGTGTCGAGCAGGGTCGGGAAATACATTTCCAGCGAGCCGACCGTCTTCACCGCGCCGCCGATCGGCTGGCGGAAGGTGCTGCCGGCGGTGAAATCGACCGGGCCCAGGGTGTTGTCGCGGAAACCGCGCACCGTGCGCACGCCGCCGGCATAGAAGTTTTCGAAGAACGGCAGGCCGGTGCCGACCACCGCGCGGTCGAACGTGCTGCCCGGGGCGCAATCGGCGTCGCCGTAGGCCTTCGGGATCGGCGGCGGGCTGCCTTCGGAACGGCACATCACGCGGATGCTGTCGCTGCCGTAGCTGTCGCCGTAACCCAACTGGACGCGGGTATTGAGCACCATGGCGCGGTTGATCGGCCAGTACTTCGAGAACTCGTAGTTGAGTTTGTAGTACTGGGCGGTGGAGCCCGGCAGGGTGATTTCCGCGGACAGTCGCTGGTACGTGCCGTTGGTCGGGGTGAAGAAGTCGTTGCGGGTATCGCGCGCCCAGCCCAATTCCGCGCGCCACGAATGGAACGTGCGCTGGCCGAAGGCGTCGATGTAATCGATCACGGTGGGCGGAGACGAACCGGGGAACGCGAGGATCTCGTTGCGGTCGATGCCGAACACCACCGACACGCTGTCGTTCTCGGTCAGCGGCAGCCCGAACACGGCCTGGGCCGCGGCGCTGGTGCTGGAATACTGCGCGGTGTTGAAGTCGGAGTTGTCGAACTCGCGCCACCACATGTTGTAGCCCAGCGACACGCCTTCGTCGGTGAAATACGGGTTCAGGAACGAGAACGAATAGCGCTGCTGATAGACGTTGCGCTGCACTTCCACGCTGATCTGGTTGCCGCTGCCGAGGAAGTTGTTCTGCGACAACTGCAGGGTGGTGGTGAGGCCGGCGAGCTGCGAATAGCCGAAGCCGAAGGTGAAGCTGCCGGAGGTGGTTTCCTTGACGTTGAACACCACGTCGACCTGATCGTTGCTGCCCGCCACCGGAACGGTTTCGACTTCGACCGAACCGCTTTCGAAGAAGCCCAGACGCTGCAGACGCACCTTGGAGCGGTCGATCGCGGCCTGCGAGAACCAGGCGCCTTCGAACTGGCGCATTTCGCGGCGCAGCACTTCGTCGGTGGTGCGGGTATTGCCCTTGAACTGGATCTGGCGGACGGTCACGCGCGGACCGGGCACGACCTGCAGCTTGATGGCGACAGTACGCTTCTCGCGGTCGATCTCCGGGACCGGATTGACCTCGGCGAAGGCGTAGCCGATGTTGCCGAGCGCGGCGATGATCGAGTCCGAAGACAGTTCCAGGAACGTGCGCGAGAAGGTCTGTCCGGACTTGACCAGCACATAGCGCTCGATCTGCTCCTTCGACAGCACCGTGTCGCCGGTGATTTCGACGCCGGACAGGGTGTAGACCTCGCCCTCGGTCATGTTGGCGGTGACGAACATGTCCTTCTTGTCGGGACTGATCGCCACCTGGGTGCCGTCGACGCTGAAGTCGACGTAGCCGCGGTCGAGATAGAACTCGTTGAGCTTTTCCAGGTCGCCGGTGAGCTTTTCGCGCGAGTACTGGTCGTCGCGGCGGTACCAGCTCAGCCAGTTGCTTTCGTTCGATTCCCAACGTTCGCGCAGATCCTCTTCCTCGTACTTCTCGTTGCCGATGAGGTTGATGTGGCGGATGCGCGCCGCTTTGCCTTCGTTGACGTTGATGGTCACGTCGACGCGGTTGCGGTCGAGGCGGGTGATGGTGGGGTTGATCTCGACGTTGTACTTGCCGCGGTTGTTGTAGGCGCGGTTGAGTTCGAGGGTCACGCGGTCCAGCGCCAGGCGGTCGTAGGTCTCGCCCTCGGAAATGCCGATTTCCTTGAGGTTCTTCATCAAGTCTTCGGTCTTGATGTCCTTGTTGCCCGACAGCGTGAGGGTGTTGATCGCCGGACGCTCGGTGACCGTGACCACCAGGATCCCGCTGGCGGGATCGGAACCTTCGCGGTCGACGCGGATATCTTCGAAGAAGCCGGTCTTGTACAGCGCGCGCATCGCCTCGGCGATATTGCCCGAGTCGATGGTGTCGCCGCGCTCGATCGGCAGGTAGGTGAAGACGGTGCCCGCGCCGATGCGCTGCAGGCCGTCGACGCGGATGTCGGACACCGTGAAGCGGGAGAACGAAGGTGGGGACGCGGTTTGCGCCAAAGTGGGCGCGGTGTGGAGCGAGGCCAGGCTCGTGGCGAGGGCAAGGGCCAGCAGGCGGCGGGTTGGCGTGCGCGTCATCAAATACGTCCGGTTATTGGGGCTAGCGAATCGGTGGGGCGGAGCAGAGCGGTATGGAGCGGTGCAGCAGGGTGGAGCGCGTCCGTTGCGTCCTGAATACAAATGCGTCCTGTACAAACCCATGCAAATCAAGCGACTACGCGCCGGACGGCCTGCCCATGGTCTGGCGGCCGCTGGCGTGTGGTGCTGGTTTGCATCATTGGATCAGCCTTTGCAGGTCGTTGTAGAACGCGAGGCCCATGAGCCCCAACAGCAGGAACAGCCCCACATATTGCCCGGCAGCCATCGCACGGTCGCTTAACGGCCGGCCTTTGGCCAACTCGATAAGGTAATACAGCAGGTGCCCACCATCCAAGACCGGGATCGGCAACAGGTTGAGGATGCCGATGCTCAGACTGAGCATCGCGAGCATGCTGATGTACCAGGCCAGACCGTTCTTGGCATAGGCATTGGCGGCACGGCCGATGCCGATCGGCCCGGAAAAAGTGTCTTTCACGGCCAGTTTGCCGGTGAAGGCGAGCTTGAACATGCCGAAAAGCTGGCCGGCCTGGAATCCGGTCTCGCGCAGGGAGGCGGATACGGCTTCCAGCGGCCCATAGCGCAGAACGGCGTCTTTGGCGACCTTCCCGGTGTCCGCGGGCTTCACGCCGAGCAGCCAGGAGGGCTCGCTGTTGGACGGGGCGTTGGGCTGGCGCTGCAGTTTCGGCGCCAGGGTCAGGGTCAACGGGGCGCCGTCGCGGATCAGTTGGACCTCACCGCCGCCGGCGGCACCGATCCGGGCGACCAGTGGCGCGATGTCGGTCCAGAATTCCACGGGCGCGCCGCCGATGGCGACGATCCGGTCGCCGCTGCGCAGCTTGCCTTCGCCTGCCGAGCCCGGGTTCACGGACTCGACCACCGCAGGCTGCATCTGGTGCCGTGGCACGATACCGATCCGGCCGAACACCTTCTCGAGCGGCTCGCCCTTGGGCACGCCGCTGAAATCGAACTGGCGGGTAGTTTCGACGCCGTCGGCGGTGCGGACCCGCACCGGTACAAGGCCGCGGTCGATGGCTGAGACGGCCAGCGCCATGCTGGCCTCGGTCCAGGTGGGCGTTTCGCGGTCGCCGATGGCCAGCAGCGTGTCGCCGCGATGCAGTCCGCCCTGGGCGGCCACACCTGCGACCTGGCCCACCACCGGCGTGTAGTCCGGGCGGCCGATCACGAACATCAGCCAGAACAGCGCGATGCACAGCACGAAGTTGGCGAAGGGGCCGGCGAAGCTGATCAGCATCCGCTGGCCGACCGGCTTGTGGTCGTGGGACTGGCTGCGTTCGTCGGCGGAGACTTCGGTCTTGCGGTCGGCGAGGTCGTGTTCGCCCAGCATCCGCACGTAGCCGCCCAGCGGAATCGCGGCGATGGCCCATTCGGTGCCGTGGCGGTCGCGGCGCATCCACAGCGGTTTGCCGAAGCCGACCGAGAACCGCAGCACCTTCACGCCGCACCAGCGCGCGGCCCAGTAGTGACCCAGTTCGTGGAAGGTCACCAGCACACCGAGGGCGACGATCAGCCACCAGGCGGAACCGAGGAATTCGCTCATGCGTTCACCTTGCGGGGGCTTCCGTTACGAAGAATGCTATCGACGGTGGCGGCGCGGGCGGCGGCATCGGCGGCGAGCAGGGCATCGAGCGAACCGGCGTCTGCATGCGGCATGCGTGCGAGAGCGTCTTCGACCAGTGCGGGGATGGACAGGAAACCGATACGGCCCTGAAGAAAGGCTGAAACCGCTTCTTCGTTGGCGGCGTTCAGCGTCGCCGGGGCGCAGCCGCCGGCATCGAGTGCGGCGTAAGCGAGGCGCAGGCAGGGGAAGGCGTCGAGATCCGGCGGCTCGAAATCGAGGCGGCCATGCGCGAGCAGATCGAGCCCGCCGACGCCGGAGACGATGCGCTCCGGCCACGCGAAACCCACCGCCAGCGCGGTGCGCATATCCGGCAGACCGAGCTGGGCGAGGGTAGAGCCATCGACGAATTCCACCAGCGAATGCACCAGACTCTGCGGATGCACCAGCACGTCGATGCGCGCGCCGGGCACGCCGAACAGATGGTGCGCCTCGATCACTTCGAGGCCTTTGTTCATCAGCGTCGCCGAGTCGACAGAGATCTTCGGACCCATCGACCACTTCGGGTGCGCCACCGCCTGCGCCGGCGTGACTTCGGCCAGTTCTGCGCGTGAACGACTGCGGAACGGACCGCCGGACGCGGTGAGCTGGATACGCTTGAGGCCGGCACGGGCATCGGCGTCCGGCAGGCATTGGAAGATCGCGTTGTGCTCGCTGTCGATCGGAACGATGGTGGCCCCGGCCGCGCGCGCCGCCGCGATCAGCAGTTCGCCAGCCAACACCAGCGACTCCTTGTTCGCCAGCAGCAGACGCTTGCCTGCGCGGGCGGCGGCGAGCGTGGACGACAGCCCGGCGGCGCCGACGATCGCGGCGACCACGGTGTCGCTGCCGGGATCCGCTGCCAGCGCGTCGATCGCGGCCATGCCGGCGTGAGCTTCGGTCGCCAGCCCGGCGGCGCGCAGACCGTCGCGCAGCGCGGCGTACCCGGCTTCGTCGGCAATGGCGGCATGCGTGGGGCGATGGGTCCGGCACAGGGCGACCAGCGCCTCGACGTTGCTGCCGGCCGCCAGCGATTCCACGCCCAGCCGGTCCGGGTGGCGGCCGATCACGTCCAGCGCCGAGGTGCCGATCGAGCCGGTCGCGCCGAGTACGGCGACGCGCCTCATCGGCCCGCTCCAGGGCGGCATGCCTGCAAGCGGCATGCGGGCGAAATCGAAGCCGAGGTCGCGGCAGACATTGCGGTCGTCGACCACGGCGTGGCTTTCAGGATCCTGGCCAAGCTCAGAACCCGAACAGCAGCTTGCCCAGCGCGAACACCGGGAGCGCGGCCAGCACGCTGTCGATCCGGTCGAGTACGCCGCCGTGGCCGGGAATGAGGTGGCTGGAATCCTTGGCCCCGACATGGCGCTTGAGCAGGCTTTCGTAGAGATCGCCGACCACCGAGAACAGGATCGTCCAGATCGCGACGATGGCCACGTACGGCAGCTGTTGCATGCTGGCGCCGGCCAAGGGCGCGGCCGCCAGGGCCACGATCATGCCCGCGATGACGCCGCCGACCAGGCCTTCGACGGTCTTGTTCGGGCTGATCCGCGGGCTGAGCTTGGTCTTGCCGAACTTGCGCCCGGCGAAATAGGCGCCGCTGTCGGCGGCCCACACGATCATCAGCGCCACCAGCAGCCAGCGGTTGCCGTGCGGCTGGCTGGCATGGATCAGCGCCAGCGCGCACCAGGCCGGGATCACGCTGAGCGTGGCGGCGGCCAGCTTGAACACCCGCGCATGGGTGTCGTGGTCGGAGGCGAAATCGTAATGACGCAGCCAGATCACCGCCAACAGCCACCAGATCACGCCCAGCATCACCATCAGCTGGAACAGGATCAGCGAGCCGCCGGTCGCCGAGCGCGAGGCCCAGACCAGCGCCACCATCAGCAGCAGATTGACCACCAGCAGCACGCCGCGGGCGATCGGATCGTCGATTTCGGCCAGCCGCAGCCATTCCCACAGGCCGATGAGGAACGCGGCGGCGCTCAGCGCGGCCATCCACGGCGTGGACAGCAGCAGCACGGCGGCGATGGCGAGGGGAGCCATGACCAAAGCGGCCAGCAAGCGCGTTCGGGTCATGCGTCGTTCCTGTCGGGCAGAAGGGGTGGCGCGACCTGGGCACTGGTCAGGCCGAAGCGGCGCTCGCGCCCCGCGAACTCGTCGAGCGCGCGGTCCAGCGTTGCGGCATCGAGATCCGGCCACAGGGTCTCGGTGAACCACAGTTCGGTGTAGGCGAGCTGCCAGAGCAGGAAATTGCTGATGCGGTGATCGCCGCCGGTGCGGATGAACAGATCCGGCGGCGGCAGGTCGGCCAGCGCCATGCGCGCGGCGACCGCGGCTTCGTCGATCTCGTCGGGGCGCAACCGGCCCGCGGCCACGTCTTCGGCCAGCGCGCGCGCGGCCTGGGCCACGTCCTGGCGGCCGCCGTAACTGGCGGCGATGACCAGATGCAGGGTGCGGTTGCCGGCGGTGCGCTGCTCGGCGTCGCGCATGCGCGCGAGGATTTCGGGCTGGAAGCGGCCGCGTTCGCCGATGAAGCGCAGACGCACGCCGCGGCGGTGGAGTTCGTCCACTTCGCGTTCCAGTGCGTTGAGGAACAGCTTCATCAGCGCCCCCACCTCGTCCTCGGGCCGGCCCCAGTTCTCGCTGGAGAACGCGAACAGGGTCAGCGCCTCGATCCCGCGCTGCAGGCAATAGTCGATGCACAGATTCACCGCGCGCGCGCCGGCGCGATGGCCGATGACGCGCGGGCGGCGGCGGCGCTCGGCCCAGCGACCATTGCCGTCCATGATGACGGCGAGATGGCGCGGGATGCGCGGCGGTTGCGGCAGAGTCATCCGGCTGGCCTTAGACGGCCATCAGTTCCTGTTCTTTCGCTTTCACCACTTCGTCGACGTCCTTGATCGCCTTGTCGGTCAGCTTCTGGATGTCGTCCTCGCTGCGGCGCTCTTCGTCTTCGGTGATCTTCTTTTCCTTCAGCAGCTCTTTGACCTGCTGATTGGAATCGCGGCGGATGTTGCGGATCGCGACCTTGCTGTCTTCGCCTTCGGCGTGCACGTGCTTGGACAGCTCCTTGCGGCGCTCCTCGGTGAGCGGCGGCAGGTTGATGCGGATCGTGGTGCCGGCGGTGTTGGGGGTCAGGCCCAGGTCGGAGGCGTAGATCGCCTTCTCCACCGCGGCGACCATGTTCTTTTCCCAAGGTGTGATGACCAGCGAGCTGGCGTCGGCGACGGCGATGCTGGCGACCTGCGACAGCGGCATTTCCGAGCCGTAGTAATTGATCTTGAGATGGTCGACCAGCGACGGCGAGGCGCGGCCGGTGCGGACCTTGGTCAGGCTCTGGCGCAGTGCATCCACGCTTTTGGCCATGCGTGCCTGGGTGTCTTTCTTGATGTCGTTGAGCATGCAGGATTCCTGTTCGATCGGGTCGCGTTCGGTTGAGTCATGGGCCGCGGGCGGAAACGCCTGCGCGGCCGAAACGCCAAGACCGGCGATTATATGCGATGCCGGCTCCGGAGCCGCCCGGGCCCGATCCGGGACCTGATTCCCGGCTCGACCTCAGTGCCCGCCGCCGTGGGGCGCCCGATCGTGGCGGTCGTGGTCACAGGCCTTGCCGTGCTCGATCTGCAGGGTCGGGTGGTTGATCCCGAAGCGCTGGTCGAGGCCCAGGACCAGCGCGTCGAGGAAGCGGTCGTGGTCGTCCGTCCCGGGCCGGACCAGATGCGCGGTCATCGCGATTTCGCCCGCGCCCAGCGACCAGATATGCAGATGATGGACCGCCTGCACGCCCGGCTGCGCGGCCAGAAAGGCCTGGACATCGTCCTGGTCGATGCCGCGTGGCACCGCGTCCATCGCCGCCTCGAAGGCGTCGCGCAGCAGCCGGAACGAGCCCAGGGCCACCACCACTGCCACCAGCAGCGCGGTGGCGGGGTCCAGCCAGCGCCAGTCCAGCCACAGCATGCCCAGGCCGGCCAGCACCGCCGCCAGCGACACCGCGGCGTCCGCGATCAGGTGCAGGAAGGCGCCGCGACGGTTCATGTCCTGGCTGTGACTGTGACCGTCGCCATCGCGCATGAACCAGGCCGCGCCCAGATTCACGGCAATACCGATCGAGGCGATGATGATGACCGGCAGTGCGGGGATCTGCGGCGGGTCGGCGAAGCGGCGCATGGCTTCCCA
This sequence comes from uncultured Thermomonas sp., assembly GCA_966203835.1. Classification (GTDB taxonomy): domain Bacteria; phylum Pseudomonadota; class Gammaproteobacteria; order Xanthomonadales; family Xanthomonadaceae; genus Lysobacter_I. The sequence continues at coordinate 28,190 of CBIHKW010000037.1, forward strand.
GCCCAGCGCGCCGCTGAAACCGACCAGCAACAGCGCATTGCCCAGCGGCGAGAGCAGGGTGGCGCGGCGCCAGCCGTAGGTGTGGCGCCCGGTCGGCGCGCGTTTGGCCATGGTGGCGGCGCCCCAGGCCAGCGCCAGGCCCAGAACATCGCCGAAGTTGTGCAGCGCATCGGACAGCAGCGCCAGCGAGTCGGTATAGAAGCCATAACCGGCTTCGAGCGCGGTGTAGGCGAGATTGATCAGCGTCGCGACGGCGAACGCGCGGGTGCCGGTGGCGAAGCCATGGTTGTGGCCCGGACCGTGGCCATGCGATCCATGCGAGCGCGCGTGGTCGTGTTCATGCGGACGATCATGCGCGTGATCGTGCGCATGGCTGTGGTCGTCGTGGTCGTGCGGAGTCATGCCGCGATTCTCACACGTCTGCGAAACCGGACACTATTGCGGAAGGTGACGGGCGCACTATGCCGATCGCAACGATCAGCTCGTGTAGAGCGGCCTTCAGGCCGCTGTTGGTGCTTCATGTTTCCAGCGGCCTGAAGGCCGCTCTACGGGATGGTTCTACGCGGCAGGCCGCAAGACCGCATTACCTCACGCCATGCATCATCCTGCGCAGCAGCGGCGACACCGCGAACGCGACCACCGCGCAGCCGACGCCCATCGCCAGCAGCAGCCAGAACAGATCCGCGTACTTCGCGCCGGCCTCGGCCATGTTCACGGCCTCGCCTTCCGGAATCTCGAGTGCGGCGAGTTTGCCGAGCAGCGCCGCCAGCGTTTCCGAGAACGCGGTGGCGAGGAACCAGGTGCCCATCATCAGGCTGACCACGCGCGGTACCGACAGCTCGATCACCGCCGACAAACCCACGGGATACAGGCACATTTCGCCGAGTTCCAGCAGCAGATACGCGAGCACCAGCCACCACACGCTGGCCAGTTCGCCGGTCGCGCCGGCCTGCTGCGCCGCCAGCGCCAGCGGCAGGAAGCTCAGGCCGCCGAACAGCAGGCCCAACGACGACTTCACCGGCTTCGACGGATCGCGCCCGCGCTTGCCGAGCCAGCCCCACAGCACCGAGAAGATCGGCGCCAACAGTACGATGAACATCGCGCCGAGATAGGTCAGCGAGCCCGCGGTCTGCGGCAGGATGATCGTGTCGCGCAGCAGCAGGACCAGCATCAGCACGATGGCGAAGCCGAACAGCAGTTTCGGCAGCGGCGAGTCCGGATTGCGGTCGGACACGCTGGCGGAGACCACGAACGCCAGCGGCGCCAACAGCAGCGAGACGATCGACCACGGCGCGCTGCGCGCGAACATCGCCAGATCGCTGCCGAAACCGCCGCTCCAGTCGGGCGCGACGACCGTGCTCACCAGCGCCGGGGCGATGTCCTTCGTCAGCATCCGGTCGGTGAACGTCACCCATGAACCGTAGCTCTGTTCGTAGAGGGTGTAGAACACCAGCGCGGCGAAGATCATGACCATCATCGCGCCCATGCGCTGCGCTTCCGCGCGCGAGCAGTCGCGGGTCACGAAACCGACGTACCAGATCGCCACCAGCAGGAAGACCGCGGACATCAGCACCAGCGCCAGCGTCGATTCCTCGATGAAGAAATCGAGCACGCCGTAGCGGCCGGCGAGCCAAATGGTCATTGCGCCGATCAATGCGAAGACCGCCATCGATGGCGCATGCGCCGCGTACGGGCGCAGGTTCGCGTCGTCGCGACGCGCGGACTGCCACATCGTCCAGGCGATCGCCGCCAGCACCATCACCACGATCCAGAAGGTCCAGCGAACCACGTCCGGGCCCAGCTTCAGCGACGTCACTGCATCCATCAGCCAGGCCACGGGGAACAGGCCGACGAAAGCGAGCGTGTAGATGCTCCATTCGCGCTTGCGGGCGAGCGGTGCGGGCGGTTCTCCAACCCCGCGCAGATACTTGCGACCCCACACGAACTGCAACAGACCCAGCAGCATGCCGATGCCGGCCGCGCCGAAACCATAGCGCCAGCCGAGCGTCTGTCCGAGATAGCCGCAGACGATGGACGCGAACAGCGCGCCGAGATTGATGCCGGCGACGAACAGCGAAAAGCCGGAGTCGCGCCGCGGATCGCCTTCCGGATACAGCTGGCCCACGATCGTCGACACGTTCGGCTTGAGAAAGCCCACGCCCATGATGATGAGCGCCAACGACAGATAGAACACGCGCAATGCGGCTTCGTCGCGGACGATTTCGCCATTGACCATCGTTGCCGCATGGCCTTCGAAGGTCATGCCCGCATGGCCCAGCACCAGCAGCAGTCCACCGAAGATCACCGCCTTGCGCATGCCCAGGTAACGATCCGCGAGCAGGCCGCCGATCACCGGCACGCAGTACACCAGTCCACCGTAGGCGCCGAGCACGTCGAGCCCGGATTTGTCGCCGAACTTGTGGTGCTGCAGCAGGAACAGCAGCAACAGCGCCTTCATGCCATAGAACGAGAAGCGCTCCCACATCTCGGTGAAGAAACAGACGTAGACGCCCTTGGGATGCCCGAACAACTCGTCGCGGGGCGGTGCAGCGGATGCGGCGACAGTGGCCAAGGCGGACTCCGGGCGAGAGATGGATGAACTGAACAGGTCTATCGGTGGGCGAGTATAGCCATGGCTCGCACTTGACCACCGGTACGCTGCGGCCATGCCCGACCGTATCGAGAATGCGCTTTGCATTGCTCTGCGCGAACCGCCAAGCGTCGGCTGGACTTGGGGGCGGGCGAAGGGTAGCGTAAGAGAAATGCACATCCAGACCAGCGGGCCAGCCCGATGAGTTCGTCACCTCCGCAATTAACGTTCCGTGCCGTGATTCTCGCCATCGTGCTGGCGGTCGTTCTGTCGGCGGCGAATGCCTATCTCGGCTTGTTCGCCGGCCTGACCATCGCCACCGCGATTCCGGCGGCAGTGGTCTCGATGGGCGTGCTGCGTCTGCTCGGCGGCGGCACCATCCTCGAAAACAACATCGTGCAGACGGGCGCTTCGGCGGGGTCGTCGATCGCCGCGGGCGTGATCTTCACGATTCCCGCACTCATCATCCTCGGCTACTGGCAGGACTTCCGCTATTCCTGGGTGCTGGCCATCGCCGGTCTCGGCGGCCTGCTCGGCGTGCTGTTCTCGGTGCCGCTGCGGCGCTCGATGATCGTCGAAGAACCGCTGCCGTTCCCGGAAGGCAAAGCCGCGGCCGAAGTGCTGAAGGCCGGCGAAAACCCCGGTCCCGGACTCAAGATCCTCGGCATTTCCGCCAGCCTCGGCGCGCTGGTGAAATTGGCCGCCGAAAGCGGCCTGCGGATGATTCCGGACAACGCCGCGGGCGCCGGTTTCTTCGGCAAATATCTCGGTTACATGGGTTCCGGTCTGTCGCCTGCGCTGCTCGGCGTCGGGTATATCGTCGGCCTGAACATCGGCATCGTGGTGCTGTCGGGCAGCATCATTTCCTACCACCTCGCGATTCCGTTCTATCACGCCTTCCTGCTGGATATGGATCCGGCGATGGCGACCAAACTCGCGGGCGTGTCGGCGATGGACGCCGCCGGCATCCTGCGCGGCGACCGCATCCGCTATCTCGGCGTCGGCGCGATGCTGGTCGGCGGCATGTGGACCTTGTTCTCGCTGCGCAAATCGCTGCTGTCCGGCATCCGCAGCGGCATCGCCGCTGCGCGCAAGGGCGCTGGCGACAATGTCGCCGAGACCGAGCGCGACCTGCCGATGAAGTGGATGCTGATCGCGCTGGTCGCGTTCGTCATTCCGCTGGCGTTCCTGTATCAGGCCATCGTCAACGATTGGACGGTGAGCATTCCGATGACGATCATCATGATCGTCGCCGGCTTCCTGTTCGTGTCGGTGTCGGCGTATCTCGCGGGTCTGGTCGGTTCCTCGAACAACCCGGTGTCCGGCATCACCATCGCCACCATCCTGTTCGCATCGGTGGTGCTGATGTTCCTGCTCGGTCGCGACTCGCCGATCGGCGCGGTCGCCGCGATCATGATCGGCGCGGTGGTCTGCTGCGCGGCGGCGGTCGGCGGCGACAATCTGCAGGATCTCAAGGCCGGTTACATCGTCGGCGCCACCCCGTGGAAGCAGCAGTTGATGCTCGGCATCGGCGCGTTCTCCTGCGCGCTGATCATGGCCCCAGTGCTGAATCTGCTGTCGGCGGCCTACGGCATCGGCCCACCCACGGCCGAGCATCCCAACTCCTTGAACGCGCCGCAGGCGACGCTGATGGCATCGGTGGCGCAGGGCATGTTC
>CBIHKW010000038.1:0-32236 GCA_966203835.1 uncultured Thermomonas sp.
CGCCGGACGCTGCTCGACCGCCACGGCGGCCCCGCGGCGGTGCGCGCTTTGCCGCGCCCGCGCTGGCGCGAGGCCGGGCTGGATGCCGCGCAAATCCGCGCCCTCGACGGCGACCCCGCCGCGCTTGCCCCGGACCTGCTGGCGCGCTGCCGCGACTGGCTGCGCCAGCCCGGGCATCAACTGATCGGTTGGCACGACCCCGACTACCCGCCGCTGATGCGCAAGGCCGGCAGCCCGCCGCTGGCGCTGTTCGTGGCCGGCGATCCGGCGCTGCTGTGGTATCCGGCAGTGGCGGTGGTCGGCAGCCGCAGCCCCACCGCCGGCGGCCGAGATAACGCGCGCAGCTTCTCTCGGGGCTTGGTCGCGGCCGGCTACGCGGTGACCAGCGGCCTGGCCGCCGGCGTCGATCGCGTCGCGCACGAGGCCGCGCTGGATGCCGGCGGGCTGACGGTGGCGGTGCTCGGCACCGGCCCGGATGTGCCGTATCCCCAGAATCACGCCGGGCTGATGGCGCGGATCGCGGCCCACGGCGCGGTGGTCAGCGAACATCCGCCCGGCACCGCGGCACGGCGCGAGCACTTCCCCAGCCGCAACCGGATTCTGGCCGGCCTGACCCTCGGCACGCTGGTGATCGAAGCCGCCAGCCGTTCGGGCGCGCTGATCACCGCCCGCCTGGCCGCCGACGCCGGGCGCGAGGTGTTCGCAGTGCCGGGATCGATCCACAACCCGATGGCGCGGGGTTGCCACCGGCTGATCCGCGATGGCGCCGCGCTGGTCGAATCCGCCGACGAGGTGACCGCCGCGCTCGGTGCCTGGGCCGGAGCGCTGCGCGGTGAGTTGCAGCGCCGTCTGGGCAGCGCCGAACGGGCGCCCCCGGCGCGGACCGGAGCCGCAGGGACTGCGGCGGCCGATGCGGGTGCGGCCGGCGACCCCACCCACCACCGGTTGTGGCAGGCGCTCGGTCACGACCCCAGCACTATGGATCAGCTCACCGAACGCACCGGATTGACGGCCGCTGCCCTGTCCTCCATGCTGCTGGTCATGGAGTTGCAGGGGCGGGTCGCGGTCGAACACGGCCGTTACAGCCGCCGCACCGCGCCCATCCTTTCCAATGCGCCGACCGGCGCAAGTCAGGGGACATGAAAGAAAGCATCCTCGATGTGCTGCTCTACCTCTTCGAGCACTACATCGCCAACGACGCGGATCTCGCCCGCGACCGCGACTCGCTGCAGAACAACCTGCTGCAAGCCGGCTTCAGTCCGGCCGAAATCCACAAGGCCTTCGATTGGCTTGACGGTCTGGCGGAACGTCGCCCCGGCCCCGCTGTGCCGCGCGCCGACGGCCCGATCCGCGTGTTCTTCGGCCCCGAGCTGGACAAGCTGGACGTGGAATGCCGCGGCTTCCTGATGTTCCTCGAACAGCAGGGCATCCTCGACGCCAACCAGCGCGAGCTGGTGCTCGATCGCGCGATGGCGCTGGACCAGGACGAAATCGATCTCGACGACATCAAATGGGTCGTGCTGATGGTGTTGTTCAATCAGCCCGGTTCCGAAGCCGCCTATGCGTGGATGGAAACGCAGATGTTCGACGACGACGGCGAACTGGTGCATTGACCAACCGTCCATCCAGCCGCAAAACAGACTGAGGCTGCGTTTTCGGGAGATCGATCCGGGGAGATCGAACCTGGGAGTCCGCCGCCCGCCGCCGCCCGGAAACGGACGCCGGAACGCACACGATTGGGGAACGCATGACCGACTGGTACTACCACCAACCCGGCCAGGGCCGGGTCGGCCCGCTCGACGCCGATGCCATGCGCAAGGCGTATCGCGAGCGCCGGATCAGCCGCGAGACGCTGGCCTGGCACGAAGGTCTGCGCGAGTGGCAGCCGCTCGAAAGGTTGATCGAAGAACTCGGCCTCACCGGCGTGCAGCCCGACGCTTCGCTGCCGCCGCCGGTGCCGCCGCGTCCGGCCGCGGCCACCGCTTCGCACGCGGGCCCGATGCGCGACACCGCGCCGCCGCCGTCGAATCGCAGCGGCTGCATCATCGCGGTCGTCGTGATCGGCGTGGTGGGTCTGGTGCTGGTGGCGATCCTCGCCGCCATCGCGCTGCCGGCCTATCAGGATTACGTCAAACGCGCGAAAGCCGCGCAGGCCGGGCAGAAGCCGCAGGAACAGGTCCAGCCCTACGACGCGGAACGCATGGAACAGACCGATGCGCTGGCGCGCGAGCTGGTGACGGCGGCGATGCGCGAGTTCTACGTCGCCAACGGCAACACCTGCCCGGACACCTTCGAATTCGAAACGCTGCAGGTGCGCTATCCGCGCTATCAGGGCAGCGCGGACGACGGCTGGTTCGTCATCGATGCCGCGCGCCCGCAGAGCGGCGTGTGCGCCTACGAGGTGGGTTTCCGCGGCCTCGGCCCCGAGGTGCAGGACAAGAGCGTGCAGTACGACGTGAACATGGCCGGCGAGGAAGTCGTCATCTATTGCCGGAACAACACCCTCCCGGCCGGATTCGCCCCGCCGCGCTGCGGCGCCTGACCGGAAGTTTCCGTGTCCATACCGCCCCCGCTTCCTCCCGGTCTCTCGCGCAGCGAACAGATGGTCGATGCCTTCCGCAGCGCCCCGCCGCCGGCCGCGCCGCCGCCGAAGCAGGGCATGTCCGGCTGCGCCATCGCCGCGATCATCGGTGCAGTGGTGGCGGTCTTCGGCGTGTTCGTGATCGGCATCCTCGCCGCCATCGCGATACCGGCCTACCAGCAATACGAAGACCGGGCGCAGGTGCAGCAGGCCTATGCCGTCGCGCAGGCGCTGCAGCCGCGGGTCGACGCCTACTTCGACCAGGAAGGGATGTGTCCGACCAACGCCCAGGTCGGGCTGGGCGACAAGCCCGTCCACAGCATCGGTCTGCGCAACGACTCCGGAGAACCCGGCCGCGCCGATATCCGGGTGCGCGAACTCGAGAACGGTTTCTGCGGCGTCGAAATCAGCTTCCGCACCGTCGAGCGCGAGATCGATCGCATGACGCTCATTCTCCAATCGAACAGCAACGGCTGGGACTGCTTCGGGGGCACATTGCCCGCCCCGTACCGCCCCGCACACTGCCGCAGCTTCAACACTTCTCCTGAGGACTCCGCCCCATGACCGAGTGGTATTACAGCGACGCCCAACGCACACAGCACGGCCCGGTGGGCGCCGGCGACCTCGCCGCGATGCACACCAAAGGCCTGCTGCCGCCTGAAACCCTGGTCTGGCGCGAAGGCATGTCCGACTGGAAGCCCTGGCGCGAAATGATCCGCGAAGTGATCGCCGGCGGCGCGCCCGACGACCCGCGCGCCGAAGCGCTGGTCAAGGCCGCCGAAGCCGCGCCCGACGATGGCGCTTACCGTCCCTACGCCATCGCCGAGCCGTCGCCGTACGCACCGCCGCAGGCGCGCGTGGACGAAAGCAGCCTCGTCGTCGGTGGCGGCCATGTGGTCTACGCCGGATTCTGGAAGCGCGTCGCCGCGAGTTTCATCGATTCGTTCGTCACGTCGGCTTTGAGCTATGCCGTGCAGATCCCGCTGATGATGGTCTTCGGCGTGGGCATGGCCGGCATGGGCGACAGCGACAACCCCTTCGGGACAGGTGCCGGCGTCGCCATGATCGTGATGATCTATATGGTCGCCCTCGCCATTCCGCTGCTGTATTTCAGCTGGATGCACTCCTCGTCGATGCAGGCCAGCCTCGGCAAGATGGCGGTCGGCATCAAAGTGGTGCGCAGCGACGGCCAGCGGATCACCTTCTGGCGCGCTTTCGGCCGCTATTGGGCGATGATTCCCAGCGCATTGATCCTGTTGATCGGCTACGTCATGGCCGGCTTCACCGAGCGCAAGCAGGCCCTGCACGACATGATGTGCGACACCCTGGTCGTGGACAAATGGGCCTACACCGAGCATCCGGAATGGCAGCGCGATGAGTTGGGCACGGTGACCGTGGTCATCCTGGCACTGTTCGGTTTGATGATGTTCGGCTTCATCGCCCTGTTCGCGGTGATGGGCGCGATGATCGGCAGCGGCCTCAGCTGATCGCGGGGCATCGATCGGGCGAAATGCCCGGGACGCGCGGCGCCTGAACCGGCGTGCGCAGCCCGCCCGGTGCGGCCCGTCATCCGGCCTGTCGGGCCGGCAACGCGGGCCCAAGGCGCTGCGGCGGGGCGGTTCCGGCAGGGGGTAGGCCGATCCGCCCGACACGTTCCGCTTGACACGGGCGGCCCGGACATGACACCACTAAAAAAGAGAACGCATCGACGCCCGGGCCTCCCCCGGGCGTCGCCATCTGGCCGGGCGCCCCTGAAACGCCCTGCCGACGGTGCCGGCCCAATACCGGCCCGTCTCGGCATACCCCCTTCGGAACCCCCACCCCGCAATGGCAAAAAACCTCCTCATCGTCGAATCGCCGGCCAAGGCCAAGACGATCAACAAGTACCTCGGCAAGGATTTCCACGTCCTCGCCTCCTACGGCCACGTCCGTGACCTGGTGCCCAAGGAGGGCGCCGTGGATCCGACGCAGAACTTCGCCATGCGCTACGAGTTGATCGAGAAGAACGAGAAACACGTCGAAGCCATCGCCAAGGCCGCCAAGGCCGCCGACCACCTCTATCTCGCGACCGACCCGGACCGCGAGGGCGAGGCGATCAGCTGGCACATCGCCGAGATCCTGAAGGAGCGCGGCCTGCTCAAGGACCGCACCCTGGAGCGGGTGGTGTTCACCGAAATCACCCCGCGGGCGATCAAGGAAGCGATGGCCAAGCCGCGCGCCATCGCCAGCGATCTGGTCGATGCCCAGCAGGCGCGACGGGCGCTCGACTATCTGGTCGGCTTCAATCTGTCGCCGGTGCTGTGGCGCAAGGTGCAGCGCGGCCTGTCCGCCGGCCGCGTGCAGTCGCCGGCGCTGCGCATGATCGTGGAGCGCGAGGAGGAGATCGAAGCCTTCATCGCCCGCGAATACTGGAGCATCGAAGCCGAGTGCGCGCATCCGACGCAGGCGTTCACCGCCAAGCTCAACAAGCTCGACGGCAAGAAGTTCGAACAGTTCACGGTCACCGACGGCGATACCGCCGAAGCCGCGCGCAAGCGGATCGTCGCTGCGGCGCAGGGCGTACTGCAGGTCACCGATGTCGTCAGCAAGGAGCGCAAGCGCCGGCCGTCGCCGCCGTTCACCACCTCCACGCTGCAGCAGGAAGCCTCGCGCAAGCTCGGCTTCACCACCAAGCGCACCATGCAGGTCGCGCAGAAACTCTATGAAGGCGTGACCATCGGCGAGGAAGGCACGGTCGGCCTCATCAGCTACATGCGTACCGACTCGGTGAGCCTGTCCGCCGAAGCGCTGAGCGAACTGCGCGACGTGATCGCGCGCGATTTCGGCACCAAGGCGCTGCCCGACAAGCCGAATGTCTACCAGACCAAATCCAAGAACGCGCAGGAAGCGCATGAAGCCGTGCGTCCCACCTCCGCGCTGCGCACGCCCACCCAGGTGAGCCGTTTCCTCAGCGACGACGAGCGCCGCCTGTACGAACTGATCTGGAAGCGCGCGGTCGCCTCGCAGATGGTGCCGGCCACGCTGAACACCGTGTCGGTGGATCTCGCCGCCGGCGGCGAACACAGCTTCCGCGCCAGCGGCACGACCGTCGTCGATCCGGGTTTCCTCGCCGTGTACGAAGAAGGCAAGGACCAGAAGAACGAGGACGACGACGAAGGTCGCAAGCTGCCGGCGATGAAGACCGGCGACCGCATTCCGCTGGACCGCATCCACACCGATCAGCACTTCACCCAGCCGCCGCCGCGCTTCACCGAAGCGGCGCTGGTGAAGACGCTCGAGGAATACGGCATCGGCCGGCCGTCGACGTATTCGTCGATCATCCAGACCCTGCTGTTCCGCAAATACGTGGAAATGGAAGGCCGCAGCTTCCGTCCCAGCGACGTGGGCCGCGCGGTCAGCAATTTCCTCAGCGGGCATTTCACCCAGTACGTCGATTACGACTTCACCGCCAAGCTCGAAGACGAGCTGGACGAAGTGAGTCGCGGCGAAAAAGACTGGATCCCGCTGATGGAGCGCTTCTGGGGCCCGTTCAAGGAACTGGTCGACGCGAAGACCGAATCGGTCGATCGCAGCGAAGCCACCGGCGCGCGCGAACTCGGCGTCGATCCGAAATCCAGCAAACCGGTCAGCGTGCGTCTGGGCCGTTACGGGCCGTACGCGCAGATCGGCACCGCCGACGACGAGGACAAGCCGACCTTCGCCAGCCTGCGCCCCGGCCAGAGCATGCACACGATCACGCTGGAGAACGCGCTGGAGCTGTTCCGCCTGCCGCGCAAACTCGGCGAGGACAAGGACGAGGAAGTCAGCGTCGGCATCGGCCGCTTCGGGCCGTTCGCCAAGCGCGGCAGCGTGTACGCATCGCTGAAGAAGGAAGACGACCCGTACACCATCGATCTGGCGCGCGCGGTTTTCCTGATCGAAGAAAAGGAAGAGATCGCCCGCAACCGGATCATCAAGGATTTCGTCGGCAGCGACATCCAGGTGCTCAACGGTCGTTTCGGCCCGTATCTCAGCGACGGCAAGCTCAACGGCAAGATCCCGAAGGACCGCGAGCCCGCATCGCTGACGCTGGAGGAAGCCGTCGAACTGATGGAAACCACCGGCAAGCCGATGCGCAAGGGTTTCGGCAAGAAGTCCGTCGCGAAAAAAGCGCCGGCCAAGAAGGCCGCACCGAAGAAAGCCGATGCGCCGAAGGCCGAGAAGCCCGCGGCCGCCAAGAAAGCGCCGGCCAAGAAAGCCGCGAAGAAAACCACCAAAAAAGCCGCCAAGAAAACGACGGCCAAGAAAACCACCGCAAAGGATCCGGCGAAGCGCGTTCCGCTGTACGACCATCCCGAGCCGGCGAAATCGCTGCTGACCACCAATGCCAACACCAGCGTTGGCGTGAAGCGTGTGGTCAAGAAGCAGAAGGACGACGCGCCGTTCTGATGGCGGCGCTGTACTGAAAGCCACGCGGTACTGAAGCATGGGCGTCGCCGACGCCCATCGTTCCCTGTCCTGATCCTGTCCCCTGCCCGATCCGGGCAGGGCGCGGCGGGCTGTCGCCCGTCTCTGCTGCACTGCGCTGCAGCGCACCGTCTGTCTGCGTATGTCGATCTCATGACATCGGGAATACCCGCGCCGTTGCCGCAGGACAGCGCCCGACACGCGCGTCAGCGGACAGCTTCCGGTCGCGGAAAGACAATGGCGGCATTGGCATAAGTCATTGAAATAAATGATGATTTATCATGTGTGGAACGGGATGCCGATCACGTCGCCGCGCCGCGATCGCGCAACACACTGATCGCGTACACCACCGACACCGCGCGTTCCCCCCGGATTCCGGACCGCTGATGACGACCCTCAGGTCGCGACCGGCGATCCGGGATCCGCGCTGCGTGCCGGACGTGTACGCCGGATCGACGCGATGCACGGCAGGCCGCCCCCGCCCGTCACGCTGCGCGAACCCGTCCATCCGGCGCAAGGGAAACCGGGCACCACAGGCGCTGTTCCGCGACCCGCATCCGCGAGCCGCGCGAGCCGACGAGCGGTGCCTCGGTACGCGACCTACCATCACCGACAGGACGTTCAACCATGACACCGCTCAGATCCCCGGGATCCCCGGCGCCGGCCCTTCTGGCCGCAAGCGCAGCCGTTTTCTGTGTCGCAGGCATTTTCCAGCCCCCGCCCGCGCATGCGCACGGCACCATGACCACGCCGCACAGCCGCGTGTACGCCTGCGCCCAGGGCAATATCGAAAACCCCACCGACCCCGCCTGCCGCGCGGCCTCCGCGGTCAGCGGCACCCAGACCTTCTACAACTGGATGGGCATCAACCAGGCCAACGCCAACGGCAACCACCAGGCCGTGGTGCCCAACGGCAAACTCTGCAGCGGCAACAATCCGACCTTCAGCGGACTGGATCTGCCGCGCAGCGACTGGCAGGCCACCAGCATCGCCGCGGACGCCAGCGGCCGCTACGAGTTCCGCTTCCGCGGCACCGCGCCGCATGCGACCCGGGATTGGGTGTTCTACGCCACCCGCGACGGCTGGGATCCGACCAAGCCGCTGGCGTGGGGCGATCTCGAAGAATTCTGCCGGATCGGCAATACCCCGCTGGCCAGCGACGGCACCTACCGCCTCAGCTGTCCGCTGCCCAGCCGCAGCGGACGCCACGTCATCTACAACACCTGGCAGCGTTCCGATTCCACCGAAGCCTTCTACACCTGCATCGACGTGAAATTCGACGGCGGCACGCCGCCGCCGCCGACCTGGCGCGATGTCGGCGCGTTCAGCGCGCAGAGCGACCAGCCGGCCAACACCCTCGTCACGCTGTCGATCTTCAACAGCGACGGCAGCCAGGCCGAACGCATCGAAACCACCATCGCCGCGAGCGAGACCGCTGCAGCGGTGTGGCCGCATCGCGTCGCCCAGAACGTCAACGGCCGCGCGCTGTACGGACGCATCGGCGTGCTCAGCAACGGCGCGGTCACCCCGATCGCCGCGGCCGTGGGCAATCGCGTGTACGTGACCGGCAATCGCACCCATCGGGTCGATATCCGCGTGCCCGATCTGCCGCCGCCGACGTGGCGCGACAACGGCGCGCTGACCGCGCAGAACGCACTGCCGGTCGGCACCGTCGTGACCCTGCGCGTGTTCAATGCCAACGGCAGCGATGCCGAACGCATCGACACCACGCTTGCCGCCGGTCAGACCTCGATCACCGCCTGGCCCTTGCGCGTCGCCCAGAACGTCAACGCGACCTCAGCCCATGCCCGCATCGGCGTCCTGGCCAATGGCGTCATCGCCCCGGTGGCGTCGGCCACGGCCAACCGCGTGTACCTCAACAGCATCGACCGCCGGCATCAGATCGATATCCGCGTGCCCGACGTGCCCGGCGATTACGACTACGTGTATCCGAACGGCATCGGCAGCTATATCCCGGGCCAGACCGTGGTGAAAGCCACCGACGGCAAGCTGTACGCCTGTCGCCCGTTCCCGGAAGGCCAGTGGTGCAACATCAACCACGACGCCTATCGCCCGGGCACCGGTTGGGCTTGGCGGGATGCCTGGATTCTGTACTGAGAGATTGTCGGAATCCCGGGTCAGGAAAAGTCAGTCATCCCGAACGAGGGCGAAGCCCGAGGAGGGATCTGCTTGTCGCCGGCGACGCGCAACAACAGATCCCTCCACCCGCTGTGCGGGCGACAGGGACTTCCGGTTTGCGCTTGAGGGCCAATCCCTCATGCGACCCATCGCGGAGGGGCGAAAGCCCCTCCGCACCCCGCAGGCCGCGCCCTCCGGGTTTCGTGAGGCTTCAGTTTCGCGGGCGTCGCGGTCTTCCCTGCGCGGGTGGCGACGCGCAAGATGCGCGCATGCGCCCGCTCCCGACCATATTCCCGACCCGACTGCTGATCCGATCGCTGATGCTGTCCGCTCTGGCCGCCGTCGTTGCGATGCCGGCGGCGCAGGCCGGCGATGCGCTCACCATCTACCGTTGCACCGACGCCAAGGGCCGGTTGGCCCTGCGCGACTCGCCCTGCCTCAAGGGCGAACGTCAGGAAACCCGCAGCATGCTGCGGCCGAAGGACGCGCCGTCGCGGTCATCGCAGCCGATGCCGGCACCGCCGAGCGTCGCGACGGCAGCGCCGCCGCCGCAGGTCATCGTCGTCCACCCGCCGCGACCGCTGTACGAATGTGCGGCTCCCGACAACGAGCGTTATCTGAGCGACAGCCCCGAAGGCAATCTGCGCTGGGTGCCGCTGTGGACCCAAGGCTATCCGGTGCTGGCGGAGGTGCCGGTGTACCAGCCGGGCCAGCTCGATATCCGCGTCGACAACGGCCGTGTCGGCGGCAGCTATCGCAGCGGCAGTCTCGGTACCGCGCTGGTGCCGACCCTGGCCGGCCAGGGTGCCGGCGCATGGATACGCGATCCCTGTCGTGCGCTGCCGCAGATCGAAATCTGCGAACGTCTGCGTGGTCGTCGCGACGCGCTGCGCCAACGCTTCACCATCGCCCAACCTTCCGAGCGCGCCCTGCTGGGCAGCGAGGAACGCAGCATCAACGCCCGCCTGGGCCAGGACTGTCGCTGAATGACCCCGAATCGTATTCCCGCCCTCGCCGGCGCGCTGTTGGCCGCGGCCCTGTGCCTGCCTGTCCATGCCCAGAACGACATGACGATCTATCGCTGCGTCGACCCCAGCGGCGCGGTCACCCTGCAGAACGACGTGCCGTGTCCGAAAGGCAGTCAGCAGAGCGTGCGCAAGGTCGGCGTGCTGCCGACGATGCCGTCCCCGCTGGCCGCGCCGCCGGCCCCCGCCGTCAAACCCGCGCCAGCGCCAGCGCCAGCGCCCGTTGCCGCGGCGCCGACCGTCCCGCCGCCGGCGTCCGCGCCCGTCGTACGCAGCGTGCCGCCGCCGTTGTACCAGTGCCGCAGTTGGGATGAGCGCGAATACCTCGGCGAGACCGCAGAGCCGCCCGCCACCTGTGCGCCGATGCAGGCCGTGGGCATCGACGGCAGCACCGAGCGCGCCGCCGGCACGTCCTGCGAAATGCGTCAGGACGCCTGTACTGCGGTGCCGGCCGAACAGCTGTGCGCGCTGTGGAAGAAGCGCGTGGACGAAGCCGAGTTCCGCTGGAAGTTCGGCGGCGGCCGCAACGACGACCGCAAGGCCGAGTTCGACCGCGCCGCCAAGGTCTATCGCGAGAGCACCTGCGTCGGCGGCTGATTCCGCGTCCGCCGCTCAGCCGAGCGGTTGCAGGTGCGGCGCCAGCGTCTGCGCCAGCCAGTCCATGAAGACCCGCACCCGGACCGAAAGATTGCGCCGCTGCGGATACAGCAGCGTGACCGGCATGGGTTCCGCGCGGTACTGCGGCAGCACTTCGACCAGGGCGCCGTGATCGAGCAGGGCGCGCAGGCCGCTGCCGGGCGCCTGGATCAGCCCCATGCCTGCCAGACAGGCTTCCTGGTACGCCTCGGCGCTGTTGACGACCAGCGCACCGGCCATCGGCAGACTGCGATAACGGCCGTCCTCGTCGCGATATTCCCAACCGTCCTCGGCGGCGCCGAACGACGAGGCATAGTGGATCAGTCGATGTCCGGACAGCGCCTCAAGCGTCTGCGGCGTACCGTAGGCCTGCAGGTAGGCGGGGCTGGCGCAGTTCAGGACTTCCAGCGCACCCAGCGGGCGCGCGATCAGGCTGCTGTCGGCGACCGTGCCCACCCGGACCACGCAGTCGAAGCCTTCGCGCACCAGATCGACGCGTCGATCGGTACAGCTCAGTTCCAACTGCAGCGCCGGATGCGCGGCCATGAAGGCCGGCAGGGCCGGGATCACCTGATGGCGCGCAATGCCGCTCGACATGTCCACGCGCAGCCGTCCGCTCAGCGCCTGGCCACTGTGGTGGAACATGCCCTGCACTTCATCCAGATCGGCCAGCAGATCCCGGCAGCGCTCGTAGAACTGCTGGCCGTCGGCGGTCAGCCGCACCCGCCGCGTGGTCCGGTGCAGCAGCTGGGTGGCGAGTTCGGCCTCCAGCTTCTGCAGCGCGGTCGAAACGCTGGACTTGGGCAGACCCAGGCTGTCGGCCGCCTGGGTGAAGCTGGCCAGCTCGGCGACCCGCATGAACATCCGCATCGCATCGACTGAATTCATGATTGCGGCTCGATTGTTCGCAAATCGCGAACAGAGCTATCGTATCTCCGCTATTTATCGGGCACAAGGCGATCAATAGAGTGCCTGCATCCGCCGACCCGGCGGCACATCTGGAGTCCGACATGCCTACCCCCATCGTCCTCGTCACCGGCGGCAGCCGCGGCCTCGGCCGGAACATGGCGCAGCACCTCGCCGAACAGGGCAGCGATATCGTCCTCACCTACCGCAGCGAAGCCGGCGAAGCCCAGGCGGTGGTCGCCGCGATCCAAGCCCTCGGCCGTCGCGCCGTCGCCCTGCCGCTGGATGTCGGCGACAGCGCCACCTTCCCGGCCTTCGTCGAGAGCGTCCGTGCCGTACTGGCCGGTTGGGGTGTCGAGCGTTTCGACGCGCTGGTCAACAACGCCGGCATGGGCGTCCACGCGCCGTTCGCCGAGACCACTGAGGCGCAGTTCGACCTGCTGATGAACGTGCATCTCAAAGGCCCGTTCTTCCTCACCGCCGCCCTGCTGCCGCTGATCGCCGACGGCGGCCGCATTCTCAACGTCTCCAGTGGCCTGACCCGCTTCACCCTGCCGGGCTACGCCGCATACGCGGCGATGAAGGGCGCGATCGAAGTGCTGAGCCGCTATCAGGCCAAGGAACTCGGCGCGCGCGGCATCGGCGTGAATACCTTGGCGCCCGGCGCGATCGCCACCGATTTCGGCGGCGGCGCGGTGCGCGACAACGCCCAGCTCAATGCGTTCGTCGCCAGCCAGACCGCGCTCGGCCGGGTCGGCGAAGCCGACGACATCGGCGCCGCGGTCGCGTCGCTGCTGTCGCCCGCCAGCCGCTGGATCAATGGCCAGCGCGTCGAGGCGTCGGGCGGGATGTTCCTCTGATCCGGGTCCGCGCCGACAACGCACGAGGGGCCGCAGCCTCCTCGTGCGTCGGTACCGCAGTCAGCGCTGGCAAAACGGATAGGCTTCCGCGGTGGTCGAGCCGGCGCTGTTGGTCACCGTCACCGTGATCTTGATCGTGAAACTTCCCAGCGTTCCGCACACGCCCGAACACGTGCTGCCGGTGCATGAACTGGAGAAGCCGCCCGACCAACTGAAGGTCGGCGTCGGTGTCGCCGGGGTATAGCTCACGCTGCAGAATCCGCCGCCGGTGCCCGAGCACGACAGGCTGCTGATCACCGGCGGGCTGATGCAGCCCGGGAACTTGAAATCGGCGATGCGCGTCTGCCAACTGCCGCTGGGACGGTACATGCCGACGAACCAGAAGGTGCAGTCGTCGACCGGATCCACGGTCATCTGGTAGTAGTCGCCCCAGCGACCGGACGTTTCGGCGGCGGCGCCGGTGGCGACTTCGGTTTCGGCGAGGCTCATGACGCCAAGCGGCGCGCCTGCCGTGCGCCCGGTGTAGCGCAGCGACGGGAACTTGGTCGTGGCGCTGGTCTTGGTGATGTTGTAGCCCATGCCCATGTTGCCGAACTTGTCCATCGCAATCGTGCCCATCAGATGATGGGTGCTGGCGTCGCCGGGACTGAACGTGCCTTCCTGATGCAGCGACCACGCGCCTGCGCCGACGCGGCGCAGTTCGAACCAGCGCACGCCGGAATCGACCACGGTTCCGGTGCGCGCGGCGTTCTGGTTGGTGGCGAACGTGCCGGTGATCGATTCGTGCGTGCCGAAATTGCGATAGCTCAACTGGTTGAGCAGCACTTCGCGGATCGGATCGAGTAGCGAAGCGGAGCCCGGCTGCGGCACGGTCGCGAAGGTGCTGTAGTTGCGGAACCAACTGTTGAACTCGGTGATGGCGACGCGCGGCAGCGTGACGATGCCGCTGTTCGCGGGTGTGTTCCAGTCCAGATTCAACTCGAACAGCTCGATGAAGTCCTGGGTGGCGTTGGCTGCGCCGCCGTCGTGGGCTTCGTCGTCGCGATGGCGCGCGACGATCTGTCTGCGGCCCGCAGGCGCCGCAGCGGTTCCGTAGAACGTCGATGGCGTCACCATCTGGAAGCCGTAGCCAAGCAGTCGCGGAATGGCCGCGAACCGCTGCGCCGCGCGTGCGGTGGCGCCGGTGAGCATGTTCGCGCGATCGAAGGCGTACAGCGCGACCTGCGCGCCGCCCTCGTTGGTACCGCAGACGTAGGCGTCGTTCCACACGCCGCAGTGCGGGTAGTCGGGCAGGGTCGGTGTGGTGTAGCGATAGAACCACCAGCCGCCGGTCACCGGATTCGATGTCCTGGAGACGTAGGTGCATAGTCCCGCATCGTCGAGGGTCAGCATGAACCAGCGGCCGGCCTGGCGGTCGTACAGCACCAGCGGGTCGCCGCGATCAGCGGTGCAGGCGTTGCCCGCGGGCGCCAGCGAGCCGAACGTCGTCGGGCCTGAGATCAGATTGCCGGCTTTGTCGTACACCTTGAAGTGAGTGCCGGAACCGCCGCTGTTGACCGCGTAGATGACGTGACTGGCGCCGACTTCCACCACCGGGTCGCCGGGACTGACGCCGGTATTGGGATTGTTGATGCTGACGCGCCGACCGTCGGCGGTCTTGCTGCGTGCAGCGACGGGCACGCTGTCGTCGAAGATCCGCTGCAACTCGTTCAGACGATCGGTCGAAGTGCGTTTGCTCGCGGGCGCGTGCGGCAATACGCTGCCGATCGGCGTGTACTGGCGGCGATGCGCTTCGCGGATCGCCATGCCCGGTTTCCATTCGGTCGCCTTCGGCAACTTGCGCAGATCGACGTCGATGGTGTGCGCGGTAACGGGAATCCCGACCTGCGGCGGGCCGGATTTGATGCCGCGATCAACGCGCGGCGGTGCGGCCAGGGCGAGGCAAGGCAGCAGCAGAGCCGCTGCGACGATACCCGCCATGTCGGCAAGACATCTGCCGAAGCGGGGGGTGCGGAAGAAACGAGTCGAGTTCATGGGCGGATCCTCAACGCATGGTGTGTGGGACCACTCGCCGGACGGCCGACGCGACACGGCATCGTGAGCCGATGTGTGACGGAAGCGACTGCGAGGGTTCGGCGACGCACTGCTGGATGCGATTCGTGTCGATGCCATCTCCTTATGGCCGCAACGGTCGGACGAGAATGCGGCGCGCACGCGCACGCGGCCGTGCGCCTTGCCGCAGCGGGCCGGGCGAAGCACAGGAAATGGAGAGCGATGGACCATTCCCTGGTCATGAGCCGCATCGGGCGTGCAGCTCGGTCCGCGTGCCGACCTTAGTCCTTGCCGCCGGTTGCAGCAAGGCGGAACAGGGGTTGCGTTGCTTCCGGGCGACGGACGGCGCATTGCGTCTGTCCGCGCCCTTGATCGTCATCGCGAAAGCGTCATTCCGCTTCGAATGATCGCCCGATCCGCGTGCGTGCCGGCGGACCGGCATGCACGCGGACCCATCGCATCAATGATGGCCGTTGCCCACACCGCCGCCCTGACCGTCGGGCAGCAGCACGCGCACGTTCTGCATCATGCCCTGGTCCTCGTGATCGAGGATGTGGCAGTGCAGGACGTATTCGCCGATGTAACGCTGGTAGCGCGTGCGCACGTACAGCGTGTAGCCGCCTTTGACGAAGAGCGTGTCTTTCCAGATGCCTTTCGTGCCTTCGTACTCGGTGTCGCCGCTGCCGGGCACGCTCACGTCCACGCCCTGCGGGTTGAGGATGCGCGACACCTGGAACGGGTTGACGTGGATGTGGAACGGATGGCTCCCCGCCAGCGAGGTGAGTTTCCATTCCTCGATATTGCCGAGGATCAGATCGCGCGAATTATCGGGATCGTAGGCTTCGTTGTTGACCATGAACTTGCCGCCGGCGATGTTGAACTCCACTTTCTGTCCGCAGTCCGGCGCGCACTTCGATTTGCGCTCGGCCTCGGCCAATTCCTCGTCGCTGATCGTGGCGTGCGGCAGGAACGCATCCAGATGCAGATCGCGCGCCAGGTCGTCCATCACTTTCTGCTTCACGTCGGCGGGCATCCACTGCCGCGCGGCGGTCGTCAGCACTTTGGTCAGATACGCCGTGGGGTCATTGCCCACCGGCAGGCCGGGCGACACCGACACGGTGCCCAGCAGGCGCCGGCTTTCGGCATCGCCGCTCACCGAATCCACCGCCGGCAGATTACCGTCGATCACGCAGTACTCGCCCGCGTTCGGGAACACCATCAGCAGGTCGCTGCGATAGCCGGGCTGCAGGATCGTCTGGCTCTTGCGGATCGCCTGGCCGTGGGTCAGGCCGTCGCTGGCGATCTCGAACTGGGTCAGCGGCGCGCCCACGCAGTTCTGCGAAATCCATTCCGCATGCTGGGTGAGGTTGCGCAGCAATTCGGGTTTCGCCGACTTGCGCATCGGGATGAACTGCAGATTGATCGAGTCGCGGATGCCGGCGTGGATGTTGCGCCAGCGCTCCACGCGGCCGGCGATGGCATCGGTGAAGCGCGGCAGGATCTGGCCGTTGATGCTGGTGTAGCGGCCCGACGGCCCCCAGACCTTGTTGCCCAGCTGATCGTAATTCTCGATCGTGCCGATGTCGCCGGTGCCGCAGAACCAGGTGCCGTTCGAGTTCGTCTTGATCGGCGACTTCGGATCGTCCGGATTCTCGCGGCAGGCGTACGCCACCTGCTGGAACAGCACCACGCGCTCGCGGAATGCGGTGCCGGTCTCGTCGCGCAACAGGGTGTCGATATCGCCGCTGGCGCTGGGCGTCGGCGCGCGCTCGCCGTGGATGATCAACGCGCCGGCCATGCCGCTGGACACCTGCAGCGCGGTGGAGCCGTGCTGATGCGGGTGATACCAGAACGTGCCCGCCGGATGCGTCGCCGGAATGTTGTATTCGTACTCGAACGACACCTTCGGGCGGATGGTGATCAACACGTTGTCGCTGTTGCCGCTGGGACTGACCCACAGCCCGTGCGAATGCAGGTTGGTCGAGTTGAAACAATGCGGGGTGTTGATGTTCGACGGTTTGCAGCCCGGCTCGGGCGTCAGTTCGTTGTTGAGCCCGACCCGCACGGTCTCGCCCGGACGTGTGCGGATGGTCGGCGCGACGAACGGCGTGAACGGATTGGGCACCGCACCTTCGGCGACGTAGCTGCGCAGGCGCACGCGATCGAAATTCTGGCTCGCCGGGTTGTAGATCCAACCATAGGTGAGACGGATATTGAGCAGCGGATCCTTGTCGGTCGGCGGCGGCGGCGCGGCCGACAGGCCCACGCTCTTCAGCAGGCGCGTCCCTTCGGTCGACTGAATGCTGCGCAGCATCGGCACCAGCACCGGATCGGCGACCACGCGATCGGCGGGCGGTTGAGCGGGCGGGTCGCCGTCGGCGGCGAATGCAGGTGCGACGACGAATAGGGCGAGCGCCAGCGCGCTGAGCCTGCCCGAAGCGGCAGGCATGAACTTGGACGAACGGTGATGCATGACGGATCTCCTTGTCTGAGCGTATGGAACGGCGCGACCGCGCGAATGGGCGCCCGTGGTGCCCTGGGCCGTACGTCCCTTGAACTGTCTGCATGC
Source organism: uncultured Thermomonas sp. (assembly GCA_966203835.1). Taxonomy (GTDB): domain Bacteria; phylum Pseudomonadota; class Gammaproteobacteria; order Xanthomonadales; family Xanthomonadaceae; genus Lysobacter_I. The sequence goes on from CBIHKW010000038.1 coordinate 17,215, forward strand.
CCCCTGGTGCCGCGGATGACGGGGCTCCCCGCCCCGTGGCGACACGATACCCGCTTTGTCGCCTCGTGGCGCTGGCGGTTGCGTGCGTGTGTTTATCGCCCCCGTGCTTTGCGAGCCTGATACAGCCCGTACGCGACGGAGACGGCAGCAGTCAGGCTCGCCGGAAACAGCAGCGCGGAATAGCCGAACGACTGGAAGGCGAACGCACCGGCGATGCCGCCGCAGAGAAAGCCGGAGATGACGATCAGACAAAGCCGCAAACGCCGGGCGTCGACCGGCAGCCCGCGCAGGGTGTGGCCAAGGAAGATGCCGAGATCCGTGAACATGCCGGACACATGCGTGGTGCGCACGACCGCGCCGCTGTACGTACTGACCATCGCGTTCTGAAGACCCATTGCGCATGCGGCCGCATACATGCCGTAGGCGTTGTCGTGCTGAAGCAGCGGGACTGCGGCGAAGAGCAGCAGCGACACCATCAGCAGGGCGACGCCATATCTGCGGCCGAGTTGCAGCGCGCTGTCCTGAACCAGGATCCCGCTGACGACGGCGCCGGCGACGAAAGCGCCGATGAGCGCGGCGAAGTGCAGAATCGCCGGGAGGTTCCGGGTGGCCATGGCCTCGGCCAGCAAGGACGTGTTGCCGGTCAGGTGGGTGATCGCGTGGTGTTCGAAACCGAGCAGGCCGACGACATTGACGATGCCGGCGATGAAGGCGAGCACCCATGTGCCGGTCCAGATCCAGGGTGGGAGTTTTGAAATCATTGGGGTTGTGCGGAGGTCATGAGGGATCTTACGCCTGGATCGAGCATGGCAGGTTGGGTTGGGCGTAGCGATATTCATCCAAGAACAACGGCAGGGCTTCCGCGCTTTGCGCGGGTCACTTTCTTTGTCGCAAAGAAAGTAACCAAAGAAAACACTCAGGGCCGGAGAAAACCTGCCGTCGGAAACATGGCTGGTATTTTTCTATGAGGCAACCTGCCTCATATAAAAACGGCGCACGTCCTGTGCGCCGCCCTTTGGGTCTGTAAATAAATATCAACGTCACAATGGCTGCGATTTCGGTGGGACGATAACCTATGTATTCCTCAATCCGGCTGACTGCTTGATGGCCTTCGAGATTCAGCCTGACCATTGTTCTTGCGGCAGATTTTTTCCGAAAACAAAGCAGATAGAAGATTTTTCAGCACAAGTGGCGCAGTTCTTCCAAGAGGTATTGCAATAGTAGTGTCCGGTTTCCGTGTCCCAGCGATGATTGCAGGTGCCGCATGGTTTGACCGACCTTGCTTTAGGTGCAAGTTTGCATGCATCTCAATAATAAAGGTTTTCATGCGGAGCCATGACTTCACACTAGCGTAGCGTAAGCGCGTGGCCGATGCCACGATGCTGGGTAGGCTTGAAGAAATTGCTAGGCACCGGCAAGCCATATTTCTGTGCCTAACGGAACGTCTTCTTTGTTTAGTGAGAGGAACACACAACCCCAGCGATATTCTTTGGGTGGAGGCGTCTGGTGAAAGAGTTGAACAGTCAATTCAGTGAGTGTGATTGTGCCATTTGGCTTGCGCAGCTCGACTTGAACAGGACCGGGGCCAGAATAATCATCGATCAATGGACCGGGAACCACGACAAGCCCTCTGCCGGTGATCAAGAATGTATCTTCAACGATCATGAATGGCTTTGACATGGCACCTGGCGCCTGAAATAAGCCGCCGCCAGTCATAGGCAGTAGCTATGAAATCGTGTCGACCCCGGTGGTCGGCATGAATGAATTGTTAGGCCGCTCCCCACTTTTCGTCCAGCCAAGTCACAAACCGTTGGTACAGAAAACGTGAGTTGAGACGCCTTGCCCACGAACGACCTCTGATATTGGGTAGATCGGAATCAACAACCCAAACCGTGACAAATGGCTCTGGAGATAAGGACGAAAAGTACTGATCGGATCTTAGTAGATCAAGAGCATTCACAAGAATCGAATAAGCGCGTGACCTGAACTGCTCATGCCAGTTTTCGTCGTTGTCGTAGTCATTACATTCTTCGTAGAGTTCATTGAGAATTTTGTGCCCGATCTCCATTTGAGAACCTGGGGCTGTAACATCCCAGTATGTCGGCAGAAACTGAAGATCATCCTCTGGGATTTTCGAGTGCTCGCCGGACTTCGCGCCTACAACAGGTACAAACATTGTTGCATCGTCATTCGTTAGTACGGCAAACCCGAGAATTATCGCGCCTTCGCTTTTCGCTTTTGCCGAGTCGAACGCCATTCGAAGGGTTGTGGCGATTTCACGCATACGTGATTCGTCTGTCTTCACGGAATTAATCCTGGCAGGTCCAACGCCTGAATTGAGTCAGGCCGGGAAGCGGGTTCGGTTTGAATGATTTTCTAGGCACTTAGCGACTCGCGGTTTTAATGCAGACGAACTCGCACAACGCCTCTTTTCCGCTGGTGAACGAAATTTTCGTCTTCTCGCGGTTGAAGTACCCGAATTCGCAAGTTACGCCTTCATTCTTGCTGCTCAAGATCCCTGACAGCATGCAATGCGAGTACCTTTTCTCGAACTCGGCTCGCTCTACGACTACGAAGCACATTCCTATCTCAGATTTTCCGCTCCAGATGATCCCTTTATTGCGTGTCCCTTGTTCGACGAGGTTGCAATCTTTGTGGTCAATCTGAAGAGAATCGAATGAGGTTGGTGCATCTTGCGCAACGACCGAAGACGACAAGGCCAGAAGCGAGAAAAGCGCACCGGCTTTTACCAAAATACCCATATTGTTCCCCTAGGTTCCTAGCTTTATGTAGACCTCATGTCCGAGGTATATCCAATAGTCCTCTTATAGCCTGACACACGTCAATCCGCGCATTCTGAGTGTGTTGTTGGCGGTAAGCGCAGCGAGCCGTCGTACCCACGCTCGTTGAGGAGAATGGACGAAGGCCAAGCCCCTGCAAGAGCCGCACGAAAAGCGCGCGCGGTGCGCAGCGCAAAAAAATCCGCCGGAGAAACCATCTCTCCGGCGGATCGGGTTCACTCAAATACCTTCACGAGATCGTTGAATCAAATCACGGGATCGGATTCATCGGGCAGTTGAAGGTCGCGGTGCGCGAGACCGAGCCGCCTGCGTTGGCGACGGTCACGCTGACGGTGGGACGCGAGCCGCGCGAGCAGCGGCCGAAGAGCGAGTTGCCGGTGGAGCCGTTCGACCAGGTGGCGGTGGCCGGCGTCGAAGACGTGTAGGTCACGTCGCACATGTAGGTGCCGGCGCCGCTGTTGGCCATGTCCGGGCAGTTGAAGTTGGTGATCGTCGGCGGCGTGCCGCCACCGCCGCCACCGCAGGTCACGCCCACCGCGGTAAAGGCGGCGGTGACGTTGGCGACGGTGTAGCCCAGATCGGCCGCGGCCGTCTGCACGCCGCAGGCGCCCTGGTTGAAGTCGGTGCTCGACGTCCAGTACAGATCGTTGGCGCGCGCGAACGCCTTGAATGCCTTCTGCGTGTTCCAGCCGGCGGTGGTCGCCAGCGTGTAGAAGGCCTTGTTGTAGACGCCCGAGGAGTAATGCACGTCCATGCCGGCGTAGTAGTTGGAGGCGTGTCCGATCGAAGCGCCGTCCAGCGGCGGGTTGTTCATGTAGCGCAGCGCGCCGGTGCCTTTCTTGATGTCGTAGCCGACCTTGAAGTCGTTGCTGCCGCGCATGTAGTACTCGGCGGCTTCGCCGGCGATGTCGGAATAGGCTTCGTTGATGCCGCCGGACTGGTTGGAATAGATCAGGCCGGAGTTCTGCTGCGTGTAGCCGTGCGAGACTTCGTGACCGACCACATCCAGACTGACCAGCGGATAGAAGGTGTTGAGGCCGTCGCCGAACAGCATGCCGGTGCCGGTCCAGTACGCATTCTCGTGGTTGGTGCCGTAATGCACCTGCATCAACAGCTGGAACGTGAGCGGCGCCTGGCCCATGTACGCCTGGTACATGTTGAAGACCACGCCGCCGAAGTAATGCGCGTCGTTGAGCGGCGAGTACGCGCCGTTGATGGTCTTCACGGTGTTGCGCGGACAGGTGTACGAGAACGCGGTGGTGCCGGACGTGCCGTGATTGAGATTCACGGTCTTCACGTTGGCGTTGTTCATGGTGCAGGTGGTGCCGCTCTGCGCCACGTCCAGGTAACCGAAGTTGGTGCCGTATTCGTACTGGCCGATCTTGGCGTTGCCGCCGGGGCCGGTGCCAACCAGCGCGTGTTGCAGATTGTCCCACTGCTTGATGACGCGACCGGTGTCGGCGTCGATGATGACGGTCGGCCGGGTCGGCGAGCCGCCGCGCGCGGTGTCGGCGAAATACGAGACCACGTACGCCTTGCGCGCCGCGCCGTTGTCGTCGATGTGGATCATGAGGTCGGAGGTTTCGTTGCTGGTGCGCATGAAGCCGACGCGCGCACCGAGACCGGCGCTCTTGCCGATGGCGAGGGCGCGCTGGCTGCCGAGGCGCGGCTTGCCGGGGGAAATTTCGCTGGCGAGACCATCGATCTTGCGGCCGAACAGGGTCTTGACGTTGCCGTCGGCGTCTTCGTTGACGACGACGTGTTCGCCGAAGATCGGCATGCCGCGGAAGGTCTGCTGATAGCGATGATTGCGCACGCCCAGATCGGTCTTGCGATCGAGCAGGAACAAACGCGATTCGCCATCCAGACCGAGCGCCTGCGCGTGGCGGGCGTGGACCGTGGCGGCCGTGCCGGAAGCGGCGATGGCGGCGTTGCTGTGTTTGACGCGGACCAGATTGTCCTGGTGCAGATCGGTGCGGACCGCGGCGGATGCGCTGCCGGCGATGAGGATGGCGGCGGTCGCGATGGCGAGGGTGGTGGAGCGGTAGTGTCGACGCATGAATGTCTCTCCTTGAGTGCGATGAATACCGGCTGCGGAAGCGGCCGGTTCCTTTCAATCCGCGCCTCTCGCGGATTGTTCGATGACGCGACATTCGGCCGGCAACAGAGGGCTGGCCGATGCGCGCAACGAATACGCAGGATGCCGCTCGCACGTCGCAGAGACTGCGATTGCGGTCGAGATTCGGAGCCGTGTCGAACGACGCTCCAGATCCGGAAGGCCGGATCCAGTGGTTGAAATCAGTGGTTGAAATCCGGCGGCTGGAATTCAGCGGCCCGGATCAGATGGATCCGACCCGGCGGATCAGAACCCGTAGCGCAGAAACCCGCCGTCGACCGCGATGCATTCGCCGGTGATGTAACTCGATGCGGGCAAACACAAAAAGGCCACGGCGGCGGCGACTTCCTCGGGTTCGCCGATGCGGCCCATCGGCGTGCGCAGCAGCACTTCGTCGAGATAATCGGGATCGGCGAGTTTGGTCGAGGTGCGGCGGGTGCGGATGTACCACGGCGCCACCGAATTCACGCGCACGCCGTCTTCGGCCCATTCCACCGCGAGATTGCGGGTCATCTGGTGCATCGCCGCCTTGCTCATGCCGTAGGGCGCGCCGCTGCGCACATGGGTGATGGCGGAGACGCTGCCGACGTTGACGATGCACGAGGCCGCGTGTTTGGTCAGCAGCGGGTAGGTGCTGCGCGCGAGTTCGAAAGCGCTGAACAGGTTGGTCTCGAAAATGCCGCGCCATTCGTCTTCGCTGTAGTCGATCGCGGATTTCGTGAGATTGCCGCCGGCGTTGTTGACCAGGATGTTGAGGCCGTCGCCGATGTCTTCCACCCAGTCCAGCAGTTCGCGGCGCTGTTCGTCGTCGGCCACGTCGGCGATGCAGGTGCGGACTTCGCCGTCGGGGAATTCTTCTTCGAGTTCGAGCCGTGTCGCGTCGAGGCCGTCGCTGTCGCGGGCGGCGATGAGCACGCGGGCGCCGAAGCCCAGCAGTTCGCGCGCGATGGCGCGGCCGATGCCGGCGCTGCCGCCGGTGACCAGTGCGAGTTGTCCGTCGAGACGCCAGCGGTGGGCAAGCATGGGGTGGGCCGTTCGCGATGTGGATGCGCGTAGGATAAGCCGCGACACCGCCGAGGAGGATCGCCATGCGTCTACGTGCAATCACAGGGCATGCAGTCACAGGGCATGCAGTCATGGGAATGTTGTTGCTGGCCGTCTGCGCCGGCCTGACGGGCTGCTCGAAGCCCAAGGTGCCCGATCACGACGACCGGCCCGAGCCCCGGGCCGAGGCGGCCGCCACGTCGGACACGCAGCTGCGCGAAGCGATGCAGAAACCGATCGACAAAGCGGAGGCGGCGCAGGCCGATGTCGACGCCGCGGCGGAACGGCAGCGCCAGGCCATCGACGACGCCACCGGCGGCTGACGCGACTTTTCCGCGCCATAAACGACGACGCCCGGCGTTGGCCGGGCGTCGTTTGAATCCGTGGAGCGGCCTGTCGGGCGCGTCTGCGATCAGAACCCGCAGAAGCAGTAGGCGTAGGCCTTGGCCGGAGCACCGCTGGCGCGCGGTTCCATGGCGCGTTCCAGCAGGCGCAGGTCGCGGTCGGCCTGCGGCACCACTTTCGCCAGCATGCCGCGGGCGATGTCGGAACGACCGAGCAGGGCGCGACCGGTGCCGGAGCCGGCGAAGCCGTTGAACCACTGTTCGAACGGCGTCAGCTGGCGCTCGATGTAGCGCACCGGATACGTCCCCGGCTTGCCGCCGAGCTTGGCGCGCTTGGCGGCGTCGGCGATCGCGGTCTGCAGACCGCCGAAAGCGTCGACCAGCCCGCGCTCCTTCGCCTGCGCACCGGACCACACGCGGCCGCGGGCCACGGCATCGACGTCGGCGACCGGTTTCTTGCGCGCTTCGGACACCTTGGTGGTGAAATCGCGATAACCCTTCTCGATCACGGTCTGCATCACCTGCGACACGTCCGCCGTCAGCGGACGGGTGACATCGAATGCGCCGGCGACCGCAGTGGTGGACACGCCGTCGGTGCGGACGCCGATTTTCTCAAGCGTGCGCGAGAAGGTCGGGATCATGCCGAAGATGCCGATCGAGCCGGTGATCGTGGACGGGTCGGCGTAGATGCGATCCGCGTTCATGCTGATCCAGTAACCGCCGGACGCTGCGGTGTCGCCCATCGAGACCACCACCGGTTTGCCGGCCTTTTTCAGCGCGACGATCTCGCGGCGGATCTGCTCGGAGGCGAACACTTCGCCGCCGGGCGAATCCACGCGCAGCACCAGCGCCTTCACGCTGTCGTCGTCGCGCGCTTCGCGCAGCAGCGCGGCGGTGGACTCGCCGCCGATCGGGCCGGCGGGCTGTTCGCCGCCGACGATCTCGCCCGAGGCGACCACCACGGCGATGTGGTTCTGGCCGCCCAGCATCGGCAGCGCGCCGTTGAGGTGGGTCAGATACGTGCGGAACGACACCTGGCGGAAACCGCCTTCGGCCTGTTCATCGGGCGTGCCGCGCTTGGTCAGCAGTGCCTCGACTTCTTCGCGCGTCTTCAGGCCGTCGACCCATTTCTGCTTCAGCGCGTACTGGGCGAGGTCGCCGTGCACGGCGGCGATGTCGGCCGGCATGGTGTCGAAGCTGGCCGCCAGCTGTTTCGGGTCGAGCTTGCGCGCCTTGCCGATGTCGCCGAGATACCGCTGCCAGATGTCGTTCATCCAGAACAGATCGGCCTCTTTCGACTCGGGCGATGCCCCGTCCAGCACATAGGGCTCGGCTGCGGATTTGAACTCGCCGACCTTGAACAGGTGGATGTCGACGCCGAGCTTGTCCTGCAGGCCTTCGCGGAAGTACTGGCGGTAGCGGGCCAGACCTTCGATCAGCATGCCGCCCATCGGGTCGAGATAGATCTCGTTCGCTTCCGCCGCCAGCAGGTACTGGGCCTGATCGTAGCTTTCGCCGAACGCGATGATCTGCTTGCCCGAGGCGCGCAGCGCGGCCAGGGCTTCGGCGACTTCGCGGACCGAGGCGTAGCCGGTGAAGGACATGCCGTCCACGCGCAGCAGCACCCGTTCGATGCGCTTGTCGGTCTTGGCCGCGTTCAGCACCTGCAGCAGGTCGCGGAGCTGCACTTCCCTGACCCGCGCATCGCCGAGGGCTTCGGCCAGCGCGCGGCTGGTGGAGTCGATCGAGTACTGCTCGACCAGCGTGCCTTCCGGCGCGATCACCAGCGTGCTGCTGTCCTCGACCGGCAACACCCGCTGGCTTCCGCTGCCCAGTGCGGCGAGGCAGATCAGCAGGAAACCGAAGAACAGCATGTTGAAGATCAACCGGCGGGTGAAATTCATCGCATCCCAGATCCCGACGAGGATGCTGGCGATGGGACCGCGGCGGCGCGGTTCGTTCATGGGGGAACTCTCCTTGGAGTACGGATGGCAGTGTGCCGGTCGGCGGCGATGGCGTCATCCGCCATCGGTCATTCTTACCGACAGCAGCATGGGGACGCGCCGCGACAATCGCAAAAAGCGAAGCCCCAGCAGCACCGCGGCCACGGTGAGGCCCGCGGTCAGCCCGACCCACATGCCGCGCGGGCCGTAGGCGGGCACCAAGTCGCCCAGGCCGAGGCCCAGCACCGCGCCCAGCGGCATGCCGATGCCCCAGTAGGCCACCGCCGCCAGCACCATCGGCACCCGGGTGTCCTTCAGGCCGCGCAGGGCGCCGACCGACAGCACCTGGATGCCGTCGGGAAACTGGAAGGCCGCCGCCAGCAGCAGCAGCGAAGCCGCCAGGGCCACGACCGCAGCGTCCGAGGTGTACATCGCGGCGATGGCCTCGTTGCCCAGCAGCAGGGCGCTGCCGGTCGCCAGTTGGGTCATCAGCACCAGCGCGTAGCCGGCGAACGCCGCCCGGCGCAGGCCGTCGCGGTCGCCGCGGCCCACGGCGTGACCGACCCGCACCGTCGTGGCCTCGGCCAGCGCCATCGGCACCATGAAGCAGAGGCTGGCGATGTTGATCGCGATCTGGTGCGCCGCCGCCGGCACTTCGCCCAGTCGCCCGATCACCAGCGCGGTGGCGACGAACAGCCCGCCCTCCATCAGCCAGGTGATGCCGATCGGCAGGCCCACCGCCAGCAGCTCGCGGATCTGCGGCCAGCGCGGCGGGTCGTAGCGGTTCAACAATTGCAGCTCGCGGAATCGCCGCGCGCGGGCCAGATAGCCGGCCATGGCCAAGACCTGCAGCCACATCATCAGCGCCGATGCCAACCCCAGCCCGCCCGCGCCGAGCGCCGGCAGCCCAACCAGACCGAAGGTCAGGGCGTAGCCGACGGGCACCAGCAGCAACAGCCCGCCGAAGCCCAGGATCATGGTCGGGATGGTGTAGTGCAGGCCGTCGCAGAGGTAGCGCATGCACAGGAACACCGCCAGCGCCGGCACGCCCCAGCGGATGCCGTGGACGAAGGCGGTGGCGCCCGGGCGGATCTCCGGCGCGATCCCGAAGGCCTCCAGCGCCAGCGGAATCGCGCTGAGGAACACGAACATGGCCAAGCCCAGCGCCAGCGCCAGCCACAGCGCCTGCCGGAACAGCGGGCCGATCTCGTCGCGCCGCCCGGCGCCGTCCAGCTGCGAGACCGAGGCGGGCACCGAGATCAGGGTGCCCATCGGCACCAGCAAGGGCAGCCAGAACAGCGCCGTGCCTACCGACACCGCGGCCAGCGTGGCGGTGCCGTGACGGCCGGCGATCAGGGCGTCGACCAGACCGATCAGCCCGGTCGAGACGTGGCCGGCGATCAACGGCGCGGCGAGGCGCGCGCTGCTGCGCAGTTCGTCGCGAAAACGCGGGGTGGGGGTTTCGGACATGGCTGCGCCGGAAGCGGGAGCGCGGCATGGGGCCGGCGCATGGGCTGGTATCTTAACCGCGCCGATCGCCGGGCCCGGCCCGGCCTATCGACACGCCAATACATTGCGATCAGGGGAGCGCATGACCGAACCGCAAGCCCAAACCGCGCATTCCGCCTGCGAAAACTGCGACAGCGTGCTGCAGGGCCATTACTGCCACGTCTGCGGACAGCATGCGCACAGCCCGCTGCGCAACTTCAGCCATGCGGTCGAAGAGGTCTTCGAATCGTTCTGGCACCTCGACGGCCGGATCTTCCGCACCGTGCGCGACCTGTTTGTGCCCGGACGGGTCGCCGCCGGATATCTGGCCGGCCACCGCGTGCGCTATGTCGCGCCGCTGCGGCTGTTCGTGATCATCAGTCTGCTGACGTTCTTCGTCGGCAAGGTCACCCTGCATATCGACAAGGACGCGGTGTTCAGCAGCACGAGCAGTCCGGCAGAGGTCGAACCGGGCGCCGGTCCGGCGCCGGCGCCGGCGTCGCAAGCCAGGACAGGTGCCGCCGCGGGAACCGCCGCCGGAACCGCAGCCCCCGCGTCGGCGCCGGCGACGCTGGCGGATGCCGCCGCCGTGCCCAAGCGCGACCTGTCCACCATCGATGCCGTCATCGCCGACCGCAACCGCCAACTGGGCGAATTCAAGCGCGAGGCGCTCGAATCCGACGGCGGCTGGCTGCTCACCCCGCTGTCGGGCACGGTGCAGTCAGGCATCGACGACGGTGCCCGCAGCCGGATGCGCAAGCTCGGCGCCGCGGAGGCCGAGATCGACATGGCGATGGCCCGCGCCGACCTCGAACTGGAAAAAGCCGAGGCCGCCAGCAAGACCGCGGCCGCCGCCGTGGACGACGCGGACGCCGGGTGGATCTCCCGCTGGGTGAAGAAGCGCGGCGACCGGTTCATGCGCAACAGCGAAGCGATGCGCGAAAACCCGGACGAATTCATCCGCCTGTTCCTGGGCGCGGTGCCCGGCGCGCTGTTCCTGCTGGTGCCGCTGTTCGCGCTGTTCCTGAAAGTGATGTACCTCGGTTCGGGGCGCGGCTATCTGGAGCATCTGGTGGTGGCGCTGTACAGCCACGCCTTCCTGCTCGCCGCGCTGCTGCTGCTGTTCGCGACGACCGGGCTGGTGGGGCTGGCGCCGGCGGCGTGGACCTGGCCCAAGGTGGTGATCGGCATCGGTGCGTTTGGGCTGTTCTTCGCCGTGCCTGCTTATCTGCTGGTGATGCAGAAACGGGTCTACGGGCAGCGCTGGTGGGTCACCGTGGTGAAGTTCCTGGTCATCGGCAACGTCTATACGGTGTTGTTGACCTGCGCCCTGCTCTACGCTGTGATCGCCGGATTGAGCAGCTGACCGCCAAATCATGAGAGCCGCACATATGAGAGCCGCATGTCCCCGAAGCGAGTGATCTATGAAGTGAACATCGAGGTCGACGCCGCGGCGCACGACGACTACCGCCTGTGGCTGCACGACCATATCGCCGAGATCCTCGCCCTGCCGGGCTTCACCGGCGCGAAGGTGTTCGAGGTGCTGGAGCCGCCGCCCAGCGCGGGCCGGGTCGGTCTGTGCGTGCAGTACGCGCTGAAGGGCCGCGAGGCGCTGGACGATTATCTGCGCGACCACGCGCCGCGGCTGCGCGCCGACGGCCTGTCCCGCTTCGGCGGCCGCTTCCAGGCGACGCGACGGGTGCTGCGCGGCGCGCGCTGAGCCCGGTGAGGCGTTGCGGTTGGGCTCAGCTCAGACCGACGCTGGTCCAGAGCTTGCCCAGCCAGCGCGACTTGGGGGTGGTGGCGGTACCCGCCGCGGCCCTTGCGGCAGGTTCGCCGGTCTTGGTCGCGATCGCGGCATCGCGCAGCCGGGCGATCGCCGCCACGCGCTCCGGCGCCAGTTGTTTCATCACGAAGCGGGCCTCGTCGTTCAGGGCCAGCCAGGCCTCGCCGTCCAGTGTGCCGTCGGCGCGCTGCGGCAGGGCGCGCTGCAGCGCCAGTTTGTACTCGGCCGGGTCGACGCCGAACACCGCGGCCGCCAGGGCATCGTCCAGCCCCACCACCACCCGCAGCAGCAGCACCGCGCGGGTGCCGAAATCCAGCCGGGCCAGGGAAGCGAAGTCGCCGTGCCAGTAAGGGGCCAGCGGTTCGGTGTTGAGCGCCGGACTCTGCAGCAGGGTGGTCCAGAACAGCAGCGGCCAGCCCTCGGATTCCGTGCCCGGTGCGGTTTCGCTGAAGGCCTCGATCGCCGAGGACAGGGCGCGGTCGCCATGCTCGGCATCGCCGCACTGCAGTTCGGCGAGCAGCGCCGCCCGCCGCTCGACCCCACGCAGAAAGCTGACGACAGCCGCCGAAGAGGCGGTAGCGGTATCGAGCGTGTGGTGGGAGGACATGATGGGCTGCAGATCAAGTCTTGACGAAGGGGTCGCATGATGCCTCCCGGGCCGAATCCGCGACTTGACATCCATCACGAAACCGGCTCCCCAAGGCGCCATCAGGGCTGCAGACTGATCGACGGCGCGATCCGGTTGTACACAGCGGTCATCGACCTGCAACAAACCGGGCTTTGCCGGATGCGCGGGCGGCGTGCGCGCAATGTTTCACGGGTAAGCAATTGATTTTCATCGCATTTAAGGGGGTGGCGCTTTTTTAGCCATACATTGCGGAACCCCTGCATTTACCGCACAAAACTGTTCGCGCACCGAGTCATGCACAAACTTATCCACAGCTTGTGTGGATAATGCCGAATTCCCTTTGCGATCCGCCACTTGCGGGTCATTCGTGTGCCGGCCGGCAGCAATGCGATGCAAGTGAGGGTCGAAGCCGCCGCGTCGGGACTCGGTAGACTGCCGGCCATGTCCGTCGCTGATCCCGTCCTCCGCGTCGCCCTGCCGGTGCCGCTGCCGCGCCTGTTCGACTACCTGCCTCCTGGCGATGGCCCAATCGATGGCCCGGCCGAGGTCGGGTGCCGCGTGCGCGTGCCGTTCGGCAGCCGCAGCGTGGTCGGGGTGGTCGTTGGCGTGGGGCCGCCGGAACCGGGCGTCGCCGAATTGCGCGAGGCCGAGGCGGTGCTGGACCCGCAGCCGCTGCTGCAGGGCGAACTGCTGGAGTCGCTGCGCTGGCTGGCGCGCTACAGCCACGCCCCGCTGGGCGAAGTGCTGGCGACCGCCCTGCCCAGCGCCCTGCGGCGCGGCGAGCCGCTGCCCGACACCCACGCCTGGGCTTGGCGGCTCACCGAAGCCGGCGCCACCGGTCTGGCCCGCCTGCGCGGCCGCCCGCGAGAGCTGGCCGACCTGTTGCAGACGGTGCAACTGCAGGCATTGGACGAAGACCAGCTCGACACCTCGCTGGACGACTGGCGCAGCGCCGCCCGCGCCCTGCTCAAGCGCGGCCTGGCCGAACGCGTGGCGGTGCCGGCCTCGCAGTGCGCGCCGATGCCGCAGGTCGGCCCGGTGCTCAACGACGAGCAGGCCGCGGCGCTGGAGGCGCTGCGCGCCCGCCCGGGCTTCGCCGCCTGGCTGCTGGACGGCGTGACCGGTAGCGGCAAGACCGAGGTCTACCTCAACGCCATCGCCGACTGCCTCGCCCGCGGCCGCCAGGCGCTGGTGCTGGTGCCGGAGATCGGCCTCACCCCGCAGGCGCTCGCCCGGTTCCGCCAGCGGCTCGGCGTGCCGGTCCACGCGCTGCACTCCGGCCTGGGCGATCCCGAGCGCGCCCGGGTCTGGGCCGCCGCCTGGCGCGGCGAGGCGCGGGTGATCGTCGGCACCCGATCTGCGGTGTTCACGCCGCTGCCCGAGGCCGGGCTGATCGTGATCGACGAGGAGCACGACGGCAGCTACAAGCAGCAGGACGGCATCCGCTACCACGCCCGCGATTTCGCGCTGGTGCGCGGCAAGGCGCTGGACGTGCCGGTGCTGCTGGGCAGCGCCACGCCGTCGCTGGAATCGCTGCACAACGCCCAGGCCGGCCGCTACACCCATCTGCGGCTGCGCAAGCGCGCCGGCGACGCCCAGCCGCCCGCAGTGAAGGTGCTGGACGTGCGCAAGCGTCCGCTCGACGCCGGCCTCTCGCCGGAACTCCTGCGGGGGATGCGCGCCGCGCTGGACGCTGGTGGCCAGGTGCTGGTGTTCAAGAACCGCCGCGGCTACGCCCCGGTGCTGCTCTGCCACGACTGCGGCTGGAGCGCGCAGTGCAAACGCTGCAGCACGCCGCTGCGCAGCACGCCGATGACCGTCCACGGCGGCGGCCGCCGCCTGCAGTGCCACCACTGCGGCGCGCGGCAGACCCCGCCGCCGGCCTGTCCCGACTGCGCCAGCCTCGCGCTGCAGCCGCAGGGCATCGGCACCGAGCGCCTGGAGGAACTGCTCGCCGAGAAATTCGCCGACGTACCGGTGCTGCGCATCGACAGCGCCAGCACCCGGCGCAAGGACGCGCTGGCAAATCTTTTCGTCGAATTCGGCGCGCGTCCCGGCATCCTCGTCGGCACCCAGATGCTGGCCAAGGGCCACGATCTGCCGAATCTCACCCTGGTCGCGGTGGTCGGCATCGACGAAGGCCTGTTCTCCGCCGACTTCCGCGCCGGCGAGAAGCTCGCGCAACTGCTCATCCAGGTCGCCGGCCGCGCCGGTCGCGCGCAGAAACGCGGCGAAGTGTTGCTGCAGACCCATCATCCCGAACATCCGCTGCTGCAGACGCTCATCCACGGCGGTTACCACGCCTTCGCCGAGGGCGAACTCGCGCAGCGCGAGGCCGCCGGTTTCCCGCCGTTCGCGCATCTCGCGCTGCTGCGCGCCGAGGCGCAGCACGCCGACGCGCCGATGCAGTTCCTGCAGGCCGCGAAAACGGCGTTGATCCCTTGGGTCGCGGCGAAACCTGCGCGCGGTGCGCCTGCGCCGGAAGGCTTGACGCTCGACGGTCCGGTCACTGCGCCGATGCCGCGTCGCGCTGGTATGTATCGCGCGCAGTTGTTGCTGTCGTCGCCGACGCGCCGCGCGCTGCACGTCGCGCTCGAAGCCGCGCTGCCGGCGGTGTACGCATTGCCCGAGGCGCGGAAGACGCGGTGGTCGCTGGATGTGGATCCGGTGGATCTGTATTGATCGCTGGCGCGTATGGCTTGGTGCCCGCACATGTAGGAGGGCCTTCAGGCCCGAGTTCTAAATCCTGAAGGAGTGCCTTCAGGACCGATTTTGCTTTTGGCAAACAAATTGGCAAGCAGAAGCTTCCGCGCTGTCGCGCGGGTCACTTTCTTTGTCGCAAAGAAAGTAAGGCGGATTCAATTGGTCGATG
>CBIHKW010000039.1:0-32213 GCA_966203835.1 uncultured Thermomonas sp.
TGTGGAAACTGCCTTTGGTGGAGCCCAGGTATTCTATCACCACGCCTTCGTTGGTGGGAATTAGCTTGGCGTGCTTGCGCGATAGATTGGTGTCGTCCAGGCGCAGCTGGCACTCGGGCGCGCGGCCGACGACGGTCGCGCCGGTCAGCGGGTAGCTGCGGCCGAGCATGCGCCCGGTCTGGGCGCGCAGCGTGTACTTGGGCAGTGCGGCGCGCACCGTGGTGGCGTTGACATCATCGATGACCGGCGCCGCCGGGCGGTCGCCCGGGCGCACCGATTCGACCGTGACCAGCGTGGCCTCGACCGTATCGAAGCCGATCTGGTCGCCGGGCCGAAGCGAAAGCAGACCATCGACCGGTCGCTGGTTCACGCTGACCGCCGCGCCCCGCACGATCTTCAGCATCACCCCCTGCGCATTGACCTGCAGCTCGCAATGCTGCGGGAGAATGCCCTCGCCGCGCAGCACGATGTCGGCATCGGGCGCGGAGCCGATCCGCTTGACCCCCTGCTCGAGGAGGATCTGCATGTGATCGGCGGCGAATACGAGCTTCATCATTGGGGTTGCGCTCCAGGGCGACATTCGGGGATTGCATCCGGGGCGCACAGGCCGCAGATTGAACAGATGCCGACTTTACTGATCTTGATGATTTTGGGTGCGATGGTGTTCGCATTCTGGAGTGCGTCGCGCGCCGCGGCCGAACGGGCGATCCAGCTCGGCGGCGAGGCCTGCCACACTGCCGGGGTGCAACTGATCGACCATACCGTACACGCGACCGGCCTGCGCCTGCATCGCGGCGAGGACGGGCGGCTGGGCTTCGAGCGCAGCTTCCGTTTCGAATACTCGGAGGACGGCACCGATCGCCACATCGCGCGGCTGGTGCTGCGCGGCCACCGTCTGGTGTCGTTCAGCGGCCCGGTGGCCTCGGCTGCAAAGGTGATGCTGGATTGATGGCATGGCTCCCCCCGGACCAGGCTGAGCGCAGGCGTGGCCTGCGGCTGCGGCGTTACTTGACCACTCTCAGGTGACCGCCGCGTTTCGGAGGTGGCGTGCGTTCACCGCCATCGCCGCCGCCGTCCCCACCATCATCGCCGCCATCCGCATCCCCGTCGAGGTCTTCCTCGACCTCGGCTGCGGCGATCGACGGCCCGAGGGCTTCGTCGGGCAGGGCCATGCCCTGGCTGGTTTCCCGGGCGTAGATCAGCAAGACCGCGCCGATCGGCACCCGCACCTGATGGCTGACGCCACCGAAGCGGGCGGTGAAGGAAATCTCCTCGTTGCCCATCTCCAGCGCGGCCACTGCGCGGTCGGCCACGTTGAGCACGACCTTGCCGTCGTTCACCGCGAAGGCGGGCACCCTCACCCCGGGACGCGAAGCGTCGACCAGCAGATGCGGGGTCATGCCGTTGTCGGCGATCCATTCGTACATCGCCCGCAGCAGGTACGGGCGGCGACTGGTCATGCCTGGCGCGGGACCATCGGTCATGGCCGGAGTGTACTCCCGGCAAAATCGGGCGGAAACATCATCGGGAGGCAGCCAGGCAGGCAATCAGGCAGGCAGATCGCGCAGGCTCTTTTCCTGCGGCGTGAGGCTGCGGATGAAGCCGGGATTGCGGAAGATGCGGTTGCCGTAATCCTCGATCACTTTGCCGTCGCTGGGCAACGGCACGCCCAGCGCATGCAGACGCCAGACGATGGGCGCCATCGCGCAGTCGGCGAGGCTCATTTCGTTGTTGAGGAAGAACTTGCTGGCCTTGAACAGCGGCACCGCGGCGGTCAACAGCTCCCGCAGACGCTTGCGGCCGGCTTCCGCCTGTTGCTTGGTGCCGAACTGCACGGCCTGCACCTGTGGCACCCAGTCGTGCTCGATACGCAGCATCGCCAGACGCAGGCGCGCGCGCGACAGCGGATCGATCGGCATCAACGGCGGATGCGGATAACGCTCGTCCAGGTATTCGCTGACCACCGACGCCGCGTACAGCACCAGATCGCGTTCGACCAGCGTCGGCACCGAGTGGTAGGGATTCAGATCGATCAGATCCTCGGGCGGATTCTGGGGATCCACCGGGACCAGATCGTAGTTGACGCCTTTCGCCGCCAGCACCAGGCGGGCGCGATGGCAGAGCACATCGTCGACGGAAGAAAACAGGGTGAGAGTATTACGCATACGCAGACTCGCCATCCATCCTCAAGAGCAAGCGCGACCGGACAAGCCGGCCGCCTCGCAGGTGATCGTCGCGCGAAGGAACCGCTCCGCCATCAATGCACGTCGCGCCAGTATTCCTTCTTGAGCAGCCAGGCCATCAGGGTGAAGAAGGTCAGGAACAGGATCACCCAGACGCCGGTCTGCTGACGTTTGATCGCACCGGGTTCGCCGACATATTCGAGGAATGCGGTGATGTCGCGCGCGGTGCGGTCGAATTCTTCCGCAGTCTGCGTACCGGCCTGGGAAACGACGAATTCCTTGAGGCAGGCGTCTTCGATTTCCGTCGTGCCCTTCGCGCAACCCATGACCGGCTGGCCCTTGTCGTCCTTCTTGCCCGTGGGGGTTTTCTTGGTGAAGACAGGGCGCTGATTGCCCTGCATTTCCCACAGCGGATTCGGCATCGAGGCGTTCGGGAACACCTTGTTGTTCCAACCCAGCGGGCGCGCTTCGTCCAGATAGAACGACTTGAGATACGTGAAGATCCAGTCGCTGCCGCGGACGCGCGAGATGACGCTGAGGTCCGGCGGCGCCTTGCCGAACCATTTTTCGGCGTGTGCGGCCGGCATCGAACTCACGACCTGCTCACCGAACTTCGCGCCGGTGAAGTTCAGGTTGGTCATCACCTGCTCTTCGCTGAGACCCAGGTCTTCGGCGATGCGCGAATAACGCATGTATTTCAGCGAATGACAGCCCGCGCAGTTGTGCATGTACAACTGGGCGCCTCGCTGCAGCGAGGCCGTGTCTTCCAGATCGGTACCGGCCTGCAGCAGGTCGCCGCCGCTGGACGCGAGCGTGGAAGCCGACAGCGCCATGCCGGCGAGGAATGCCGTCAGGAGCGCCGCCATACGCTTGAGGCGCGAAGTCTTCATCGCCGAACCATGAGGTGTGGAGAGCTTAGTCATGCATCGTCACCCGATCCGGAACCGGCTTGGTCTTATCGATCTTCGTCCACACCGGCATGGTGAGGAAGAACAGGAAGTAGAACGTGGTCAGGACGCGACCGATCCAGGTCTCGACCGGATCCGTACCCGGACCCGCGCCGATCTTGCCCAGCCACACGAAGCTCAGCGCGAACAGCAGGAGCATCGCCCACGACAGCTTGCCGCGGTAACGGTAGGACTTGACCTTGGCGCGATCGAGCCACGGCAGCAGGAACAGCACCGCGATCGCCGCGAACATCACGATCACGCCGCTCAGCTTGTGCGGCACCACGCGCAACATCGCGTAGTACGGCGTGTAGTACCACACCGGCTTGATGTGCGCGGGCGTGACCAGACGATTGGCCTCGGCGAAGTTGTCGTGCTCGAGGAACCAGCCGCCGAACGCAGGCGCGAAGAACAGGATGAAGGCCGCGATGATCAGGAAGCAGCCGACGAAGAACATGTCCTTCACCGTGTAGTACGGATGGAACGGGATGCCGTCGGCGGGCGCGGTGGGCGACCAGCGATTGCCCTTCGGGCCTTTCTTGATCTCGACGCCGTCGGGATTGTTCGAGCCGACTTCGTGCAGCGCGCCCAGATGCAGCACCACCAGCAGCAACAGCACCAGCGGCAGCGCGATGACGTGCAGCGCGAAGAAGCGGTTCAGGGTGGCGTCGCCGGGCAGGTAATCGCCCATGATCCACTCGGTCAGCGCGGTGCCGATGTAGGGGATCGCGCCGAACAGCGAAATGATGACCTTCGCGCCCCAGAACGACATCTGGCCCCACGGCAGCACGTAGCCCATGAAGGCTTCGGCCATCAGCACGAGGTAGATCAGCATGCCCAGGATCCACACCAGCTCGCGCGGCTTCTGGTACGAGCCGTACATCAGGCCGCGGAACATGTGCAGGTAGACGACGATGAAGAACATCGACGCGCCGGTGCTGTGCATGTAGCGGATGATGTCGCCGCCGGCGACGTCGCGCATGATGTATTCGACCGAGGCGAAGGCTTCCGCCGCGCTCGGCTTGTAGTGCATCGTCAGGAAGATGCCGGTGACGATCTGGTTGACCAGGACCACGGTCGCCAGGATGCCGAAGATGTACCAGAGATTGAAATTCTTCGGCGCGTAGTACTCGGTCATGTGCTTGCGATAGAACGGCATCAGACCGGGCGCGCGGTCGTTGACCCAGCCCATCACGTTGTCGGCGGTGCGCATCAGGATGTTCGCCATGGCTTATGCGCTCCCCTGCGGATCGACACCGATGATGATGGTGTTGTCGTCGGCGAAATAATGCGGCGGCACCGGGAGATTGGTCGGCGCGGGCACGCCCTGATAGACGCGGCCGGCCATATCGAACTTCGATTTGTGGCAGGGGCAGAAATAACCGCCCTTCCATTCCGAATCGAAAGGCTCGGGCCGGATCTCGGCCTTCATCTCGGGCGAACAGCCCAGATGGGTGCAGAGCCCGACGAGCACCGAGACCTCCGGCTTGATCGAGCGGAACTCGCCCTTCACATAGGACGGCTGCTGGTCGAGGTTCTCGGATTTCGGATCGCGGAGATTGCCGTCCAGCGTGGGCAGCGCATCGAGGATCGCCTTCGAGCGCTTCACGATCCAGATCGGCTGACCGCGCCACTCGAACACCAGGCGCTGGCCTTCGACCAGACCGCTGATGTCGGCAGTGACCGGAGCGCCGGCCAATTTGGCGCGGGCGCTGGGCATCCAGGATTTGATGAACGGGACCGATGCACCGGCAACGCCGACGGCACCCACCACAGCGGTGGAGACTGTCAGGAAGCGGCGACGACCCGCGTCAACCGGTTGCGCGCCGTCACCTTGAGGGTGATCCGACCCGCTTTCGACTTTTGTTGCCATCCGGCACTCCGCAAAACGTAGGCTACATTTGGACTGCCGGCCTGCTTCGTTGACGAAGCGGGCCGGCAAAGACGACAAAGTGTAACGGAACGCTGAATCGGCCGACAATGTTTACTGTCCCTCGCCCGCACTGCAGCGGCGGCGGGACGTCCCGAAAAAGCCGGAATGGGTCTTGAAACAGGCTTGAACAGCGCTTCGGACAAGACTTTGGCCGCTTGGGCCAACCTGGGCGGGACCGCCCCGGAGCAATCAGCCGTTACCGGCGAGCAGGCCGCGGTAGCGTTCCGCGAGCACCCGCACGCGCTCGACGTAGCGCCGGGTTTCGCTGTAGGGCGGCACACCCTTGTACCTGTCGACGGCGCCTTCCCCGGCGTTGTAGCCGGCGGCGGCGAGGGTCAGATCGCCGTTGTAGCGCTTCAGCAGCCAGGCCAGATATTGCACCCCGCCGCGGATGTTCTGCGCGGGGTCGTAGGAATCGCTCACGCCGAACCGGCGCGCGGTAGGCGGCATCAGTTGCATCAGCCCCTGCGCCCCGACCCGCGACCGCGCGTTCGGATTGAAAGACGATTCGGCATGGATGATGGCGCGGACGATGGCCTCGTCGACCCCGTGCTGCGCAGCCGCTGCGCGGATTTCGGCCGCGTAGGCGACCATGTTCAGGCGCAGGGTGCCGAAATTCACGCCCGGCAGCGGCGCACAGGCGTAGCAGGTCTCGACGAAGCTGTAGCGGATCGAACGGACCGCGGTCGCACCGGCCACGCCCTTGGGCTGCTTGCTGGTGTAGTGGCGCACGCCGTCCTTGATATAGGAGTAGACCTGCCCCTCGACGCGGCGGGTGGCGCCCTGACGGGGCGCGGGCGCGGCCGGCACGGGTGGCGGCGCGGCAGCAGCGATACCCGGCGATGTCGTCTGGGCGGCTGCGGCCGCCATCGATGCCATGGTCGCAGGCGGCACGCCACCGGGCATTTCGCTGACGGAACGGGTGGTGGTCGTGGTCGATGGGGCGCTGCGCACTGCAGCGGCCGACGGCGTGTAGCTGCTGACCACGCTGCACTTGGCGCCCTTCACCCGCTTGCTGGCGTAAGTGCGGCTGCCGTCGGGGCTTTCGCAGCGATAGACGGTGCCGGCATGCGCCGGCCACGCCAGCGTTGCCGCCAACAGCAGTCCACACACCGCAATGGTCTTGCCCCCGATCATGCGCAGGAGTGTCTCTGGATTCGAAAGGTTTGCCAAGTGTTTGATTGTCAAACGGCTACCGCCGTCACCCGAGGACGCCGCGGGCCGCCGGAGACCGCTCCGGCTTACACTAGCGGCTCTTTCCGCCCTCTTCCGGCCCGGAATCACCACCGCGCCCCCGGACACGATCATGACCGACACCTTCGCACCTCTCACCGGAGCCGCTGCCTCCGGGCCCGCTCCCAAAAAACCCGCCGCAAAAAAACTGTTCATCGAAACCCACGGCTGTCAGATGAACGAGTACGACTCGGCCAAGATGGCCGAAGTTCTGGGCGCGGAAGAAGGCATGGTGATGACGACGATCGCCGAAGAAGCCGACGTGATCCTGATCAATACCTGCTCGATCCGCGAAAAAGCCCAGGAGAAGGTCTTCAGCCAGCTCGGCCGCTGGCGCAAGCTCAAGGGCGGCGACCGGCCGGTGGTGATCGGCGTCGGCGGCTGCGTCGCCAGCCAGGAAGGCGCGGCCATCCTCAAGCGCGCGCCCTACGTCGACCTGGTGTTCGGCCCGCAGACCCTGCATCGCCTGCCCGACCTGCTCCGCGCCAAGCGCGAGACCGGCCAGGCGCAGGTCGACATCAGTTTCCCGGAGATCGAGAAGTTCGACCGCCTGCCCGAACCGCGCGCCGACGGCCCCACGGCCTTCGTGTCGATCATGGAAGGCTGTTCGAAGTACTGCAGCTTCTGCGTGGTGCCCTACACCCGCGGCGAAGAAGTCAGCCGCCCGTTCGAGGACGTGCTGGTCGAAGTCGCCCAGCTCGCCGCCCAGGGCGTGCGCGAGGTCAACCTGCTGGGCCAGAACGTCAATGCCTACCGCGGTCCATACGGTGAGAGCGAGATCGCGGACCTCGGCCTGCTGATCCGCACCATCGCCGAGATCGACGGCCTCGAACGCATCCGTTTCACCACCTCGCACCCGCTCGAATTCAGCGATTCGCTGATCGAGGCCTACCGCGACGTGCCCCAGCTCGCCAACTACCTGCATCTGCCGGTGCAGTCCGGCAGCGATCGCGTGCTCTCGGCGATGAAACGCGGCTACACCGCGCTGGAATTCAAACAGAAGATCCGCAAACTGCGCGCGGTACGCCCGGACATCTCGATCAGCTCGGACTTCATCGTCGGCTTCCCCGGCGAGACCGGGGCCGAATTCGAGAAAACCATGAAACTCATCGAAGACATCGGTTTCGACCAGAGCTACTCGTTCATCTATTCGCGCCGCCCGGGCACGCCCGCCGCCGATATCGAAGACACCGTGAGCGGCGAAGAGAAACACGCCCGCCTCGCCCGCCTGCAGGCCGCGATCAACGACAACGCCCGCAGGATCAGCGCCGCGATGATCGGCAGCACCCAGACCGTGCTGGTCGAAGGCCCGTCGAAGAAAGACCCGAACGAATTCACCGGCCGCACCGAGAACATGCGCTTCGTGAACTTCCCGGCCCCGGCTGGCGCGAAACTCATCGGCCAGTTCGTCGATGTAGTCGTGACCGACGCAATGAGCAATTCGCTGCGCGGGCGGCTGGTCGGCGCAGCGGAGGCCTGAGCATGACGATCTCGCCGTCGGAAAGCCGCTTCGTCAGTCGCGCGATGATCGGTTTCTGGTTCGCCGGGCTGTCGATCCTCGGCTACCTGCGCTTCTTCATGCGCGCATTTCGCGACGAGGCCTTCAACCCCGATCTTTCCGCTTGGCTGTGGCTGGGCGGCGCCGTCGCGCTGAGCCTCGCAGGCATCTACATCATCGTCCGCGAAGCGCGGCGGAAGCCTTCGTCGCAGCACTGATCGCGCGCCGTTGCGCGAGACCGCCTCAAGCAGGAACCTACTCCGATGTTGCGCAAGCTCTCGATATTACTGACATTTGCATTCATGGCATTGATCAGTGCCGATGTATACGCAAGCGCAAGAATAATGAACGTTCCGATCGACAAAACCCTGCATTACCGAAACAACATGACGGTGAATCTACATTGCTTCATCGGCAACATCGAACTGATGGATATTCCGTGCTATGCCGAATTCAGACAAGGCGAACGCAATATCCAGCTGAACCTGATTCCGGACAAGATGTATGGATATACCAGCATCACACAGGATTTTTTCACCTATGGTGGATTCGAGCACGATGACATCACGTTTATGCTCGGCGTGCGATGCCTCGACAGCGATTTTCCAGAGGGCTTAGCGCTGTGGAACTCCAAGTGCTTTCTTCGCTACGAGATGACACCGGCAGGCTTCACCCTCGAATGCGTCCAGAAATGGACGCAGTTGGATGGCAAGAGCATCGACCGATGCGACAAACCAAAGCCCACAGACGAATAACGCCAATCATTTGCATTCAATACAGCGGCGTTCCCTGCTTGTAAGCCAGCACGAAATCCTGCCAGTCCTGCTGCACCTGGGCGGCGTAGGCCAGCGCGAAGTCCGCGATCTCGGTTTGCAGTCCGCCCCTGCTGGTGATAGCCGCGGCGATCCTCGCGTCGATGTCATCATCCGCAGCGCCTTCGCCTGCGATGCCTTCGTATGTGATCGATGGATCGCGGTCGCGGTCGGACACGGCATGCGCCGACGCCAGCGCCTGGCCGAAGTAAGCCGCGGCGGCGACGAACGTCTGCGCGGTGCGCAGCGGCTTGGCGCTGAAATCCTTCTGCTGCGCGGCATTCTCATGCACGTAATAAGGCACGCCGGACACGGTGGCGTCGCCGGTCAGCGCATCGGCGCGAACGAGCATGGCGCGCGCGGTCGACGCTGCGCGGGCGCCGTCGCTGCGGCTGCCATCGATGGATGACGTGCGTTCCGTGGCGAAAGCGACCGCGCTGACCGACTGCTGTTTCATCTCCAGCACCACATCGTCCGTTACGGCGGCGGACGCGCCTTCGATCAAGACGTAATAGCGCAGCCGGCCGAGACTGCCCAGACCGGAGTGCAACTTGCGGCGGATGTCCTTGACCGCATAGAAACCGGCGGGACGGCGCAGCGATGGCGGAATCGAATCGGTATAGGCGCCGATCGCATCGACGATGCCGCGATAGTCCGCTTGCGACACCGCGGCCAGCTCGGGCAGCGTCCGGAACGTCCGCTTGCCGAGGTTGAGTTGGGTGAATTTCGACAGCACCGCCATCGGCGGACGCACCTCGGCCTTGGCGATGGTATCGGCCACCGCACCGGCGGTATTGGCCGCGACGAGCTGGAAGCCAAGTTCTTCATCGCCACCCGCAAAGACCCGCATCTTGTCAGCATAAGCGCCGACCATGGCCTCGACCCCTTTGCGGATCTCATCGTCACTCAAACCGTTCGCGCGGCCGGAAAGCACCATGCTCGCGGCGAGCCTGCGCAGATCCCAGACGTACTGGCCGCGATGACCTTCGTCGAAATCGGACAGTTTGAACACGGTCTTGCCGGCGTTGTCGCGCGATGCATCGAAATTGCCCAGATGCGCATCGCCGGTGAGCCAGGTGCGTCCGGTGGCGGGCGTGACGTAGGCCGATGCAGGCAACGTGCGCATGTCGTGGAAGAACAGATGGTTGGTGCCCCGGAAGAAATTGAGCGGGCTGCGCGCCATCGTCTTCATCTTGGCGTCCAACTCGCCGCTCGCAGCGATCGCGGCGAAGGGCTGGTTGTAAGCACGGATCCCGGAGACCACCCAGTCGCTCCGCTGCGCGGGTGCGGATGCCGGAGAGGCCGCCGCCAAAGCAAGCACACACACCATCCATGTCAGTGCCACAAGAAAAAGACGCATCGCTTCACTCTTCGGGGGAATCGCTCCGGCGGCTCTCGGCCACCGGTACTCGTCGGCCATCCTGCCACGGGCGTACCGGCATCGCCAATGCGATCGTGCGCGATGCGCGTGTGAAGCCCGACTTCACACAGCCGCCACGCTCCGCCCTCCACTGCCGCAGAGACTGCACCGGTCTTCCCCGCCGGAGTCCCCATGGCCGCAGTTCCCGAACGCGATTACGACCTGGTAGTCGTCGGTGCCAGTTTCGCCGGCGCGGCCTGCGCTATCGCCGCGGCGCAGTACGGTCTGCGCGTGTGCGTGCTGGAGCGCAAGCGCGACCCGGGGCTGAAGCTGCACACCACCGGCATCATCGTGAAGGAAGCCGCCGAGCGCACTTGGTTGAACCGGGTGCCGCCGCATCTGGTGCGCAAGGTCGATCGCGTGCGCCTGCACGCACCGAACCTGCGCAACGTCGCGCTGCAGGTGCCGGATTACTACTTCCTCACCACCGATACGCCGAATCTGATGCGCTGGCTGGCCGACGAGATGCGCGACCAGGGCGTCGATCTGCGCCTGGCGCAACCGTTCACCCAGGCCTCGCGCGAAACCTCGACGCATCGCGGCCGCTGGCATCTTCCGGGTATCGGCCGCACGCACTGGCTGGTCGGCGCAGACGGCGCGAAATCGCGGGTCGCGCAGCGTTTCGGCATGGGCGGCGTGCGCCACTTCCTGTACGGCATGGAATACGAATTCGCCGGGCTCGAACTGCGCGAACCCGATGCCCTGCATTGCTTCGTCAACAAAGCGCTGGCGCCCGGCTACATCGGCTGGGCGACGCAGAACCCCACCGGCGTGCAGTTCGGACTGGCGTTCCGGCACCAGCCGTCGCGCACCGGCACGCCGGACATCGACGCGCTGCGCGCGCTGGTCGGTCACCGCATCGGCATTCCCGACGACCTCACGCCCAGCGCGATCCGCGCTGGCCTGATCCCCTGCGGCGGCCCGGTCGCGCCGCTCGCGCGGCCCGGCGTGATCCTCACCGGCGACGCCGCCGGCATCGTCTCGCCGGTGACCGCCGGCGGCATCCATTCGGCGTGGCAGCACGGCTGGACAGTGGGCGAAGGCATTGCCCGCCACCTGCGCGACGGCGGGCCGTCGCCGGAACGCATCGCCGAACGCGCCGCGCCGCGCTATCGCATCAAACGCGCGTTGCGCTGGGCCTTCGACCACGCGCAGATGGATTGGCCCTTCGACCTGATGCTGGGCTCCGCGCCGATGCGCTGGGCGGCAGAGCGGGTGTATTTCGGGAGCGGGTCGCGATGACGGACGCCGCGCACGAGACGACATGCGACACGGAAATCAGGACAGAAGAACGCACCTACGGCGTCGGCACGCTGTTTGGCCTGCATTGCTTCATCGCATCCCAGATCGCGCTGATCCTCAATCTGTGGGAAGCGATCATCTACACGATCATGCCCTTGGTGCTCTTCAGCAATGCGTTCGAGCTGGTCTACTCCGCACCCTTGTTCGCCTTGCTCTGCATTGCACCGGCGATGCTGTCGTTCGGCGGTATTCGCCGCATCCTGGGTCTGGCGGAAACGCGACTTTCGCCGCTGAAATGCCTGCTGATCTGGATCGCGCTCTCGCTGTGGCTGCCGGTGATCTGCGGCGAGGGTCTGCGGCGGGTGCTCATGGAACCGGTGCTGCGCAACACGCCAGCACAATGCCGCGGGAGCATCGACCTGTTCGAATCGATGCAACGGAAGCTCTCCAGCTACGGCTTGCGCCAGCCGCATGCGTGGGTCATCCGCGACGGTCAGCCTTGGCTCTGGAGCTACCGCAGCCTGCGCTTCGAGCCTGCGCCGGACTGGTCGGGCGCGCCGCCTTCTTCCAAGGACTGCACTGTACGCAGCAAAACAGGAATCGACCGATGAGCGACAGGATTCTTTCGATTGCATTGCGATGCGCCAGCGCCTCGGCACTGGCGACCGCCGGCTGGTGGCTGTTCGCGGATCTGTCCGCACCGGAAAGCTGTCTGGATACGGGCGGCGCATTCGACTACGCCCGCTGGCTATGCAGTTTCGACAGCCGCGAGCACCTGATCCATATCGATGTTCCGATCACCGCGCTGCCGTCGTTTCCGGTGTTCTGCGCATGCTTCCTGGCATTCGCCATCATGATGCTCGCACCAATGAAAACATCGCGGAATCGTTGATCCCGCAATGATCGCAACGTTCAACGCAACTCGAACGTATCCCCGTCCAGCATCGCCGGAAAGCGCTCGCGATGCGCGGCGAGTTCTTTCGCCTGCAGGGTGACGGTGACGACGACATCTTCGTCGCCGCATTCGCTGACCGGATGGCCGAGAAAATCGATCACCGCGCTGTCGCCGGCATAGTGCAGATGATTGCCGTCGGTGCCGACGCGATTGAGGCCGGCGACGTAGCACAGGTTTTCGATCGCGCGGGCGCGCAGCAGGGTTTTCCACGGATAGGCGCGGACCGACGGCCAGTTGGCGACGTACAGCAGCAGGTCGTAGTCGAGCTGGCCCGGGCGTTCCACGTCGTAGCGGTTGCGCGAAAACACCGGAAAACGCAGGTCGTAGCAGACCAGCGGGCAGATCCGCCAACCGCGCCATTCCACGACCAAACGGTCGCGGCCCGCGGCGTAGCGTTCGTGCTCGCGTCCGAAACGGAACAGATGGCGTTTGTCGTAGCTGCGCAGTTCGCCGTCGGGCGTGGCGAACAACAGACGATTGAACACGTCGTCGCCGACCCGCAGTTGCACGCTGCCGCAGACCGCAGCGTCCAGCGCACGCGCCTGCTCGCACAACCACGCGACAGTCGGGCCGTCCATGGATTCGGCTTCGGCGATGGCGTCGTTGGAGAAACCGCTGGTGAAGGTTTCCGGCAGCAGCACCAGATCGGTCTGTCCGCGCAGGCCGGCGATCAGCTCGCCGTAGTAGTCGCGATTACCGGCGGGGTCGTGCCAGCGGGTGCTGCCCTGGACGAGAGTGACGCGCAGATCGTTCATGGTATTCGTCGCCATTGATCTTATGGATGTGATGAGTCTGTAGAGCGGGTTGTAGAGCGGGCTTCAGCCCGCTGCTGGTTCTACCGACATGCGCAGCGGGCTGAAGCCCGCTCTACAGCCCGATCCAAAAGCGAGCGATCAGAGTTTCTGCAGCCGCTCGATGGCGGCATCCAGCGTGGCGTCGTTCTTGGCGAAGCACAGCCGCGCCAGACGTTGGCCGACCGGCGGCGCATCGTAGAACGGCGACAGCGGAATCGCGGTGACGCCCTTCTCGATGGTGAGCCAGCGGCAGAATTCGAGGTCGTCCAGACCGCTCACGGCCGAATAATCCACCAGTTGAAAATAGCCGCCCGGCACCGGCAGCGGCACCAGTTTGGTGGTCAGCAGTTGTTCGCGGAAACGGTCGCGCTTGGCCTGATAGAACGCGCCGAGCTGTTCGTAGTGTTCCGGCTCGGCTTCGATCATCGCCGCGAACGCATGCTGCGCCGGGTGGAAGGTGCAGAACACGTTGTATTGATGCACTTTTCGGAATTCGGTGCTCAGCGCCGGCGGCGCGATGCAGTAACCGACCTTCCAGCCGGTGCAGTGATAGGTCTTGCCGAAACTGGAGATCACGAACGCGCGTTCGCGCAGCTCCGGATACTGCAGCGCGGACTCGTGGCGGGCGCCGTCGAAGACGATGTGCTCGTAGACTTCATCGGAAAGCAGCCAGATCCCGGTGTCGCGCAGGATGTCTGCAATCGTATTCATGTCGCCCTCGCCCAGCATCGCGCCGGACGGGTTGTGCGGGCTGTTGATCATCAGCATCCGCGTCTTCGGGCCGATGGCGTCGCGCACGCGCTGCCAGTCGGGCGCGAAGGTCTGCGGGTCGAGCGGGATATGCACGGCGCGCGCGCCGGCCAGTTCGATCGCCGGTTCGTAGCAGTCGTAGCAAGGGTCGAGGACGATGACTTCCTCGCCCGCGCGCACCACCGCGTGGATGGCGTTGAAGATCGCCTCGGTGGCGCCGCTGGTGACGGTGATCTCGCTGTCGGCATCGGGCGACACGCCGTAGACGCGGGCGGTCTTGTCGGCGATGGCGCGGCGCAGCGCCGGGATGCCGGTCATCATCGAATACTGGTTGTGGCCGGCGCGCATGGCTTTGTCGAGTTCGTCGACCAGCCGCGCCGGCGCCGGAAAATCGGGGAAGCCCTGTCCAAGATTGATCGCGCCGTGCTCGGCGGCGAGCTGCGACATCACGGTGAAGATGGTGGTGCCCACCCTGGGCAACTTGGTCTGCGGCATGTCGAGTCCATTTGTATGATTTGAATGTATGAAGCGGATCGTATCGATTGGATCGAATCGTATTCGATCGAAACGAAAATTCGATGACCCGCCGCCGCGGGCGCTTAGCACATCCGCATCGACGGGCGCCAGAGTTTACGGGGCGGCGCGTCTGGGTTAAACCTTGTCGGATGGAATCGTCTCTTTTATGCGCCGGCAAGGCCAGAGTCGCCGAACTGGTTCGTGCCTATCTGGCCGCGGAGTATCGCTGGGAGCTGGACGGCGAGTGGCTGAACCTGCGCATCGGCGACGACGCACCCGCACTGCGGCAGCGTTACCCGCAGGCTCGCCACTTCGGGCTGCTGTCGGCCTGGGACCCGTATTCCATCCCCCGCCCCGAACCGGTCAACCGCAGTGCGGACGATGCGCTGCATGCGTCCCTGCAAGCCAGCGGCCGCAGCTTCCGGCCGGCGTTCTCCTCGGCTTCGAACCGTTCCTGGCGCGAACCGAGTTGGCTGGTGGTGGACATGCCGGTGGCCGAGTTCGACGCGCTTTCGCGTGCTCATGGGCAATTGGCCACGCTGTACTGGCCGGCGCAGAGCCCCGTACGCATGCGCGTGGACACGATGCGCCCGGGCGCATTCGAGGGACATCATGCTTTGGACTGGCTGCAAGACTGAACAGCATCCGGGTGTCGGACCGAAATCCGAGCCGAAGCTCGGATTCCCGTCCTATACCATCATCGCCCTTCCACAGCCCCGGTGAGTGCATTGGCGAACGATTCGTCCATCGATGACGCGAGCGGGGACCTTCCCGAGTCCCATATCGCTTCATTGCCCGCGATATTCATGGCCGCGGACTACAAATGGGAGCTGGGTGGCCATTGGTCGGAGATCCGCATCGGCCAACCCGCCCCGGAACTCGATGCCGCCTTTCCCGACGCCAAGCGCTTCGGGATGACCGCGGCCGCCAATCCCGGGCAGATCATCCGCGCCGACATCGAAAACCGCAGCAGCGACGAGGCCCTGCAACGGGCGTTGACGCAACTGGGGCTGGTCCACAGGCCCGCCTTCGTGGCTGCGCACAGCCGTATCTGGAAGGCCTACAACTGGCTGGTGATCGATCCGGATGAGGCGACCTTCGATGCCCTGACCCGGGACTTCGGCCAGATCGGCAGCCTGTTGTGGCAGCGTGGCCAGCCGGTGCGTCTGCGGATGCGGGCACAGCGGCCCGAGTCGGTGAGCGAACATGCTTACATCGACTGGGTGGGCGACATCGAACAGGCAAAGCCGCCGGCCAGCCCGTAAAATCATCGCTTCCGGCTGGAACGCAGCCCCGATCGGCCCCGACCCGTCCGCGATGACTCGCCTGCGATGACCTGCCCGCGATGACCGACCCCCACGTTTCAGCGCCGCCGCTGCTCGCAGCCCGCGGCCTCCGCTTCGCGCGCAACGACGAGCCGGTGTTCGGCCCGCTCGATTTCGCCGCCGATGCCGGTGAAGCCCTGCTGATCCGCGGCGACAACGGCGCCGGCAAGACCACCCTGCTGCGCGTGCTGGCCGGGCTGCTGCGGCCGGAAGCCGGGCAGATCGAGATCGACGGCCACGGCACCGATGCCCCGGCGCGGACCCGCGCCCTGGCCTATCTGGGCCATCTGCCGGCGCTGAAGGCCGATCTGGGCGCGCTGGAGAACCTCGAATTCCTCTGCGGCCTGCAGGGCCGCCGCCGCGGCCAGTCGTCCGACGCGGCGATGCGCATCGTCGGTCTGGACGGTTATCAGGACGCCCTCGCCCGCCAGCTCTCGGCCGGACAGAAGAAACGGCTGTCGCTGGCGCGGATCTGGCTGTCGCCCGCGCCGGTGTGGCTGTTGGACGAGCCCTACGCCAACCTCGACCTCGACGGCATCGAGCTGGTCAATCGCATGGTCCAGGCGCATCTGCGCGAAGGCGGCGCCGCGCTGGTGACCACCCACGGCGCCTACGCCGCGCCGCCGGTGCGCACCCGCGAACTCGTACTGGAGCGGCCGGCATGAGCGCGCCGCTACCGCAGCATTCGCCGCGCATGAACGTCGCCGGCAACGCGCCATCGCTGTGGCAGGCCGCGCGCGCACTGCTCGCCCGCGACCTGCGCCTGCTCTGGCGCCGCCGCGGCGACGCCCTCCAGCCCGCACTGTTCGCACTGATCGTGGTGGTGCTGTTCGCGCTGGCGCTGGGCAACGACCCCGCACTGCAGGCGCGGGTCGCCGCCGGCGTGCTCTGGGTCGCGGCGCTGCTGGCCGGGCTGCTGGCGCTGGACACCCTGTTCCGCGGCGACGCCGAAGACGGCTCGCTGGAGCAATGGATGCTGGCGCCGGTGCCGCTGGCCTGGCTGGTCGCGGTGCGCACCTTCATACACTGGGCGACCACCGCCTGGCCGCTGCTGCTGGCCACGCCTTTCCTGGCCGAACTCATGCACTTGCCGCGCGCGCAGCTGCCGGTGTTGATGACCGGGCTGGCGCTGGGCACGCCGCTGCTGAGCCTGATCGGCGCGGTGGTCGCGGCGCTGACCGTGGGCATGCGTCGCTCCGGTATCCTTGTCGGGCTGCTCGCGCTGCCGCTGTACGTGCCGGTACTGGTGTTCGGCGCCGGCAGCGTCGCCGCCAGCGCGCAGGGTCTGGATCCGGTCGGCGCGCTGCTGCTGTTGGCCGCAGGCCTGATCGTCGCGATGGTGCTGGCGCCGCTGACCGCGGCGGCGGCGATCCGGATCGCGGTCAACTAAGGAAAGGTCAACTAAGGAAAGGTCTGAACAACTCGTCACCCCGGCGAAGGCCGGGGCCCAGTTCCTGGACAAGTCATTGATAAGGCTGGATCCCGGCTTGACCAGTCATTCGGCTGTTGAAAACCGCCGGGACGACGGCAGTGAATTATTCAGACCTTCCCTAGCTTGATGCACGTCGATGACCGCGCCGCAAAATTCCCGATAATTGCAACTTCCCGCCTCCACAACTTCCGCCGCAGCCTCACCGGGCCATCCTTCCACCCATGACTCTCCGTCGCACATCCCCCGCCGTATGAATCCCGTCATCCGCTGGTTCCACCAACTCGGCTCGCCGCCGTATTTCGACCGCTTCGCCGCGCGGTGGGCGCCGTGGAGCTTCGGTCTGGGGCTGTTGGTGATGCTGTGGGCCGGGTGGCAGGGGCTCTTCGTGGTGCCGGCCGATTATCAGCAGGGCGACAGCTTCCGCATCCTGTATATCCACGTGCCGTCGGCGTGGATGAGCATGTTCGTGTTCGCGCTGATGGCGTTCTACGCGGCGATCGCGCTGATCTGGCGGATCAAACTCTGCGAGATCCTGGCGATGGCCTGCGCGCCCATCGGTGCCGCCTTCACCGTCATCACCCTCGCCACCGGCTCGATCTGGGGCAAGCCGATGTGGGGCACCTGGTGGGAATGGGACCCGCGGCTGACCAGCGAACTGGTGCTGCTGTTCCTGTATCTGGGCGTGATCGGTCTGTATCAGGCCATCGACGACCGCCGCAACGCCGCGCGCGCCGCCGGGCTGCTGGCCATCGTCGGCGTCGCCCTGCTGCCGGTGATCCGCTACTCGGTGGAATGGTGGAACTCGCTGCACCAGGGCCAGACCATCCGCGTGTTCGGCGAATCGAGCATGGATCCGAGCATGCTGCCGCCGCTGATCGCAATGGTGATCGGCACCAAACTGTGGTTCGTCGGTTCGCTGCTGCTGCGCGCCCGCGCCGACAATCTGGAACGCGAAGCCGGCAAGGACTGGGTGCGCCAGCGCGCCGGCATCGACACCGCGACGGAGCGCGCGCCATGACCGACATTGCGATGACCGACACCACGATGACCTATGCCGGCTATGTCGCCGCCGCCTACACCGTGTTCGTCGTGGTGCTGCTGTGGGACGCGATCGCGCCGCTGCTGCGCATCCGGCGTACCCTGCGCAATGTCGCATTGCGCGCGAAGCGCACTGCCGCCAAGGAAGCGCCCATTTCTACGGAGTTGCAACGATGAACCCGACCCGCAAACGCCGGCTGTGGCTGGTGCTGGGGCTGCTGATCGCCGCTACGGCCGTCACCGCCCTGGTCGCGACAGCGCTGCAGCGCAACGTCGCCTATCTCTACACGCCCAGCGAAATCCTGTCCGGCAGCGCCGGCGCCAAGGTCGCGGCCGGCGATGCGGTGTTCCGCCTCGGCGGCATGGTCTCGGCCGATTCGTTCCAGCGCGACGACGGTTCGATGGAAGCGCGCTTCAAGGTGACCGACGGCGACGCCGAAATGACGGTGCGCTACACCGGCATCCTCCCGGACCTGTTCCGCGAGAAGCAGGCGGTGGTCGCCACCGGCCGCATGGACGGCAACGTGTTCGTCGCCGAGCAGGTGCTCGCCAAGCACGACGAAACCTATGTGCCGAAGGAAGTCGCCGACAAGATGGGACTCGCGCACAAGAAGCACAACGTCGCCGACCCCGCCGCCGCCCTGCCGCCGGAACGCTGACCGCGCATGCATCTGCTCCCCGAATTCGGCCAGATCGCACTGATCCTGGCGCTGTTGATCTCACTACTCCTGGCCACTTTGCCGCTGATCGGCGCGCAGCGCGGGCTGTCGCCGTGGATGGCGGTGGCGCGCCCCGCGGCCTGGGCGCAGCTGGCGCTGGTCGGCATCGCATTCGCGATCCTCACCTGGGCGTTCGTCTCGCAGGATTTCTCGCTGCGCTACGTCGCCACCCACTCCAATTCGCTGCTGCCGATGCTGTACCGCTACTCGGCGGTGTGGGGCGCGCACGAGGGCTCGCTGCTGCTGTGGGTGCTGATCCTGGCGGCATGGACCGCGGCGGTGGCGGCGTTCTCCAAGTCGTTGCCGGAGCCGGTGGTCGCGCGCGTGCTCGGGGTGATGGGCGTCGTCAGCTTCGGCTTCCTTACATTCCTGATCTTCACCAGCAATCCGTTCGAGCGCGTGCTGCCGGCGGCCGCCGAAGGCCGCGACCTCAATCCGCTGCTGCAGGATTTCGGTCTGATCGTGCATCCGCCGATGCTGTACATGGGCTACGTCGGTTTCGCGGTGCCGTTCGCGTTCGCGATCGCCGCGCTGCTCGACCGCAACGCCTCGCGGCCGGAAGAAGTGGCGCGCTGGCTGCGCTGGACGCGGCCATGGACCAATGTCGCCTGGGGCTTCCTGACCATCGGCATCGCGCTGGGTAGTTGGTGGGCGTACTACGAACTGGGCTGGGGCGGCTGGTGGTTCTGGGATCCGGTCGAAAACGCCAGCTTCATGCCGTGGCTGGCCGGCACCGCGCTGCTGCATTCGCAGGCGATCACCGAAAAACGCGGCAGCTTCCGCAGTTGGACGCTGTTGCTGACGATCGCGGTGTTCTCACTGTCGCTGCTCGGCACCTTCCTGGTGCGCTCGGGCGTGGTCACCAGCGTGCATGCGTTCGCGTCCGATCCCGGACGCGGGCTGTTCATCCTGATTTTCCTCGGCCTGATCGTCGGCGCATCGCTGCTGCTGTACGCGATGCGCGCGCCGAACATCGACGGCGGCAAACCCTTCACCGGCGCATCGCGCGAGGCGCTGCTGCTGCTCAACAATGTCTTCCTCACCGCCGCCTGCTCGATGGTGCTGATCGGGACCCTCTACCCGCTGCTGGCCGATGCGCTGGAACTCGGCAAGATCTCGGTCGGGCCGCCGTACTTCTCGCTGCTGTTCATCGTACTGATGGCACCGATCATCCTGCTGCTGCCGCTGGGCCCGCTGATCCGCTGGCAGCGCGACGACTTCGCGCGGCCGCTGCGCATGCTGCTGCCGTGGGCGGCGCTGGCGCTGGTGGCCGGCGGCATCGCTTATTTCCAGGCGCCGAACGGCCCGTGGAAGACCGCAGCCGGCGTCGCCGGCTCGGTGTGGATCGCACTAGGCACCGCGCGTTTCGTCTGGCAGCGTCTGCGCACGCATCGCAGCGCGCTGACCGCCGAAATGTGCGGCATGGTGCTGGCGCACGGCGGCATCGCGGTGTTCCTGATCGGCGCGCTGCTGGTGGAAGCGCAACTGCAGCAGCGCGAGATCGCGATGAAGCCGGGACAGACGCTCACCCTGGGCCGCGACAGTTTCCGCTTCGACGGTGTGCAGCGCGTGCCGGGACCGAACTACACCGCCAGCCGCGGCACCGTGGAAGTGTTCCGCGACGACCGCCGCGTGACCACGCTGCATCCCGAGAAGCGCGAATACGCCAGCGGCGGCCAGGTGATGACCGAGGCCGCGATCCGGCCGGGCGTCAGCCACGACGTATTCGTGGCGCTGGGCGAACCTCTGGGCGGCAACGCCTGGGCGGTGCGCGTGCATATCAAACCCTTCATCCGATGGATCTGGTTCGGCGCGGGGCTGATGGCGCTGGGCGGATTCGTGACGGCGCTGGATCGGCGATTCCGGCGGAGCGCGCCGGATTGCCACGAAACCGTACTGCAATCGCTCGCAGGCCCCCAGCGCGATCCTCGCAAGCCGGGCGATGCCACCATGTATGAAGATGGCGTTCCCTCGGCATCGGGAGACGCTGACTGATGTCCGCCAAACGCTGGCTGCCCTTCGCCGCCTTCCTGCTGATCGCCACACTGCTCGCCACCGGTGTGTGGCTGAGCCGCCGCGACAACCGCGAGGCCTTGCCGTCGCCGTTGATCGGTAAACCCGCGCCCGAATTCGCGCTGCCGGTACTCCACGAACCCACTCGCACCGTGACCTCGAAAGAGCTGCGCGGCCAGCCGTATCTGCTGAACGTCTGGGGCAGTTGGTGCCCGGAGTGTCAGGTCGAGCATCCGGTGATCAGCCGTTTCGCCGCGACCAAGCGCGTGCGCGTGATCGGCTACAACTGGAAGGACGAACCCGCCGACGCGCTGGCGTGGCTGGAGCGCTTCAACAATCCCTACTGGCTGGTGTTGGCCGATATCGAAGGCGGCACCGCGATCGATTTCGGCATCTACGGCGCGCCGGAAACGTTTCTGGTCGACGCCGACGGCATCGTGCGCTGGAAGCACGTGGGCGCGATGACCGATGCCATCGTGCGCGACGAACTCCTGCCGGTGCTGGAAGCAGCGGAGCGTCGCCGATGAAAGCGCCGCCGATGCTGAGGCTTGTGTTCGCGTTGCTGCTGTCGTTCCTCGCGACACCCGCGTTCGCGCAGAAAGCCACCGATCCCGCGCCGCTGCAGTTCCGCGACACCGCGGAGGAAACGCGCTTCCACGATCTGGTCTCCGAACTGCGCTGCGTGATGTGCCAGAACCAGTCGCTGGCCGACTCCAACGCCCAGATCGCGGTGGATCTGCGCCGCGAAGTGCTGGACCTGATGCGCGAAGGCCGCAGCGATCCGGAAGTACGCGATTTTCTGGTCGCGCGCTACGGCGAATTCGTGCTCTACCGTCCGCGCGTGAGCGGCACCACCTGGCTGCTGTGGTTCGGGCCGCTGCTGTTCGCGCTGGGCGGCGGTGTCGTGGTCTGGCGCCTGCTGCGCCGCGGCCGCAACGCGCCACCACCAACCGACGACGACACCCAGGAGTGGTGATGTCCGCAGAAACCATGACTGCGTTGCTCTTCGCCCTGATCGCCGCCGCCGCGACGCTGATCGCGTTCGTCGTGGTGCTGCGGCCGCTGTGGCGCGCGAAATCGCGTTCGGCCGCGATCCTGATCGTCGGGCTGACCCTCTCGGCGGCCGGCCTGTATCAGCTGATCGGCAGCCCGATCGCGCTGGATGCTTCCATGGTGAAACGCCCGGACACCATCGAGGAAGCGCTGGCGCAACTGGAGCGCAGCCGCGGCCGCTTCCCCGACCATGAGGGCTGGGTGATGCTCGCCACCGCCTACGCCCGCGTCGGCAAGCCCGAGCAGGCGCGCGATGCCTGGCAGGAAGTGCTGATACGCGCGCCGGACGACGCCAATTTCCTCGCCGCCGCCGCCGAAGCGCGGGCGCAGGTGCATCCGCAGCGCCGCTTCGACGCGAAAGCGGTCGAATATCTGCGGCACGCACTGAAGAACACCCCGGATCACCAGCGCGCGCGCTTCTTCCTTGGCATCGCTCTGCGCCAGCAGAACAAACCCGCGGAAGCCGCCGCCGTCTGGGAGCCGCTGCTCGCTACGGTCGACGCCGCCAATGCCGACACCCTGCGCGCCGAGATCGACGCCGCGCGCGTGGATGCCGGCCTGCAGGCACTGCCTTCGCCCGCTCCCACCGCTGCGAATGCACCTGCACGAAGTGGACTGGTCGTTGAAGTCGCGCTGGATCCCGCGTTCGCCGCGCGCGTGCGCCTGCGCGGAGACGCTACCGTGTTCGTGATCGCACGCGCGCCCGGCGGCCCGCCGATGCCAGTCGCGGTGGAAAAGCACACGCTCGCGGACCTGCCGCTACGCGTGACCCTCGACGATGCCGACGGCCCGATGCCCACGGCCAAGCTGTCCGCACTGAAAGACGTGGAAGTGATCGCGCGCATCTCCGAAAGCGGCAACGCCATGCGCCAGGACGGCGACCTCGAATCGAAGCCGGTGCGGGTGACCTTGCCGGCCGACAAACCGGTGAAACTGGTTCTCGGCGCGGAGTGACTCCGCCCGAGTCAAGACCATTCGACCCACACATTCAGAAACTCACGATACCGCCCATGAAAATCCTGCAAAGACTCATTCCATCGCTCTGCCTGCTCTTCCTTTTCGCTCCAGAAATCGCGCAGGCCTCCGACATCCAATGCGACAAGCCGGACGATGACATCGAGAAAATGATCTGCATCTCTCCCGAACTCACCAAACTTGAGGAGGACATGGATGCCCTGTATCGCCAGATCGAAGCGGAAACCGCAGGCGTCGATGGCGAAACGGGCAAGCCGATCAATCGCGTCAAAGACGAACAGATGATCTGGATCAACACCATCAGGAATCAGTGCAAGTCCGCCTCATGCCTGGAAGATGCGTACCGCAAGCGTACGGAGCGGATGAGAGAGACCTGGAAAGACGCACTACAGTAAGACCGGCAGTTCCAACCATTCTCCAAGTCAGCCCCGTTCCGGAACGATTTCCCGCAGAGGATCGACAAAGAGAACCGCTTGGAGAGGCCTCTGGAAATCAACTCGGCAGGTGAACAGCCAGCCCGCCACCAACGCATCGCCAGCCACGCACGCCGGTGGCTACTGCCCTGCGGCGTTGGCCTATTTCTACCGCTATTCAATCGCCTGCTGCCGCCATCGGCGAACACCTTCGCATGGCTGATCGATCTCGCCGCGCATTGGCAACTGCTCTATGCGCCACTCTGGCTCGCGCTGTGTCTGTTGTGCGCGGTTCGAACACGACGCTGGCTGCTGCTGACACCGTTCGCACTGCTGCCGCTGTGGAGCGCCAGCGAGCGCCTGCCGGAGAGCGATGGCGATACACCGGCGCTGATCGTCGTCGCAGCGAACGTGCATGTCGACAATCGCGACCCCGCCCCGCTGATCGCGTGGCTGCGCGCGCAGCCGGCCGATATCGTGGTGATCTCCGAGTTGTCGGAACTCTACTCAGAAGCGCTTTCGAATGCACTGGGCGACGATTACCGCTATCGCGAACTGCATCCTCGACCGTCGCCCTTCGGCATCGGCATCCTGTCGCGGCTGCCCCTGCGCAATCCCGTGCTCATCGACGATGCGGACGGCGTGCAAACCCTGCTCGCGGACGTGGACATCGCCGGCCGGACGGCGCGCATCGTCGCCGCGCATCCGATGCCACCGCTCGCACCGGAATGGCACGGCAAGCGCGACGCCATGCTGGCGACTGTCGGCAAACAGACCGGACCGCAACCGTTGATCGTCGCCGGCGACCTCAACGCCACGCCGTGGTCGACCGCATTGATCGGCGCGGAACGCCACGCGCTGCTGCGCACGACCGGTCTCGCGCCCACCTGGCCCCGCTCGGGGCGGGGCGCGATCGGCATCCCCATCGATCACGTGCTCGCCAGCCGCCACTGGCGGCTCGGGGCGTCCTCGCGCGGGCCGGATATCGGTTCCGATCACATCCCGGTCCGGGTCGCGCTGCACTGGGCCGACGACCGCAACTGACCGGGTACGCCCGCGTACTCGGAAAACAGCGGCCCATCGCGTACCCTCCCGTCCTGTCGCTCAGGACCGCTAGACTTCACGGATGACCGAATTCATACCTCCCGGCACCCGCTTCGCCGAGCTGCCCTCGCCCTTCCCGATGAAACGCGGCGGCGTCCTGCACGGCGCGCGCATGGCCTACGAAACCTGGGGCACCCTCAGCCCCGCGGCCGACAACGTGGTGCTGATCCTCACCGGCCTTTCGCCCGACGCCCACGCCGCCAGCCACGCCGACCATCCCGATCCGGGCTGGTGGGAAGCGATGCTGGGGCCCGGCAAGGCCATCGACAGCGATCGCTGGTTCGTTATCTGCGTCAATTCGCTGGGAAGCTGCAAAGGCTCGACCGGTCCGGCGTCCGTCGAAGCCGCCACCGGCGCGCCCTACCGCCTGCGCTTTCCCGATCTGTCGGTGGAAGACTGCGCCGACGCCGCCATGGCCGTGGTAAACAGCCTCGGCATCGAACGCCTGGCCTGCGTCATCGGCAATTCCATGGGCGGGATGGTCGCGCTGTCGCTGCTGCAGCGATTCCCCGGCGCGGCCCACAGCCACATCAACATCTCCGGCGCCGCGCGCGCGCTGCCGTTCTCGATCGCGATCCGTTCGCTGCAACGCGAAGCGATCCGCCTCGATCCGAACTGGAACAACGGCGACTACAGCGACGAGACCTATCCCGAAGCGGGCATGCGCATGGCGCGCAAACTCGGCGTCATCACCTACCGGTCGGCGCTGGAATGGGACGGCCGCTTCGGCCGCGTGCGCCTGGATTCCGACCGGCGCATGGGCGAAGACCCGTTCGGCCTGGAATTCGAGGTCGAAAGTTATCTCGAAGGCCACGCCCGCCGCTTCGTCCGCCGCTTCGATCCCAACTGCTATCTCTACCTCAGCCGCTCGATGGACTGGTTCGATCTGGGCGAATCCTGCCAGGGCACCTGCGAGGAAGGTCTGTCGAAGCTGCGCGTGGCGCGCGCC
Source organism: uncultured Thermomonas sp. (assembly GCA_966203835.1). Taxonomy (GTDB): domain Bacteria; phylum Pseudomonadota; class Gammaproteobacteria; order Xanthomonadales; family Xanthomonadaceae; genus Lysobacter_I. The sequence goes on from CBIHKW010000039.1 coordinate 25,305, forward strand.
CTGGCCATCGGCGTGCATACCGACATCCTGTTCCCGATCCAGCAGCAACAGGAAATCGCCGACGGCCTGCTCGCCGGCGGCGCCGATGCGTATTGCCTGCCGCTGCCGTCCCCACAGGGTCACGACGCCTTCCTGGTGGACATCGCCCGCTTCGATCCAGCGGTGCGCGGATTCCTCGATTCGCTGTAGGGCGAGCCCTGGCCCGCCATCGCATCACGTCAGCGCTTCGCAACGCCGATCGAAACGGCTTCGATCATTTCCACCTTCGGTTGAACCGTCGCAATGGCGGGCCAAGGCCCGCCCTGCGACACGCATCAATCCAGCCGCTTGCGGAACCGCGAGATCGCCAGCGTCATCATCACCGCCGTGAACGCCATCAGCGCCAGCACGTCCGGCCACAGTTCGTAGAGATTCGCGCCGCGCAGCATCACCCCGCGGATCAGGCGCACGAAATGGGTCAGCGGCAACGCCTCGGCGATCCACTGCGCCGCCACCGGCATGCCGTCGAACGGAAACATGAAGCCGGACAGCAGGATCGACGGCAGGAACAGGAAGAACGCCATCTGCATCGCCTGGAACTGGGTCTGCGCCTTGGTCGACACCAGCAGCCCGAGGGTCAGATTGGCGACGATCAACAGCATCGCCGCGGCATAGACATCCAGCAGGCTGCCGCGCACCGGCACGCTGAACACGGTCATGCCCAGCACCAGCACCACCGTGGTCTGCACCAGTCCCACGCCGATGTAGGGCAGCACCTTGCCGATCATCAGTTCGGCGCTGGACACCGGCGTGGTGATCAGCAGTTCGAGATTGCCGCGCTCGCGCTCGCGGACGATGGCCATGGCGGTGAACATCACCATCGTCATGGTCAGGATCACCCCGATCAGGCTGGGCACGATGTTCACCGCCGCGCGGCGCTCCGGGTTGTACAGCGGCAGCACGCTGATCGCTGTCGCGCGCAAGCCGCTGCCGCCATCCAGCGGCATTGCAGCGAGTTGCCGCGCGGTCGCCTGCACCGAGGTGTCGCTGCCGTCGACGATCACCTGCACCGCTTCGCGACCGTCGAGTTTGCGGCGTTCGAAATCCTGCGGAATCACGATGCCGATCTTGATCTGTCCGCGATTGAGCAGTGTCTGCAGATCCTGCGGCGTGTACGCAGGTGCGACCTGACGCACGATGCCCGTGGCCAGCATGTCCTGCGCCAGCGCACGCGAACCCGCGGTGTCGGCCATATCGGCGATGGCAGTGGGCAGGTTGCGCACGTCGGGATTGATCGCGAAGCCGAACAGCATCAGCTGCAGGGTCGGAATGCCGACCATCATGCCCAGGGTCATGCGGTCGCGGCGCATCTGCCGCAGCTCTTTGAGCATCACCGCGAAAATCTGCGCGAATTTCATGCCGCCCTCACTGTTTCGTCGTGATGCGTGGCGGAGACGAATACGTCTTCGAGATTGGGCTCGATCACCGACACCTCCGCATCGACGCCGGCCTTGCGCAGCGACGCCTGCAATTGCGCCGCGTCGCCGCCAGCGACCGTCAACACCCGCAATTCGTTGCCGATCTGCGCCACGCTGAGCACGCCGGGCGTTGCATGCAGCGCCGCCTGCGCCCGGCGCGGCTCCTGCGCGCGCACGCCCAGCGTGCGGCCCGCGAGCGCGCGGGTGAGGTCGGCGGGCGTGCCATCGGCAACCAGACGACCGGTGTCGAGGATCGCGATGCGATGGCAGCGTTCGGCTTCGTCCATGTAGTGCGTGGACACGAGAATGGTGGTGCCGGCATCGGCGAGATCGAAGAGTTTTTCCCAGAAATCGCGGCGCGATTCGGGATCGACCGCACTCGTCGGTTCGTCGAGGAACAACAGCTCCGGCTTGTGGACGATGGCGCCGGCCAGCGCCAGCCGCTGTTTCTGCCCGCCGCTCATGGTGCCGGCGAGCTGTTTCTGGCGGTCGGTGAAGTTGTAGGCCTGCAACAGCTCATCGATGCGCGCCTTGCGCGGCGCCCGCGACAATCCTTGCACTGAAGCTAAGTATTCGAGGTTCTCGCGCACGGTCAGGTCTTCGTACAGCGCGAACTTCTGGGTCATGTAGCCGATCCGCCGACGCAGCGCCTCGGCTTCCTGCGGAATCCTGAAGCCGAGGACTTCGATCTCGCCCGCGCTCGGCGTGAGCAAGCCGCACAGCATGCGGATGGTGGTGGACTTGCCCGAACCGTTCGGGCCGAGAAAGCCGTAGACATTCGCGCGCGGCACGCTCAGGTCGACGCCATCGACGGCCTTCAGCGCGCCGAAGTGTTTGCTCAGGCCGCGGGCGCGGATGGCGAGATCGGTGCTCATCGTGCGATCACTTCGCCGCGAACTCGACCCGCACCGGCAATCCGGCGGGCAGATCGCCTGATTGTTCGAGCACGCTTTTATCGAACACGACTTCAGCGAGATAGCTCAGCCGCGCCGCGTCCTTGCCGCTCAGCGCGTAATACGGGGTGAAACTGGGTTCGCTGCGGATCGCGCGCACGCGGCCGGACAACGCCGCGTCGCGGCCGTCGACATGCACCATCGCGCGGTCGCCGATCTTCACGTTCGCGCGCAGCGGCTCGGGCACGTAGACGCGGGCGTACGGCGCGTCGCCGACCAGCAGGATCGCCAACGATGCACCGACCGGCGCCTGGTCGCCGAGTTCGTACGGCAGGCTGTCGACGCGGCCGTCGCGCGGCGCCACGATCTTCAATTTGTCGAGTGTGACGGTCTGCGCTGCGACCTGCGCATCGGCCGCGCGCACCGCCGCCGTCGCCTGGGCGATGCGTTCCCTGCGCGTGCCGTTCTGCAGTTCGTCCAGCAGCGCCTGCGCGGCGCGCACCTGCGCATCGGCACTGTCGGCGGCGGCCTTCGCGCGATCCACCTCCACCGCGGCGATGAGTTTGCGCTGGCCCAGCGGCTGCACGCGGGCGAAGTAGGCGCGCGCGTCGCGGGCCTGCGCCTGCGCGCCGACGAGCTGCGCCCGCGCCTGCGCGACCTGCTCGTCGCGGGTGCCGGCTTCGAGTTCCGCCAGCGATTCGCGCTGCTGCTGCGCCTGCGCCAGCGCGACATCGGTCTGCGCCGCGATGCGCGTGCGCTCCAGCGTGAGCAGGGTCGCGCCGGCTTTCACCCGGTCGCCCTCGCGCACGTCGACCGAGACGATGCGTTCGGCCGACGGCGCCGGCAGAGTGATGCGATCGTATTCCAGCGTGCCCAGCACCTGCGGGGCGTCGTCGGCGCAGCCGGCAAGGGCAGCCGCCGCCAGTAAAACCGACCATCTGACGGACTTAGACATCGCGCAACTCCAGACCATGTTCGAGCAGGGCCAGGACGTGGTTGCAGAGCGCGTCCACATCCACATCATCGGCATCGAAAATCCCGCGCCAGATCGGCGCACTGGCGGCCATGAACATCGTCTGCCCGATCAGCGAGACCACCAGCAATCGCGGATCGAGGCGCGGATTCAAGCGGCCTTGGTTCTGCATCTCGACGAAACGCGCGGCCAGCATGCGCGGCAGCAGCGGGCCGATGCGTTGCTGTATCAGCTCACGCAGGCCGCCGCCTTCGTGCAGCACTTCCCGCACCCACAGCTGCGGCAGCCACGGATGCGCCAGCGCGGTGGTCAGCACCGTGCGCACGAAACCGCGGATCAGCGCGCGCGGGTCGTCGCCGGCCTGCAGCAGCGGGCCGCGCAGCCCCTGCGTCACCGGCATCAGTCGCTCCTCGATCACCGCCTCCACCAGCGCCTCCTTGCCGCCGAAGTAGTAATGCAGCAGCGCCGGCGTGACGCCGGCCTCGGTCGCGATCTGGCGCAGCGAACTGCCGGCGATGCCGTGACGCGCGAAACAGACGACCGTCGCATCGAGCAGGCCTGTGCGCAGGTCGGCGCCCTCGCCGAGCGGGCGGCCGGGGGTGCGGCCGCGTCGTTTGGCGGCGGGTCGAGAGGTCCGCGGAGCGGATGGGGATGAAGGGGGTATCGAAGCCATGGGCTAAATTTAATTGATCGATTAATTAATGTCCATGGGTCGGCCCGGTAGCCCCGCCCGGCGTCGCGGGTTACCCTTTGCCTCCTATGCAGAATCAAGCCCTACGCCCGTACAGCCGGGATTTCGCGTTGGACCCCGCCGACCCCGAACGCTTGGCCAACCTCGCCGGCCCCTTCGACGCCCACCTGCGCCAGATCGAACTGCGGCGCGGCGTCGAAATCGCCAACCGCGGCAATGTGTTCCGGGTCAGCGGCGACGACGAGGCCACGGTCGCCGACGCCGAGAAACTGCTGCGCGCGCTCTACGTCGAAGCCGGCGAGATCACCTTCGACGCCCAGGCGATCCACCTGCGGCTCGGCAACGACGACGCGCCGCCCGCGCCCGTCGTCGGCTATCAGGCGCAGGAAGTCGCGGTGAAGGTCAAACGCGGCACCGTCCGCGGCCGCGGCGCGAACCAACAGAAATACCTGCACCTCATCGCCACCCACGACATCAACTTCGGCGTCGGCCCGGCCGGCACCGGCAAGACCTTCCTCGCCGTGGCCATGGCCGTGGAGGCGCTGAACACCGCGCGCATCCAGCGCATCATCCTGGTGCGGCCGGCAGTGGAAGCCGGCGAGAAACTCGGCTTCCTGCCCGGCGACCTGTCGCAGAAGGTCGATCCCTATCTGCGGCCGCTGTACGACGCGCTGTACGAAATGCTGGGCGTGGAGAAAGTCGCGAAACTTCTGGAAAGGAACGTCATCGAGATCGCGCCGCTGGCCTACATGCGCGGACGCACGCTCAACGATGCCTTCGTGATCCTGGACGAAGCGCAGAACACCACCATCGAACAGATGAAGATGTTCCTCACCCGCCTGGGCTACGGCAGCACCGCGGTAGTCACCGGCGACCTCACCCAGATCGACCTGCCGAAACACGTCAAATCCGGCCTGCGCGACGCGATCGACGTGCTGCGCGAAATCGACGGCGTGAGCTTCACCTTCTTCGAAGCGCGCGACGTGGTGCGCCATCCACTGGTGGCGAAGATCGTGCGGGCGTATGAGAAGCAAAGCGCACAAGCGGAGGAGAACCCCTGATGCCGATTCATCGTCAACTGAGCTGCATGCTGGCCATCGCGATGGGACTTGCCATCGCAGCGCAACCTGCCATGGCGAAGGAACGCAAAGACAAAGACAAAGACAAAGAAGAGACGCAGCCATTCATCGTCGAAACCCGAATTTCCGCGCCGAAGCGCGTCGGCGAATTCGTGCTGGAACAGAGCGATTACGACCCCGCAGCGAAGTACGCGGGCGCGAGTTTCCGATACCTGTTGCCGCAACATCCTGAAATCAGATTCGACGTGTTCGTGTATCCAGCGGGCGAGATGCCGGCAGATGCCGCACTGAAAGCGGGCATGAAGAATTTCGTCGAATCCTTCGATGCCGGCGTGAAAATGAAGTACTACAACGATCTCGAAATCGTCGGCACAGTCGCGTTCGATATTGTGCCGAAGGGCTTGGAGACGGCGTCGCAAGACCAGGAAAACGCGGCATCGACCGACGCCGGCGGCAAGGCCGATGCGCGACGCGACGACGCTTTCATGGCGGCACTGGCGCCTAAACCGCTCGCGGGCAAACGCATCGACCTGCGCTACAGGCTCAACGTGGAAGAGACCGGCGACAAGGTGCCGATGCGTTCGCGCGGCTATCTGTTCTACAAACAACTCTATTTCTTCAAGGGCCGGATTTCGGTCGCCGAATCGCGGATGGATCAGGCCACCTACGAAACGCTGTCGGATCGCGCCATGCGCGAGCTGGTGCCGACCATACAGGCGACGAACATCGGCGGATGTGCGCGGGAGCCTATCGCCCTCTCTCTGGACGAACTCCACCGGAACAAGGACGACCTGATGATGCAAGTGCTCGGGGCGCTCACCTCGAGGACCGACCAGAACTGCTATGTCAGCATCGAGGATGCACGGAGCATCCAGAAGGACATGGACGAGAAGAACGCCGAAGTCGTCACCATCGAATACGACGCCGACGACTGGGGCGACCGATGACCCGCGGCCCCACCCGTCTGGATGTCGCCGTCGGCTACGCCGCGCCGCGCGCCGGCGTGCCCGCGGCGACCAGCTTCCGGCGCTGGGTCGCGACCGCGCTGGAAGGCCGCATCCGCGAGGCCGATCTGGCGATCCGCATCGTCGACGAAGACGAGGGTCGCGCGCTCAACCGTCACTACCGCGGCAAGGATTACGCCACCAACGTCCTGAGTTTCCCGGCCGACATCGCCGAGGGCGTGAAGATGCCCAAGGGCGTGGTGATGCCGCTGATGGGCGACATCGTGCTGTGCGCGCCGGTGGTCGCCCGCGAGGCGGCGGAACAGGGCAAACCTGCGACGCACCACTACGCGCATCTCACCGTCCACGGCGTGCTGCATCTACTGGGCATGGATCACGAGGACGAACGCGAAGCCGAGTGCATGGAGCAGTTGGAGCGCGAGATATTGGCCGAACTCGGGATCGAGGATCCCTATCGCATCCAGGATTGACGCGCTGTCTGCACCTGTAGAGCGGCCTTCAGGCCGCTGCCCCCACCCCACCCCACCCCAACCCTCCCCCGCACGCGGGGGAGGGAGATTCGCGCGCAGGGCGAATGGGAGGGGGCGAAGCAGCGGCCTGAAGGCCGCTCTACAGATGCGGACAGCTGCGGATGCCGCTTATTCGACCTGCGCGCGCACCGCTTCGCCGTAGCCCAATTCGCGCACCCCGGCTTCGATCTTCTTCAGATCGCCGACCACGATCCACACCAGCTCTTCGGGCTTCACCACCTTGCCCGCTTCCGCCAGCGCCGCCGGATCCAGCGCCTGCAGGCTTTTCGCGTAGTCGTAGTAGTACTCCGGTGCGCGGCCGGTGTTGACCTGATCCACCGC
>CBIHKW010000040.1:0-31974 GCA_966203835.1 uncultured Thermomonas sp.
GTGACGAACAGATCGTCGCCGACCAACTGGACCTTGCCGGCGAGACGATCGGTGAGCAGCTTCCAGCCCGCCCAATCGTGCTCGGCCATGCCATCTTCGATGGTGACGATCGGATACTCGCGCGCCCAATCGGCGAGGAAATCGACGAACTGCTCGCTGGTCAGGCGCTTGCCTTCGCCGGTGAGATTGTATTTGCCGTTCTCGAAGAATTCGCTGGAGGCCACATCGAGGCCGAGCAGCACGTCTTCGCCGGCCTTGTAGCCGGCCTTGCCGATGGCTTCGATGATCGTGTCCAGCGCTTCGGAGTTGCTGCGCAGATCCGGCGCGAAACCGCCCTCGTCGCCGACCGACGTGCTCAGGCCGCGCCCCTTCAGCACCGATTTCAGCGCGTGGAAGATTTCGGTGCCGCAGCGCAGCGCTTCCGAGAACGAGTCGAAACCGACCGGCAGCACCATGAATTCCTGCAGATCGACGTTGTTGTCCGCGTGCGCACCGCCGTTGATGATGTTCATCATCGGAACAGGCAATGTCACGTCGCGGCCGTCGGCGAGGTACTGCCACAGCGCCTGCTTGCGCGACGCGGCGACCGCGTGTGCGGCGGCCATCGACACGCCGAGCAGCGCGTTCGCACCGAGCCGGCCCTTGTTCTCGGTGCCGTCGAGATCGATCAGGCGCTTGTCGAGGCCAGCCTGATCGGCGGCATCGAAACCGGTCAGCGTCTGCGCGATCGCGCCGTTGACGTTGCCCACGGCTTTGAGCACGCCCTTGCCGAGATAACGGGTCTTGTCGCCATCGCGCAGTTCGACGGCTTCCTTGGTGCCGGTGGAGGCGCCCGACGGCACCATCGCGCGGCCGAAACTGCCGTCGGCGAGGGTGACTTCGGCTTCCAGCGTCGGATTGCCGCGGCTGTCGAGGATTTCGCGGGCGTGGATCTTCGTGATCGTGGTCATGTTCGAAACTGATCCTGATGATGACTGGAGAATCGGATTTGAGATCGGGTTTTTTGAATCAGGGCGTCTGTGACGAAAGCGCCCAGAAACCGTGGGTTTCCACGTATTCGCGCAATCCGGCAGGACGTCGGCAGCTTTCCGTCTGCGGGATCGGCAGATAGTAGGCCGTATAGGCTTTCGCGATCTGTTGCTCATCGGCGCTGCCCTGGCTGACCTTCGTCGCCAACAGCCCGAGCGCGTCTTCGATGCGTCGCTCGACGCCTATCGAAACGTCGGACAAACCGCGCCACTCGGCCGGCGCGCCTTTCGCGAGTCGCGCCAGCAGGGGGCGCGCGATATCGGGCGCGGCCATCTGCTTCACCGTCGCCGACGGATCGGCATATTCGAAGAACGGAGCGACGCATTCGTCGCTGTAGGCATCCACTGCATTTTCGAGCGTCGTCTTGCTTTGTGCGGCAGCCTTTGCCGACGGCGCGATGACGAGGCCAGCCAGAACGCCGCTTATCGTAACGGCAAGCACACAGGCCCTTGAGATTGCGATCAAAGCGACGCCTCCAGAAAACCGTTGCGCTTGGTCACTTCGTCCAGCGCCTGCAGCGTTTCCAGCAGTGCGCGCATCTTGCCGAGCGGCCAGGCGTTCGGACCGTCGGACAGCGCTTTGCTCGGGTCGGGATGGGTTTCCATGAACAGGCCGGCGATGCCGACGGCGACCGCTGCGCGCGCCAGCACCGGCACGAATTCGCGCTGACCGCCGCTGCTGTTGCCCTGCCCGCCCGGCAACTGCACCGAATGGGTGGCGTCGAACACCACCGGGCAATCGGTATCGCGCATCACCGAAAGGCTGCGCATGTCGCTGACCAGATTGTTGTAGCCGAAGCTGGCGCCGCGCTCGCAGACCATGATGTCGTGATTGCCGGTGGACTTCGCCTTCTCGACCACCGGCTTCATGTCCCACGGCGACAGGAACTGGCCTTTCTTGATGTTGACCGGTTTGCCGGCGGCGCAGACTTTTTTGATGAAATCGGTCTGGCGCACGAGGAACGCGGGCGTCTGCAGCACGTCGACCACGCTCGCCACTTCGTCCATCGGCGTGTATTCGTGGACATCGGTGAGCACCGGCACGCCGATCTGGCGCTTCACTTCGGCGAGCACGCGCAGGCCTTCTTCCATGCCGGGGCCGCGGAAACTGGTGCCCGAGGTGCGGTTGGCCTTGTCGAAGCTCGACTTGAAGATGAAGGGAATGCCGAGCGCCGAGGTGATTTCCTTGAGCTGGCCGGCGACATCGAGCTGCAACTGCTCGGACTCGATGACGCAGGGGCCGGCGATCAGGAAAAACGGTTGGTCGAGGCCAACGTCGAAGCCACAGAGTTTCATCGGAATGCCTTTGTGGGAGCGGCGGAAGCCGCGATCAAGTTCGGAGTCGCCATCCTTCGTATCGCGGCTCCCGCCGCTCCCACAAGATCCGATTCCTCAGCAAAAAACAGCTTCACGCGCTCGCCTCCTTCAACAAACCGCCGCTTTGACCTTCATTGGCTTTGTGCTCGCGCGCGGCGCGGATGAAGCCGATGAACAGCGGGTGCCCGTGACGCGGCGTCGACAGGAATTCCGGATGCGCCTGGCAGGCCAGGAACCATGGGTGCAGCGTCTGCGGCAGTTCGACCATCTCGACCAGCAGATCGTCCATCGATTTCGCGGCGATCACCAGACCGGCGTCTTCCAACTGCGTGCGATAGCGGTTGTTGAATTCGTAGCGATGCCGGTGACGCTCGCCCACCACGTCCTTGCCGTACATGCGGTGCGACAGCGTGCCCTGTTTGACGCGCTGCTCCTGCAGACCCAGGCGCATGGTGCCGCCGAGGTCGCTCTTCTCGCTGCGACGTTCGACTTCGCCGGTGGCGGTGCGCCACTCGGTGATCAGGCCGATCACCGGATGCGTGCTCTGGCGGTCGTTCTCGGTGCTGTTGGCGTCGGTCAGGCCCAGGACATTGCGGGCGTAATCCACCACCGCGGCCTGCATGCCGTAGCAGATGCCGAAATACGGCACGCCCTGCTCGCGCGCGTATTGCGCGGTCAGCACCTTGCCTTCGAAACCGCGGTCGCCGAATCCGCCCGGCACCAGGATGCCGTCGACGCCGGCCAGCGTGGCCGCGGCGCCGTCGCGCTCGATGTCTTCGGATTCCAGCCACTTGAGCGTGACTTTGCTGCGCTGGCGCAGGCCGCCGTGTTTCAGCGCCTCGGCCACGGACTTGTAGGCGTCCTGGTGATCGACGTATTTGCCGACCACCGCGATCGTGACGGTATCGATCGGATGTTCGGTGGCATCCACCACCGCCAGCCATTCCGACAGATCCGCGCCGGCCGAGGCCTTGTTCTGGAGATGCAGGTGTTCGACCACGATCTGGTCCAGCTCCTGCGTGTGCAGCCACATCGGGATCTTGTAGATGTTGTCCAGATCGACCGCGGAAATCACCGAGCGTTCCGGCACGTTGGTGAACAGCGCGATCTTGCGGCGCTCGCCGTCGGGCAGCGGCTGTTCGCTACGGCACAGCAGCACGTCCGGCTGGATGCCGATGGAGCGCAGTTCCTTCACCGAATGCTGGGTCGGCTTGGTCTTCAGCTCGCCGGCGGCGGCGATGTACGGCACCAGGGTCAGGTGCATGAACATCGCTTTTTCCGCGCCGCGCTCGGTGCGGATCTGGCGGATGGCTTCGAGGAACGGCAGCGACTCGATATCGCCGACGGTGCCGCCGATCTCGACCAGCGCCACGTCGTAGCCCTCGGTCGCGGCATCGATGCAGCGTTTGATCTCGTCGGTGATGTGCGGGATCACCTGCACGGTGGCGCCGAGGTAATCGCCGCGGCGTTCCTTGCGGATCACCGCTTCGTAGATCTTGCCGGTGGTGATCGAATTCTTGCCGGACAGGCGGGTGTTGACGTAGCGCTCGTAGTGGCCGAGGTCGAGGTCGGTCTCGGCACCGTCGTCGGTGACATACACCTCACCGTGCTGGAACGGGCTCATGGTGCCCGGATCGACGTTGATGTACGGGTCGAGCTTCATCATCGTCACCCGCAGGCCGCGGGCTTCGAGGATGGCGGCGAGGGAGGCAGCGGCAATGCCTTTGCCGAGCGACGACACCACGCCGCCGGTAACGAAGACGAGGGGAGTCGCGGAGCTGGGGGGGTTCATGTCGGCAGCGGGTCGCTGGAAAGCGATAGTCTACCGGGATGCGGCCGTCGAGGCGACCGGCAGCGCGCAAGAAACTGATTTCTCTGGAAAAAAGAACACCCCGGCAAGGCCGGGGTGTCGACAGGTGCGAAACCGGGGAAGCCGCGACTCAGATGTCTTCCTCTTCCTCGAGCTCGCGATCGGAGCCCTTGTCGTCCTTGGACTTGTCGCGCTTGGCTTTGCGCGCCTCGGCCGCTTCGGTCTGACGACGCTTCTCGGCTTCCGCCTTGGCTTCCTCAGCCTTGATTTTTTCTGCATTGGCCTTCTCGGCGTCCTGGGCGGACTGCGGGGTCGGGTCCGACTGCGCACCGGTGGCGGTCTGCGCGAACACGGCGCTGGCCGCGAGCGCGAGGCCGGCGACGGCGATCACGCCCAGGAGGGCTCGGGGGCGGAACAGGGTGCTGGTATTGGTCTTGCGGATCATGATGTCTGCTGCCCGCGGCGCCGCCGGGAGGGGCGGGCTTCGGTACGGACGGCGGCACCTTAACGTCCAACGGCCGACTGCGCCATGAACACCTGTCCCACGACGCCGCCCACATCCTGAACGGCTTGACCCTGCCCCGCCGGACCGCCAAGCTCGCCGGCCTTGGCGTCGCCAACCCGGCGCACGCCCGTTCGGACCCACGCCCAACGCCCATGAGCAGTCGCTACAACGCCGCAGATATCGAAGTCCTTTCCGGCCTGGACCCGGTAAAACGCCGGCCGGGCATGTACACCGACACCACCCGCCCGAACCATCTGGCACAGGAAGTGATCGACAACGCGGTCGACGAAGCCCTCGCCGGCCACGCCCGCAGCATCGACGTGGTGATGCACACCGACGGCAGCTGCGAAGTCTCCGACGACGGCCGCGGCATGCCGGTGGACATCCATCCGGAAGAGAAGATCCCGGGCGTCGAACTGATCCTCACCCGCCTGCACGCGGGCGGCAAGTTCAGCAACAAGAACTACACCTTCAGCGGCGGCCTGCACGGCGTCGGCGTGAGCGTGGTCAATGCGCTGTCGAAACAGGTCGAACTGTTCATCAAGCGCGACGGCAACGAATACCGGATGGCGTTCCGCGACGGCGACCGCGCGTCGGATCTCGATATCGTCGGCACCGTCGGCAAGAAGAACACCGGCACGCGATTGCGCTTCTGGCCGGACCCGAAATATTTCGACACTGCCAAGTTCAACCTGCGCCATCTGCGCCACCTGCTGCGCGCGAAAGCCGTGCTCTGCCCCGGCCTGACGGTCAACCTGCTGGATGTCGCGACCGGCGAAAAAGACCAGTGGCTCTACGAAGACGGGCTTCGTGACTATCTGAAGGGCGAGCTTGGCGCGAACGAATGCCTGCCGCCGGAGCTGTTCGTCGGCCAGCTGAAGAAGGATTCCGAAATCGTCGACTGGGCCGCCGCCTGGGTGCCCGATGGCGATCTGGTGCAGGAAAGCTACGTCAATCTGATTCCGACCGCGCAGCACGGCACGCACGTCAACGGCCTGCGCACCGGCTTCACCGACGCGCTGCGGGAATTCTGCGATTTCCGCAACCTGCTGCCGCGCGGCGTGAAACTCGCGCCGGAAGACGTCTGGGATCGCGTCGCTTTCGTGCTCAGCGTGAAGATGACCGACCCGCAGTTCAGCGGCCAGACCAAGGAACGGCTGTCGTCGCGGCAAGCCGCTGCGTTCGTCGAAGGCGCCGCGCACGATGCGTTCTCGCTATGGCTCAACCAGCACACCGAACTCGGCGAGCGGATCGCACAGCTCGCGATCGAACGCGCGGCCGCGCGCCTGAAGACCGAAAAGCAGATCGTCCGCAAGAAAGTCACCCAAGGCCCGGCGCTGCCCGGAAAACTCGCCGACTGCATCAGCCAGGATCTCTCGCGCACAGAACTATTTCTGGTTGAAGGCGACTCCGCCGGCGGCTCGGCGAAACAGGCGCGCGACAAGGATTTCCAGGCCATTCTTCCGCTGCGCGGCAAGATCCTGAATACCTGGGAAGTCGCTTCCGGCAGCGTGCTCGCGTCGCAGGAAGTCCACGACCTCGCGGTGGCGATCGGCTGCGACCCCGGCAAGGACGACATCAGCGGTCTGCGCTACGGCAAGGTGGTGATCCTCGCCGACGCCGATTCCGACGGTCTGCACATCGCGACCCTGCTCTCGGCGCTGTTCCTGAAGCACTTTCCCGCATTGGTCGTTGCCGGCAACATCTTCGTGGCGATGCCGCCGTTGTTCCGTGTCGACGTGGGCAAGCAGGTGTTCTACGCGCTGGACGAAGAAGAAAAGCGCCTGCTGCTGGAGAAGATCGAGCGCGAAAAAGCCGCGAACACCAAAGGCTTCGGCGGCGCGATCAATGTCACCCGCTTCAAGGGTCTCGGCGAGATGAATCCGCAGCAGTTGCGCGAATCGGCCATCCATCCGGATACCCGCCGGCTGGTGCAGCTCACCGTCGACGGCGGTACCGAAACGCATGCGTTGATGGATATGTTGCTGGCGAAGAAGCGCGCGAGCGACCGGAAGACGTGGCTGGAGACGAAGGGCGATCTGGCAACGTTGGAAGTCTGAGTGGTTACATCACTGCCACCAGCCGTTGCGACGGCATACATGTCGACGCGACTGCATCGTCTGCGTGGCGCGGCGACCTTGGAGGTCTGAGTGGCCGTCCAGATCGCACTGTTCCGCGGCATCAACGTCGGCAAAGCCAAGCGCATCGCCATGGCCGACCTGCGCACGATGTTCGAGGCATTGGGGTTCACGAACGTGCGCACGCTGCTCAACAGCGGCAACGTTGTCTTCGATGCGGGTCGCAGCACGGCCAAGGTCAATGCGAAACGCATCGCCGATGCGCTGGTCCAGGCCACCGGCGTCTCCGCCAACACGCTGGTACTGACGGCGCCGGAACTCGACGCCGCGGCGGCCGGCAACCCGTTCCTGGATCGCATGGACGATCCGTCGCGGATGCTGGTGGGCTTCATGACCGCCGGTGCCGACCGCGCGCCGCTGCGGGCGCTGGTCGACAGCGCGACAGACGATCACGTCGCGCTGGGCGCAGATGCGTTTTATCTCTGGTGCCCGAACGGCATTCTGGACAGCGCGTTCGCCGCGAAACTCGTCGGCCCGAAATTCCGCGATCTCATCACCAGCCGCAACTGGTCGACGGTGTGCAAATTGCAGGCGCTCGCCTCCGCAAACGCCTGAGACGACGCCCGCGACTCAGGTCGACGTCACATACAGCTGCGCGTACAGCGGATGATCCACTTCGCCCAGCAGCCGCAGGCGCTGCGTTTCGGGCAATGCGGCGGTGATTTTCTCGAAGGTGTCCAATGGCGAAAGCTCCAGCGCCAGCACTCTCGCGATCATCGGTTCGATGGCCTCGTAGTCGCAGTTGCCGCGCGCAAGTTCGGCGGCATCTTCGCGGCTCAGCAGATCGTGCACGATCGCCAGACGGTCGCGCACGCGCTCCCACTCGCGCGCGCCGACCTGCCCGGATTGCAGGTAGCGGTCGATGATCGCTTCCTGCAGCGCTGCCAAGCGCGTGCTGCGCTGCATGTCGACCGCGAGTTGCATCTGCTTGTCGTCGAGCGTCGGCATCGGGGTGCCGGTCGCCTCGGAAACACGTTCGCCGACGGTGCGCATCTTCTCGGCATCGGGCATCTGCCTGGAGAGAATGTGATCGATCGAGCGCGCGTACAGCTCGATGAAGACCGGCTCGAAGTTTCCGGCATCCAACGGCAAGAGGTTCCCGGCCAAGGGCTGCGCGCGCAGCGTCTCCTGTGCGGTCCGCGGCGACATCGCGGGATCGGCGATGCAGCGGTTGCCCGGCGGCACGTTCTCGGGATCGTGGATGGGGTTGCTGCTGACGGTGCAGGTGGCGTGATCGTCGTAGACCCGCACCAGATCGAAAAACACCGGCATGGTCCCGTGGTCGTACACCGCTACAGCCACGCCGTCCTGCGGATGGCTGCCCGCCCAGAGCTGCATCGTCGACATTTCCGGCACCGCGAAACGGCCGATCTCGTCGAAGCCCAATGCGCGCATGTCGTCGATCAGGCCCGCGGTGCCCGGCTGCTGCCAGTCCTGAGCGGCGGGCACCAGGGTGATGCGCGCGGCGATACCGAGGTTCTGCGCCATGCCTGCCATCGCCGCGATTTTCCGGCTCAGCCACCAGGGCAGCGCGAACCGCAGCAACAGCCACAAAAACAGCACGAAACCGACAAGGGTCGCCGCCATAACGACCATCACCATCACAAGATTCATTCCACTTTCCCCCGTGGCCGCAATGGCCAGCGAGCGCGAGTGTACGGAATCCGGAGCCGGGCGCGAACCCCGTCACGGTTTCGCCCTGCTCGGCGCGGGCGGCCGACGCACACCGACACGGACGCCGCAATTAACGACGAAATGCGCCAATTCCCGCCCTGCTTCAGCGTGCCGGATCGGCTTTTTGCGAGTGGACATCACGTTTTTTGAAGCGCGCATTTCGCAGCAAGATGGCACGGATCGTGCTTTAGGTTCCCTTGCCTGACAACCGGCGCCTTGCAGCCACATACGGATCCCAGTGCTGCCATCCCACTGCCATCCTTCCGAAAGGTCACGTCACAATGTCGAATATCCGTAAAACTCTCAGCGCCGCCAGCCTGCTCTTCCTGGCCATGGCCGCCGCGCTCCCCGCCTCCGCCGAATCCGATTTCCAGACCGGCGCCGGCGCCCTCAACGCCAATGCCCGCCTCGATTTCCGCGTGGTGATCCCGAAGTTCATCCGCTTCCAGGTCGGCAGCGCCGGCGCAACGGTCGATCTCGTGGAATTCGCGGTCCCGGCCGCCAACGTCGGCGACGGTACCGATATCGCCCGCACCAACGGCGGCGCCGTGCCGGTGTTGCTGCAGAGCAACAACGGCAACGTGTCGCTGACCGGCACCACCCTCGGCCAGCTCAACAACGGCGCCGGCGAGAACATCTCGTTCGCCGAAATCCTCTCCACCAGCTCCGATCCGAACCTCAACGTGCCGACCCTGATCGATGGCGGCACCAGCGCAGCGGTCACGGTGACGCCGAACGTCGGCGCGCGCGTGGTCAATCGCACCGCCAACTGGTCGTTCGCGTACAGCAACACCAACTTCGTCGGCGCCGGCAGCTACGGCGGCGTGAACGTCAACAACGGCCGGGTCACCTATACTGCTTCCTTGCCGTAATCGACCACAGCCTCTGGTCTGTTTTTCCGAAGGGGCTGCCTATCCGGGCAGCCCCTTTGTTCTAGAGGGACACGTCTGTTCGAAGAGGAATACGCCATGGAATCGCATCTGGCCCGTATCACGGCTCCACGTTACGCATCGCGGCCGATTCTGATCATCGCGCTTCTCATCGCGACAATGCTGGGCATCGGCGACGCCTCCGCTTACACCATCACCATCGGCACCGGCACCAAAGCCGCGTATCTGCGCATCGGCGACGGCACCATCACCGGCGGCAACTACAACGCCGGCGGCACGCCCGCCGCCAACACCACGGTCAATCTGGTCAGCGTGACCGTACCGGCCGCAGCCGTCGGCAACGCAGCCGTACAGAACATGACCGGCACCGGCCGCCTCACCAGCGATCTGGACGGCTTCGCGTTCTGCAACGCCGGTCAGATGTACATCAGCGCTTTCTTCCGGCTGCCGACCAACCCCAATCAGAGCGCCACCCTGCGCGTCACCACACCCGCGAATCTGACGAGCGCCGGCGGCGACACCATCCCGATCACCCAGATCAGCTGGACCAGCAGCGGCAACGGCGACGCCGGCGCGCAACCGTTCCCGGCGGGCGCATTCACCGGCGGTACGCAGACGCTGGCCACACTGTTGCGCAACACCTGGGCGGAGAGCTGTCACAGCTTCCGCTATGCGAATGCGGCCATCGTCGCCGCAGGCACCTACAACGCGCGTGCGACCTACACGCTGGCCACGCCATGACCGGCGACACGATGATCAGAAGCATGCTGGCGCTGGTCTTTTCCATCGCATGGGCGATACCGGCGATATCGGCTGCGCAGACGTTTCCGGTCGACGACAGCGCCAGTCAGGTGCTGCAGTCCGGACCGCTGAAGATGCGCTGGGATTCGCTGGTGCCGCGTCCCGGCCAGGCTGCGACCATGAGCGGCCAGGTCGTGGTGCAGGTACGCCTGGACGTATCCGCGTGGCGCGGCCGCCGCGGCCGCATCTATCACAAGCTCCCGACACTGCCTTCCGGGCCGGTGACCGTGCGCTGGAGCGCGAACGGACCGCTGCTGCCCGGCACGCTGCGCGACGGCGAGCGCACACTGGTCTACAGCGGACCGATCGCATCGAACCGGATCGAGGACACCTTCCGCATGACGATCCAGGCCGACGGCGAGCGCGTGCTGCGCCCTCAGGATCTGGTGTTCTCGTTCGAAATCGAACTGGAGTCTCCGTGATGACTTCCACCCAGATGACTTCAGTCCGGATGACTTCAGCCCGCCTGCGCCACGCGCTCGCGCTGATCGCGCTGCTGCTGTCGACCGCCGCGTCCGCGCAGGAATTCGCGGTGGTGGTGACGCCGCCGCGCTTCGAAGACCGCGCAAAAGCCGGCGCGACCTACCGCAACGTCATCGAAATCAACAACACCTCATCCAAGGCCGCGCGCTACACCGTGCAGACCGCGGACTGGACGCTGGACGCGCAGGGCGCGCCGGTCTTCACCCAGTCGCTGATCAAGGACAGTTGCCGGCCGTGGGTCGGCGTCGAAGCGGCCGATATCTCGGTGAAGGGCAACGGCAAGCGCCGCTATCGTTTCGAAGTCGCGGTGCCGGCCACCGCGCCGCGCGGCGAATGCCGGTTCGCGATCATGATCGAAGGCGAACCGCAGCTCATCAAGGGGAATGTCTCGCTGCCGGTGAGCGGCCGGATCGGCGTCATCGTGTATCTGGCGATCGGCGACGCCGCGCCTGCGCTGGAACTGCTGGAAACCCGCAGCGCCGATGTGCAGGGACAAACGCTGCCCGTGCTTCGCGTACGCAACAGCGGCGACATGCATGCCCGCCTCGATGGCTATCTCGGCGGCGTGGACGCCAAGGGCACCAAACTCGTGCTGATTCCGGACGGCAGCCCGGTGCTGGTCGGCGCCACCCGCGATATCCCGCTCTACCCGCAGGCGGAAGATCGCGGCGCGCAGCCGCCGGTCATCGTCTACCCACTGCGGATCAAAGGCAGGCTGGATGCTGGCGGTCAGCGTCTGGACATCGAAACCACACTGGATCGATGAGCCGCATGCGCATGCCGTCGACGGATTACGATCTGACACGCACGGCACTGGCGCTCGCGTTGATGTGGGCGCTGACGCCTGCATGCAGCACGGCATCCTCCGGCACTGGAGCATCCAGCACGGGATCATCCGGCATTGAATCGTCCTCCGCCGAATCGTCATCCACCGATGCGAATTACGACCCGTTCGCGGAACTCGGCGTCGCGGCCGACAACGACGACACCGCCCAGCCTTATCGAGACCGGATCATCGCGCCGGAACGACTCGCATCCTTGCCCGCCGACGAGGACGAGGACAACACCGTCTCCGGCCCGCCGCGCGCCGTGCATCTCGAATTGATCGCGCATCGCAGCCGTTTCGCCGGCGAGCGCAGCGTCGAACTGGGCGCCGCGTTCGGCGGTTTCTGGGACACCGACGGCTTCGGCGCGATTTCCGCGGATGCGCTGCTGTTCCGCAGCGATCGCGAGCGCGACGGCGGCGACCGTTGGCGCGGCAGCGCCACGCTGTGGCAGCGCGGTCTGCCGATGCCTGGCGGCTGGTCGGTCAACAACGGACTGGGCGTGCTGAACACGCCGATGCCCGGACTGCTGCGCGAGCAATACCGGTTTTTCCTGCCGAGCGTGCCGATGCTGGGCGCCAGCAGCGAGTGGATCCAACGCACCCGCGGGCTGCAACTGCAGGCCGCCATCGGCCGCGGCGGCACCTACAACGGCGCGCGCATCAACGGTTTCGAACCGGGCGACGGCACGGTCGCGACCATCGGCGCCCAATGGGCCTGGTCGAAGCAATGGACCGGCGCGGCTTCGCTGCTGGTCACCGACGGCCGGATCGTTCCCGACGATCAGGGTCTGCCCGCGTTCCAGAACGGCCAGACCCGCGGGCTGGTGTTCGGCAACCGCTGGCAGGGCGCGCGCGACAGCATCGGCGTGAATCTGCAGGCCAGCGACAACGACGGCCAACAGGCCGCCGGTGTGTGGCTCGATGCCCGCGCCGACCGCGGCCGCTTCAGTCACCGCTACGGCGCGTTCTATCTGCAACCGGACCTGGCCTGGGGCGCGTGGCCGATCAACAACGATGTCCGCGGCGCTTATTACCGCGTCGATTTCAACCGTGCGCGCTGGAGTTGGAATGCCGGCCTCGACCATATCGACTCGATTTCCGGCACCGGCTTCGACGGCTGGTACGGCAACGCATTCCTGCGCTATCAGGCCAGCCCGCGGCTGGGCTACGGCGGCGGACTGTCGGCGCGCGACAGCAGCAGCGGCAGCGACAGCGCGCAGGCGCTGCAGTTGTTCGTCGACACCCGGACCCGTCTGGGGCAGACGCGGCTGCAGTTCGATCGCGCACAGGCCGAACGCAATGCCGACAGTTGGCAGGTCCTCGTCGATCACGCGCTGAACTTGCGCGAAGGTTCGCGGCTGTCGGTGTCGGCGGGCATCGGCGAACTGGCCAACGGGCAGTCCGCCGCCAGCCGCACGATGACGCTGGCGACCTACGGCGGCTTCGATCTGACCGACGATTTCTCGCTCGACGGCACCGTCCGCTGGAGCCGCAGCGATGGCGACGACGACAACGCGCAAGGACTCGATCTGAATCTCGGCTGGCGCTGGCGCATGGCGTCGCGCTGGACCCTGCTGGGCAACCTCAGCCAAAGCCGCGGCTCGCGCCGTTCGCCGTTCGCGCTGGATCCGGTGACCAATCAACCGGTGTTCGAAACCCTGCCCCACGACCGCGCCGTGTACGTCAGCCTGCGCTACGACTACAGCGCGGGCCGCGCGCGACAGGTGCTGGGCGGCGCGCCCGGCGCAGCGAGCGGGCGCATCATCGGCAGCGTATTTCTCGACGAGAACGCCGACGGCGTGCGTTCGGCCTCAGAACAGCCCGCCGCGAACATCACCATCGTCCTCGACGACCGCTACAGCGTGCGCACCGACGACCAGGGCCGTTTCGTGTTCGAACGGGTCGCGGTGGGCGCGCACGGCATCGAAGCGATCCCGGACAATCTGCCGCTGCCGTGGTCGATCGACGACGAGCAAGCGCGCCGCCGCCTGCAGGTGGACGTGCGCGGCGACGCATCGGTGGACATCGGCGCACAGCGGCCGCGTTGATCGCGGTATCGCATGTCGACATCCCGCGTACACATTCCGCGAAAAAAATCCCACGTAGAGCGGCCTTCAGGCCGCGGAAGCCGGCGCAGCGAGGGCTCAGCGGCCTGAAGGCCGCTCTACAGGATCGCGCGTCAGCGAGTCAGACCGCGGTCGAACGCGACACCATCAGCACGCCCGCCACCACCAGCACGGTGCCTGCGATCTGCCATGGCCCCATCGGTTCGCGCAGGATCCACAGACTCAACACGATGGTCGACACCGGTCCGATCATGCCGATCTGCGACGCCGGCCCCGAGCCGATGCGACGGATGCCCATCATCGTCGCCAGAATCGGCACCACGGTGCAGAGCGTGCCGTTGAGCAGCGACTGCGCGTACACCGCATCCGGCAAGTCGGGCCAGGCCCACGGTTTCAGCAGCGCGTACTGACCGATGCACAACACGCACGCCACGGTGCTGGCATAAGCGGTCAGGCGGATCGAGCCGACCCGGGCGACGATTTCGCCGCTGCCGTAGAGATAAATCGCATACGACACCGCGCTGCCCAACACCAGCGCGCCACCGCGGAGGACATCGCTGCCGGCAAGCTGCAGATCGTGACCGAAGGCCAGCGCCACGCCCGCATAACTGACTGCCAGTGCGACGAGCTGTCGCCGCGTGGGCCGCCGTCGCGCCAACACCGCGCCCAGCAGCAGCACGAAGGTCGGCGTGAGATACAGGATCACCCGTTCCAGCGTCGCCGAAATGTAGGCGAGGCCGAGAAAATCGAACAGGCTGGCGAGGTAATAACCGAAAACGCCGAGCGCGACGATGCGCCAGCGGTCGCCGCGCGCCAACGGCGGTGCGCGGCGTGCGGCCCATGCCGCCATCGCCAGGAACAGCGGCAGCGCCACCGCCATGCGCAGCGCGAGCAGGGTCACCGCATCGGCGCCCAGCCGGAACCCGAGCTTGACGATGATGGCCTTGCCCGAGAACGCGACCGCACCGAGCGCGACCAGCAGCACACCGGTCATGTCGAGCCGGCCCCTATCGAGCTTGTGCGCGGCGACGACGCCCTCGCCCGCCACCGGGCGTGCGCTCACGCCAGAGCCGCTTCGATCAACGCACGGATCGCGCGCTGCGCGTTCGCGGCGAGCGTTTCGTCGTACTCGAAGCTGTCTTCATTCATATAGATACGCTGCGCGATTTCCAGTTGCACCGCGTCGACGCCGTTCGCCGGGTCGCCGTAGTGGCGGGTGATGAAACCGCCCTTGAAGCGGCCGTTGAGCACCCAGTCGCAACCGGTCTGCGCAGCCAGCGCGGCTTCGATGCGCGCCTGTCGATCCGGCGCGCAACTCGCACCGGAAACCGTTCCGATATTGAGATCCGGCAAACGCCCGTCGAACAGGAACGGGCATTCGCCGCGGATCGAATGGCCTTCCCACAGCAGCACGCGATCGTGTTCCGCGCGCAGGCGGTCGAGTTCGCCGCGCAGCGCGTCGTGATACGGCCGCCAGTAGGTTTCGATGCGCACGTCGATCTCGTCCGGCGTCGGTTCCCCGCCCGGCAGATACACCGGGTCGCCGGAGAAGCGCACGATCGGGCACAGCCCGGTGGTGTTCTGGCCCGGATACAGCGATACGTCGTCCGGCGGGCGATTGAGATCGATGACGTAGCGCGAGTGATGCGGCACAAGGATCGAAGCACCGAGCTCGCGTGCGAATGCATACAGCCGCGAGACGTGCCAGTCGGTATCCGGCGCGCGGCGCGCTTCCGGCGTCATGCGTTCAGCCAGCGCATCGGGAATCGCGCTGCCGTCGTGCGGCAGACTGACCAGCAGCGGCGCAGTGCCTTGGTGCAGGTGGAAGATCGGCGGCATAGATTCAGCGGTCGGCATGTCGGAAGGCATCGGTGTGTTCGTCTGGATTCGATCAGGCTTCGATCAGGATTCGATGGCGTCAGCGCATCAGCACCACTTCCTCGGCGCTGGTCGGATGGATCGCGATCGTGTCGCGCAGATCGTCGAGGGTGATGCCGCGCTTCAGCGCCACCGCGAAGCCCTGCAGAATCTCGTCCGCCCCGTCGCCGAGCAGGTGAATGCCGACGACGCGGCGTTCCTCGCCCACGCAGACCAGTTTGAACAGGCTGCGCTGCGGCGAATCGGCCAGCGCATGCAGCATCGGCCGGAACCCGGCGCGATACGCCCGCACCGCATCGCCGTGTCGCTCACGCGCGTCCTCCTCGGTCAGGCCCACGCTGGCCAGCGGCGGATGCGAGAACACCACGGTCGGAATGTTCTCGCGATCGAGCAGCGCCGTGGCACCGGCGTAGAGCCGGTCCATCAGCCGGCGCGCGGCCGCGATCGCGACGGGAGTCAGCGCCGGATCGGTGGTGACATCGCCGACCGCGTACACGCTCTCGATATTCGTCGCGTTGGCCGCGTCCACGATGATGCGGCCCTGGGCATCGAGCGCGACGCCCACCGCGTCCAGACCGAGATCGTTGGTGTTCGCGCGGCGCCCGGTCGCGAACAGCAGCGCGTCGAAACGTTCGCTCACGCCGCCCGCCACGTCGCGCAGGCGCAGGCCTTCGCCGTCCGCATCGCGCTCGACCGCTTCGAGCCCGTAACCGAAATGCAGATGCACGCCGGCCTGGCGGTAATCCTCGGCCAGTTGCGCAGCGAGTTCGGCGTCGAACCCGGCGAGCAAACGGTCGCCGCGGCCGAACACCTCGACCCGGCTGCCCAGTGCCTGCAGCACGCCGGCCAGTTCGACCGCGATGTAACCGGCGCCGACGATCGCCACGCGCGGCGGCGGCGCGGTCCAGTGGAAGAAATCGTCGGACACGCCGCCGAGTTCGGCGCCGGGCACGTCGGGGCGCTGCGGGCGGCCGCCGGTGGCGATCAACAAGCGTTCGCCGCGCATCGCGATGCCGTTGGCGCAGACCACGGTGTGCGCATCGCGCAGCCGCACGCGGCTGGCCGATACCGCGATGCCGGCCGCGTCGAGACGGCGACGGTAGCTCGCATGGATGTTGTGGATGTAGCGCTGGCGATGAACGACGAACGTCGGCCAGTCGAGCGTAGCCGTGGGCAGATCGAAGCCGAGCGCACGTGCCAGTTCGAGCTTCGCGCCCACGTCGGCCGCCAGCCACATCGCTTTTTTCGGCACGCAGCCGACATTCACGCAGGTGCCGCCCAGCGCGTCCGGCTCGCACAGCGCGACGCGCGCGCCGTGTTCGGCGGCGCGGAACGCCGCGGCCAAGCCGCCGGAGCCGCCGCCGATCACGATCAGATCGTAGTGCTGTGCCATGCCGTCGTTCACCACGATGTCGTTCATGCGAATCGCTCCGGACGGTAGGGTGCGGGATCGATCGTCGGCGCGCGGCCGGCCATCAGGTCGGCCAACAGCTGCGCGCTGCCGGTGCTCATGCCCACGCCCATCATGCCGTGACCGGTATTGAGCCAGGTGCGACGCGAACCCGGCGAACGACCGATCAACGGCATGTCGTCGCGACTCATCGGCCGCCAGCCGTACCAGCGTTCGCGTACCTCCGGGCCGACCGGTTCGTGCAGGTACTCGCGCGCGCCGCGCTCCAGCGCGCCGAGCCGACGCGCGTTGAGGGTTTCGTCGAAACCGGAGAATTCCATCGTGCTGCCCAAGCGGTAACCGTCGTTCCATGCGGTGACGCAGACAGAGCGCTCGCGCAGCACCAGCGGTCGCTGCGGCACGCGGCCGGGCGCGCGATAGGTGATCGAATACCCTTTGCCGGGCTGGATGATCTTCTTCATCCACGGCATGCCCAGCGCGTCGGCCGATTTCGCCGACCACGCGCCCAGCGCCAGCACCGCGTTGCGCGCGCGCAGCGTGCCGTGATCGGTATGCGCGAGCACGCCCTCGCGGTCTTCGCGCAATCCATGCAGGGCACAGTGCTCGACGATCTCGCCGCCGCGTTCGCGCACCGCGCGTGCGAGTTCGGCGAGATAACGATCCGGCCGCAGCGCGGCGTCGCCGCTGAAGCGCAGCGCACCGGCCACGCCGGGTTTCAGCGCCGGCTCCTGCACTTCGTACGCCTTGCCTTCGATCGCCTCCACCGCCACACCCAGTTCGCGCAGCAGCGGCAGTTCGTGCTGACCGTGGGCGAATGCGCGGGCGTTGCGGTAGACGTAATCCTCGCCGGATTCGACGAATTCGCACTGCAGCGCGTAACGCTGTACCCAGTCGGCGAGCCGACGGCGAGAGTCGTCGAGCAGCGCATGCTTGCCGCGCGCGCTGGCTTCCCAATCGCGCGCATTGCAGCGGCCGGCGAAACCGAGCAGCCAGCGCCACAGCAACGGGTCGAAACGCGGCGGGATGTACAGCGGCGCATCGGGCTTGAACATCCACTTCAGCGCGGTCGCCACCGTGCCCGGCGCGGCCAGCGGCGGCGCGTGACTCGGGGTGATGGTGCCGCAGTTGCCGTGCGAGGCGCCGCTGCCGATGGCATTGGCTTCGATCACGCGCACGCCGCGCCCTGCTTCGAGCAGCGCCAGCGCGGTCGCCAGGCCGCTCACGCCGCCGCCTGCGATGAGGACATCCACTGTGGCTGTTGTTCCGGTCTGCGACATCATCTGCGCGGCGAAGGAAGGAACCGCATTATGCCGTCGCATGACCCGCGCTGCGGCCGGTCGGCGCTGTTTTCGATGCGGTTCGAAGCGGGGTCAACCCGCTGCGGACACCCGCATCGCCGGCACGCGCAGATAAGTGACCGCGCGCCAGATCCATTCGGCCGGACCATAGCGGTAACGCGCCAGCCACCAGCGGCTGAACAACACCTGCAGCGCGAACAGGGCGAATACGAACGGCATCTGCCAGGCGCGCGGAAGCTGGTCGAAATAACCCAGGCCGTAGCCGTAGAAGACCAGCGTGCAGACCAGCGACTGGACCAGATAATTGGTCAGCGCCATGCGCCCGGCCGGCGCCAGCCAGCGCAGCCAGCGCGCGCCGGCATCCAGGCCGCGCAGAATCCACGCCAGATAGCCGAGGCTCATCAACGGCGCCGCGATCAACATCAGGACGGTGGCGATGATGCTGGTCAGATCCAGTCTGTCGAACGCCATGGTCGGCACCATCCAGAACGACAGCAGCATCAGGCCCAGCCCGACCGGCAGCACGATCCAACGCAGGCTGGAATAGAGTCGCGGCCAGGCCTGCGGCTGCGCGATCGCGTCGCTGCGCACGAACCACGCACCCAGCACGAACATCGCCAGAATCTGTCCGCCCATCAGCAGGATGTACGGCACCATCACCGCGGCATCCTCCATGCGCTGCGCCACCGCCTGCGCATAGCTGCCGCTGCCGTAGGCGGCGCGTTCGTCGGCCATCAGCCGCGCCATCTCGGTCGCCTGTTTCTGGAGTTCGTCCTGCATCATCGCGGCGGCGGCGGGATCGAACTGCGCCAGCACGCCCATCGCGCTGAGACCCGCCACCATCAGCAGAGTCAGCGCGTACAGCCCCAGCGCCCAATACGGCAACTGCCCGGTCGGCACCTGGCGGAAGACCACCAGCAGCGGAAGCGCGATCAGCGCATACACCGTCAGGATGTCGCCGGACCAGATCAGCAGCAGATGGATCAGGCCGATGACCAACAGCGCCAACGTGCGGCGCAGATACAGCGCGCCGAACGCATGCCCGCGCGCATCGGCGCGCTGCATCATCACCGCGAAGCCCATGCCGAACAGCAGCGAGAACAGCAGATAGAACTTGCCCTGGACGAGAATGCAGATCGCGGCATCGACGATCCGGTCGGCGCCGGTCAGCGTCGGGTCGAGACCGCTGAGCGACGCGATCGGCGGGCCGACGAACGCCTCGATGTTCATCAGCAGGATGCCCAGCAGCGCGAAACCGCGCAGCACATCCATCGCTTCGATGCGTTCGCTGGCGGCGATGGGGTTCAGCTGGGTCGGTTCGGACATGGTGGGGCGCTGCGTTCGGGCGATGCCGCGATCTTACTTCGATGGCTTCTCCGGGATGCCTTCCCCGAATGATCCGATCCAGCGGCCCGCGGGCCGGCCGGCAGTCACCGCACCCGCGCCAAAACGACGACGGTCCGCCGAAGCGGACCGTCGAGGTCGATCAATCGATAGCGACGCAGACACTCAGTGCTGGTGACCGCCGTCGCCATGCACGTGGCCGTGCTCGATCTCTTCGGCGCTGGCTTCGCGCACGTCCACCACTTCGATATCGAAGTGCAGCGACTTGCCGGCCATCGGGTGATTGAGGTCGACATCGACCACGCTCAGGCCGACTTTTTCGATGGTCACCGCGCGCGGGCCGTATTCGGTCTGCAGCACGACCTGCATGCCCGGGGTCAGGCGCTGGTCGCCGAAATGCTTCTTCGCGATGCGCTGGGTCAAGCCATCGCGACGCTCGCCGTAGGCCTCGCCCGGGGCTACGTCGACGGCGAAGGTTTCGCCGGCTTCGCGGCCTTCCATCGCCTTCTCCAGGCCCGGAATGATGTTGTTGTGACCGATCAGGATCGCCAGCGGCTCGCCGCCCTGGGAGCTTTCGGTGGCCGGTTGGCCGACTTCGCCGACGGTGTAGTGGAAACGGACAGCGCGGTCTTTTTCGATTTTCATGGGTCTGGCTCGATCTGGTTCGGGTCTGGGCCGCGGCGTCGCGGCAGGGGGCGGCTTGATCGCCACCCGGCGGTGCGGCCAAGATGGCCGCCGTGAAGTACATGACGCAAATCGCGGCCGCGCATTATCCGCACTCCATCGCCCCGGCGCCATTGGCCCGGCGTGCGGCCGTTTCCGCAACCCTGCTGCTGAGCCTTGCGCTGGCCGGCTGCGGCGGCCCGGACACCGTGCGCAGCTCGCCCCCGCCCGCCCCGTCCCGCGACTGGTCCGGGGCCGAGCCCAACGACCCGGGCGCCGCCAACGCCGTGCTGATCCGGGCGATCGGCCTGGTCGGCACCCCCTACCGCTATGGCGGCAATACCCCGGACACCGGCTTCGACTGCAGCGGCCTGGTCAATTACGTGTTCCGCGACATGCTCGACCTGCGCCTGCCGCGGACCTCGCGCGAACTGGCGGCGATGCAGGGCCCGAAGATCGCCACGGACCGGCTGGCGCCGGCCGATCTGGTGTTCTTCGGCAGCCGCGGCGAGGTCAGCCACGTCGGCATCTATGTCGGCGAAGGCCGCTTCGTCCATGCCCCCAGCACCGGCGGCACGGTCCGCCTCGATCGCCTCGACGGGACGTACTGGCGGGATCACTACACCGGGGCCAAACGGGTTCTGAAGTGAGGGCGGATGCCCGGTTTCGCGACTCTGGTCACCTTTTGGTGGCCGCGTCTAACGAAATCTGAACCCCCCGGCGGCCAGTGTCGGGCACTATCCCTCCTCCTTCCCGCAAAGTGCATGCTGCGTGACGACCCCAGCCCAAGGCTCCGGCCGCCCCACTGCCATTCACCGTTCCACGCTTGGCAGCACCCGTTTCATGCTCACCTGCCTGCTCGCACTCGGCAGCCTTCCGGCCTTCGCACAACAGCGCGTCGAAGCCCCGGTCGCACACGATCCCCTCGAATTCTCCGCCGGCCTGCTCTCGCCTGTCGGCGATGCCACGCTGCATGGCCCGTTGTCCCTGCCCGGCCGCAGCGTCATGTTCGCCAAGGACATCCGCAGCATCTTCGACGCCGACACGGTGGCGACCGGCGTCGCCGGCGAAGCCCCGGCGCCCAGCGAAGGCCGCATCAAGACCATGCTCAAGCGCGCCCTGGCGCTGCTGGGCACCCCGTACCGCTGGGGCGGCACCAGCCCCGAGGGCGGTTTCGACTGCAGCGGCCTGGTCGGCTACGTGTTCCGCAACACCCTCGGCATCGAACTGCCGCGCATCTCGCGCGACATGGCCAACGTCGGCGAACTGATCCGCGACCCCAAGGCGCTGGTCGAAGGCGACCTGGTGTTCTTCAGCCGCCGCGGCAAGCACGTCGATCACGTCGGCATCTATATCGGCAACGGCCAGTTCGTCCACGCCCCGCGCACCGGCAAGGACGTGGAAGTGGCGAATCTGATCACCGGCTACTGGAGCCAGAAGTTCTTCCAGGCCCGTCGGGTCGCCACGCACTGAGTTGGGCCGACCGACAAGTGTGACCGCAGAGGCCGCGAAAGCGGCCTTTTGCTTTCCTGATCAGCGTCCGAACCACAGTAAGCGACGATCTGTCCTCCCCTTGCGTCCAGCATAGGGTGCGCCTGTGGCGCACCGATCCCACAGGGCTGCCGGAAACAACGGTGCGCCACAGGCGCACCCTATGAAGCTTTCCACCGCATATCGGTTCCGTCTCCTTCAAAGGCCCGACCGCTTGCGAGCCCGCCCCGGCAGGCACATGCTTCGTCGACCGTTATCGACGAAGGGGCAACGACGATGGGCCGGACGATCCTGGGCATGCTGTTGGGCGTGGTGACAATGATGATCACCATCTACGCCATCGAATCCATCGGCCACCTGCTGTATCCGCCCCCCGCCGGCCTGGACCCCAGGAACCCCGATCACCTGCAGATGATCATCGCCGTCGCCCCCGCGGGCGCCATGGCCATGCTGGTGCTGGGTTGGACCGTCGGCGCCTTCGTCGGCGGCTGGGTCGGCGCACGCATCGCCCGCCACGCGCGCGCCGCGGCCATCGCCGTCGCGCTCTTCGTCATGGCCGGCGTCGCCGGGATGATCGTTATCGTCCCCGATCATCCGAAGTGGGTGTCTGTGCTGGGGCTGTTGTTGCCGATTCCGGTGGGGTTGGTTGCGGCGAGGTTGGCGGGGCGAAGAGAGAAAACACTGCCCACCTAAGCCATAGGAAGCATTTTCTCGATCTGCGACGTCCTTCCATTCCAATAAAACCTTTGCACATCATTACAAGGATGTCGGCATGAATTCCGGAATGTCGCTGGAAGATCGAATCAAGCAATTACAACGTCAAATTCTTCATTGGCAAGATCAAGATCAGCTACATGCGATCGCGGCAGCAGGCTACGCCATATGGAACAAGTGGTTCGAAGATACACCGCCCCGGACCACACTCGACTTCAAGGGTTTCAAATTCCACGCAGCGCCCATTGATTTTTCGAATTTCATCTTTCGGGCACCCGAAGACGGCTCCGCATGCATCGATTTCTCGACAGTCATCTTTCACAAAGCAAACAAATTCACACGTGCGACGTTCGAAACACGAGCACTGTTCATCGGCGCCTCGCTGGGCAGTGACAGTAACTTTGAGGAAGCCGCTTTCCTAGCAGTCGCCGACTTTAAGGACGCGAACTTCGGCTCGGATGCGATTTTCCGAAAAGTTACATTCCATGGCGATGCCAATTTCACAAATACGATATTCGTCAACGACGCTGTATTCGCAGACGCCACCCTCAAAGGAAAGTCGGACTTTACCGGCGGTCAGTTCGGCAACAACGCCGACTTCAGCGGCACATTATTCACGCTAGAAGTTGAATTTTTTGGCAGAAAATTCGGTCATCAGGCGAAATTCAACGCATCGATCGTCCACGCCCATGTGAATTTCAATGATGCGAAGTTCGGGTTGTCCTGTACTTTTTCGCAGGCCGAGTTTAAAAGTGATGCCGGATTCGCGTTGACGACATTCTCGAACTTCGCGGATTTCAGCCGCGTGCAATTCGCATCGCATGCAGACTTCTCAGGAGCAGCATTCAAGGATTACGCATCATTCCAATCGTCGGCTTTCAAAGGTCCGGCTGACTTCGTTAAATCGAAGTTCGGAGACGAAACCAACTTCCGAGAATCGATTTTTCACGACAACGCGGGCTTCCAAGGAGCGTCTTTCGGAGACAACCTCGACTTCGGCTCCGCCACGTTTCGATCCCGCTGCACGTTCCAGGCCACAGGATATGGCGACATTGTCGGGTTCGAAAAAACCGTTTTCTTCGGCGACGCGGACTTTTCCGCATCGATCCGCGGGAGCACCGCCGAATCGTCCCATTTCCACATCGTTTCCTTCGCCAGCGCATTCTTTCATGGCGACGTCAATTTCGAGGGCCGGAAGTTCAAATCCACGACGCGATTCGGACGCGCCGTCGCGCCCGACGCAAAACCGGGAGATGCGACGGTCTTCCAGGGCATCCCCATGTTCCACGGATGCGAATTGCACCAGGATACCGATCTGCGGGAGGCCAGCTTCCAGGAAGATTTCCCGGATTCCCGGGGCAGCGACGCCGCGCGTGCTTATCGCACGCTGAAACTGGCAATGGAAAAGCTGAAGGCAACTCGCGAAGAGCAACGATTCTTCCGACTCGAGATGAAGGCCGAGCATGCCAGCCTGTCTCGCGGCAAACGCTGGATGTCGACGCTGTACAGCCTGTTCTCCGACTACGGCTTCAGTCTCTGGCGACCGATCGCTTGGCTGCTGACTCTCTCGATCTTGTTCTGCACAGGCTACGGCGTACTGGCAGATCTCTGCGTAGCAGACCAAGAATGTGTGAAGTCGGCACTGCAGGGGAACGTTGCATCCGTCGCTGAACGGACGACCGCCGTTCTGAAATACACGCTCGCCAGCGCAGCGCCCGTTCCGGGGCTCGACAAAATGCAGACAGATCTGCGCGCACCACTGTTCGGTCAGCACGGATGGATTGCGATTGCTTCGCTGTGGATGGAGATACTCCACAAGATCATCTCTCTTGCGTTGACATTTCTCTTCGCGCTGGCCCTGCGCAATCTTTTCAAAATGAAGTCGTAGCGGTTCTTTCGTCACGGATACGAAACGATCCGAAAGTCCACAACGGCGGGCCTGGGCCCGCCCTACGCTTCTTCCTCGAGCCCCACATTGGTCGGCGCGCGTTCGTAGATCTCGCGGTCGAGCAGGCCGGTTTCCTTCGCCACCAGCACCGGCACCAGCATCTGTCCGGTGACGTTGGTCATCGTGCGCATCATGTCGAGGATGCGGTCGATGGCGTAGAGGTAGCCGATCACTTCCAGCGGCAGGCCGGCGGCGCTGAGCACCACGGTCGCCATCACCACCGCGGTGCCCGGCACGCCGGCGGTGCCGAAGCTGCCGAGCACCGAGGCGATCCGCACGATCAGATATTGCTCGGGCGTCAGCGGGATGCCGGTGTACTGCGCGATGAAGACCGCGCACAGCGCCGGGTAGATCGCGCCGCAGCCGTCCATCTTGATGCTGGCGCCCAGTGGCACCGCGAACGCGGCGTAGTCCTTGTTGACGCCGAGGTTGTGGGTGACGCTGCGCAGCGACGACGGCAGCGAGGCGAAGCTCGATGAGCTGACGAAGGCCACCTGCATGCCCGGCGCTGCGCCGCGGAAGAATTTCAACGGATTGAGACCGTGCGCCATCAGCAGGCCGCTGTAGACGACGATGATGTGGATCGCGCAGGCGACATACAGCGCCAGCACGAAGTTGCCGAGCGGCAGCAGCTTGTCGAAGCCGTAGGCGCCGACCAGCGCAGCGATGAGACCGAAGGTGCCGATCGGCGTCATCTCCAGCACGAAGCGCGTGAGCTGGATCGAAATCTCCGCGGCTTCGCCCGCGAGCTTGCGCGCCAGCGCGACCTTCTCGCCGAGTTTCACCATCGCGAAACCGACCAGCCCCGCGAAGAAGATCACCGGCAGGATGGAACCCTTGCCCGCCCGCAGCACGGTTTCGCCGGCCGCATTCTTCACTTCGCCGATGCCGGTCAAGGCATGGAACGGGTTGGCCGGCACCACGTTCAACAGCACCTGCACCGGGCTGGGGATGTCCTTGGGCACGTAGCTCGGGTCGACGGTCAGCGGAATCTGCACCAGACCCGGCTGCATGACCGTGCCGACCGCCAGTCCCACGCCGACCGCCAGCACCGCGGTGATCGC
The DNA here is from genome assembly GCA_966203835.1 of uncultured Thermomonas sp. Taxonomy (GTDB): domain Bacteria; phylum Pseudomonadota; class Gammaproteobacteria; order Xanthomonadales; family Xanthomonadaceae; genus Lysobacter_I. Next base: position 25,350 of record CBIHKW010000040.1, read on the forward strand.
GAACCACAGGAAAGTGCGGCCGCCGAGCGCGGCCATCGACTTCTGCCCGTGCAGCGACGCCACCGCGTTGATGACCGCGAAAAATACCAACGGCACTGCGATCATCTTGATGAGGGTGACGTACAGATCGCCGAGCGGACCGAACCAGGTCTCCGCCGACGGCCCCATCCACCAACCGGCCAGACCGCCGAGTACGAAGCCGGCAAGCACGCGCTGCCAGAACGGAATGCGGAACCAGGCCGAGATCAGACGCATGAACGGTCTCCGGCGCGATGCGCGCCCTGTCAACGATGACGCACGATAGCCGAGCGCGGCAGCCTCGGCGAGCGTCCGGGCGACATGACGGCATTCCACGATTGCAACCTTGGCCGGGCATAATCGAAGTTTCCGCCCGAACGTTCGCGCCCATGCCCTTTCCCATGCCTCTTCGCCACGCACTGCTCGCCTTCGCCTGCACGCTTGCGGCCAGTTCGTGCGCCACCACGCCCTCGACGGCAGGCGCCGCGCCGCGCGCTGGCGCACGACCGGTCGCCGCGATCGATGTCCCGCAGATCCGCCATCCCGAGGGCGAAACCCCGGCCTGGTGGTTCCGCGCCGGCGCCGCGCAGGCCGCCGAACGCGGTGCGATGTCCGGCAAGGCGAAGAACGTGATCCTGTTCGTCGGCGACGGCATGAGCCTGCCGACGGTGGCCGCGGCGCGCATCCTGGACGGCCAGCGCAAGGGCGGCCCCGGCGAAGAGAATGCGCTGAGCTGGGAGCGGTTCCCGCACACCGCATTGAGCAAGACCTACAACACCGACACCCAGACGCCGGACTCCGCCGGCACGATGACCGCGATGGCTTCCGGCGTGAAAACCCGTGCCGGCGTGCTCGGCATCGGCCAGGAACCCATGCTGGGCGACTGCGTTGGCGCACTGCGTTCGCCGGTGTTGAGCCTGTGGGAACTGGCGGCCGGCACCGGGCTGGCGACCGGCGTGGTCACCACCACTCGCCTCACCCACGCCACCCCGGGCGCGACGTTCAGCCATACGCCCCACCGCAGTTGGGAAAACGACGCCGAGCTGCCGCAGGCGGCGGTCGACGCCGGATGCACCGACATCGCGCGGCAGCTGATCGAATCGCCTTACGGCAACGGCCCCGACGTATTGATGGGCGGCGGTCGCAGCAACTTCTTCCCGGCGACCGAGCGCGATCCCGAACACGACGACAAGGTCGGCCTGCGCCTGGACGGCCGCGATCTGGTCGCCGAATGGAAGCGTCGCCACCCCGGCGGCGAATACGTCTGGAACGCAGCGCAGTTCGCCGCTGCGCCGAAGGACAAGCCGCTGCTGGCGCTGTTCGAGCCCAGCCACATGCAGTACGAGCACGATCGGCCGAAAGACAAGGCCGGCGAGCCGTCGCTGGCGGAGATGACCCGCAGTGCGATCGAGCGCCTGCGCGGCAATCCGCAGGGCTTCGTACTGCTGGTCGAAGGCGGCCGCATCGATCATGCCCACCATTCCGGCAACGCCTATCGCGCGCTGACCGACGCCATCGCGATGAGCGAAGCGGTCGCCGTGGCCGCACGGATGACCTCGGCCGACGACACCATCATTCTCGTCACCGCCGATCATGCGCATACGATGACCTTCGCCGGCTATCCGCTGCGCGGCAATCCCATCCTTGGCAAGGTCAAGGGCAGCAGCGGCGAAGACGGCGGCGCGGGCAAATACGCGACCGACGCCACCGGCCTGCCCTACACCACGCTGGGCTATGCCAACGGCCCCGGCCACGTCGGCGCTACCGACCAGCAGCCCGAAGGCCCGAAAACCTACCTGCACGAAGTCAGCGGCTATCAGGAAGCGAAGGACGGGCGGCCGGATCTGACGGATGTCGATACCGAGCATCCGGATTACATGCAGGAATCCATCGTCCCGCTGTCCAACGAAAGCCACGGCGGCGACGATGTGGGCATCTGGGCGCGCGGCCCCGGCGCGGAAGCGGCGCGCGGTTCACTGGAGCAGAACGCGATCTTCCACATTCTGCTGCAGGCCACACCGGCGCTGCGCGAACGCCTGTGCGCCGCGAAGCTCTGCAACGCCGACGGCGTGCCGGTGACGCTGCCGAAGCCGGAAGACTTCAGGACGAAGTGATTCGCACGCACTGTCATCCCGAACATGGGCGCAGCCCATGGAGGGACCTGCTTCACTGCTCTTTGATTTGATGACGGCAAAAAAGCAGATCCCTCACCCGATGAAGCCGGGATTCGGGATGACAGTGGCGGTAGAGCGGCCTTCAGGCCGCTAGCCCACGAAACCTCAAAACGGCTTCGCAAGCACCAGATAGACGATCGCGATCAGCGCGAAGACCGGAAGCTCGTTGATCCAGCGCATCGCTTTCGCGGACGGCAGCGGGCGGCCTTTGTCGACGCCTTTCAGCCAGCGGCCGCAGACGATGAAGTACGCGAGCATCAGCAGCACCAGCGTCAATTTCGCATGCAGCCAGCCGCCATCGATTCCGAAATGCAGCCACAGCGCGAGGCCGAACAGCAGCGCGATACCGAACATGGCGTGGCCAAAGCGATACAGCCTGCGCCCCATCAGCACCAGTCGCTCGCGCACCACCGGCACGTCGCCCGCTTCAGCGATGTTGACCAGGATCCGCGGCAGGTAGAACACGGACGCCATCCAGGCGATCACGAACACGAGATGCGCGGTCTTGGTCCACAGATATGCGGTCATCGGGGCGTTGGCGTGAAGGGTGGATCGCACGATAGCAGAACGCATCGTTCGGCCCGGGAAGCGGCCCGTCGGCGGCGGCACCCACCATCGGCTGCCGTATGGCGTCACCTCGACCCGGAAATCGGCCCGGCCAGCGCCTTGCAGCGGAACAAACTGACTCCCAGCGTCCAAAAAATGAGACCGGTAACGTTTTCACAAGGGGTGAACCGTGACTGATTTCGCATTATTTTGGCACTTGCGACACCCAGGGCTTTGATCGTCATGCTTGGCATGGAACATGCTATTGACCCCGTATGTCCAGCACAACACTCCAGGCGCAGGCCATCACGATATCGATGGACGATACGAAGGCCGCGCATAAAACAACAACCGCTACGCACGCAAAAATGGAATGTCAGGCCGTGCTCGCATCGCTCGTCGGAAAAGCGCCCGCCCTCCGGTTCGCATCGGTGGCCTTGGTCGATGGTCGCAGCTTCGCGCATGCCAACGGTGCTTCGCACGACGCCGACCCGCAACGGTCCGCCGCGTTGATGAGTTCGCTTCTGGGACTGGTCGAATCCTTCAGTCGCGAAGCGCTCGACAGCAGAGCGCTCTACAACAGCACCGCGACCGAACACGGCTCGATCGTGATGGTCCGGGTGCCGACCAAGGCGAAGATGCACACCCTGTGCATTTGCGCCGATGCGAGCGACAACCTCGCGATGACCATCCGCACGGCGCTCGACACCGCCGCGCAGTTGGCGCTGCTGATCGACAGCAATCACTGACGCCAACCACCGAATTCCGGTCTCCGCCGACACGGCGACCAGACCGGTTTGTGTCCCGCAGCATCGGATCTTTTCGACTTCGATCGCTGGAAGCACCACCGCAACCTCCACTCCGCAACCTCCAAAGGATCGATTTCCATGGCAAAAATTTCGCTTGAACCCCTGCGCAATCTCGACGGTTACGTCGCCGCCGCCCTCGTCGATGCCGAAAGCGGCATGCTGCTCGCCGGCGACGGCTCGGGCGTGAATCTCGAAGTCGCCGCCGCCGGCAACGCCGAAGTGATCCGCGCCAAGCGCAAGGTCGCCAACAGCCTCAAGCTCAACGACACGGTCGAAGACGTCTTGATCAGCCTGACCAAGCAGTACCACATCATCCGTCCGCTGGAATCGAACCAGAAGCTGTTTCTGTACGTGGTGCTGGACCGCTCGAAGTCGAATCTGGCGATGGCCCGTCACGAACTGCGCACGTTCGAGAAAAGCATCGACTTCTCCTGAGTCGCGTACGCGAATCATGTGAATGATTCCCGTCAATGATCCCTGCGCATCCGCAGGGATCTACGGAGCCGGCCGCACAGGCCGGCTTTCCCCCGTCTCCATGATCGCCACGGACATGATTCGAGCCGATATCGCAATCGCCGCACTGAACGAACAAGTAGAGCAACGCATCCGCATCGCGGCGTCGTTGCTGCCCGCTTACAGAATCGGAGCGAAGGTCCGTCCATGGGACGGCACCCGCTGCGGTCTGCTCATCACCGATCCGTCCGACGAATACGGCCGCCAGGCGTTCGCGCTTGCCAGGAAACGCGGCACGCCCATCCTCGCGATTTCCGACAGAATTTCCGACAATCCGCAGGGTATCGAAGCGGAATGCGTGACCGTCTCCGAGAGCAGTCCCGCGCCCGTGCTCGCCCAGCACCTGCGCGAATTGCTGACGCGGGACCAGCTTGTCGACAGCGTGGATGCCGTCGTCGCCAACGGCATCGTCCCCGCGCTGTGCAAACTCGCCGCCCCCGAACACCGCGGCCAGGCGGTCGATGCGATCTGCAACGGCAGGACCATCCACATCCGACCCGTCGAAGGTCGCATCTACGCGAACACGCTCAGCGACCTGCTGTCCGCATGCGACACGTTCTCCAGCAGCGCATGGGAACTGCAGATTTCCGCGACATCGGATCGCGCTCCACCCACCGACGGCGCCAGCCGGAGTCTGGAAGCGTTCCTGCTGCAATCGGCCTTCCAGGGCCGCGATCAGCTTCCGTCTTTCCCGGCAGGCCGCTATCAATTGAAAGACTGGCCCGACGTGGGCACCGCACCTGAATTCATCGGCGCGCTCAAAGTCGCCAGATCGCTGCTGCGCGCACCGGCGAGCGGACGCGAGCTTCAGCTCGCATGCGATGTGAGCGAAGAAGAAGTCAAAGCCAGCCTGTGGGCCTATCAGGCATCCAACCTGTTGTCGTCCGCCGACGGCAGCGTCGACGCGATACGATCAGCGCCGCCACCGACCGCACGTTTTTCCGGCATGCTTGCCCGCATCGCCAGTCGGTTCGGGCTCGGCAGACACTGAGTCGCTACCCTCTGAATCGCTACCCCCTGAATCACGACACCCCGCATCGCAACCGGTCGGCCATCATGATCCGACCTCCAACGCAGAACAGAACGAGACATCACGTGGCATTCGACAGCGCAAAACTCGTATTCGCAGGCCCGGTCGGCGCGGGAAAGACAACCGCGATCCGATCGCTGTCCGACTTCGCCCCGATCTCGACGGAAATGCCCATGACCGACGGTCCGATGGGCGAGAAGACCACCACCACCGTCGCCCTCGATTTCGCACCGATGCTGCTCGACGATGGCACGCCCCTGCATCTTTATGGTCTGCCCGGCCAGGAACATTTTTCGCATATGCGGGCGATCGTGCTGGAAGGCGCTGTCGGCGTGATCGTGGTGCTTCCGGGAGACAGCGAACGCATCTCGGACGAATGCGAGGAGTGGATCCGTTCGATCAGAAGCATCACCGAAGACGCGGGACTGGTGATCGGCATCACCAAGACCGATCTGTCCCGCGGCTTCCGGATGGACAGTATCCGTCAGGCGGTCCGCCGCTGCGGACCGGCGATTCCGGTCTTCACGTTCGACGCCCGCGATCGCGAGCAGACGACGCATCTCGTCCGTGCGTTGCTGCTGACCCTCGATTGAATGCGCAGATGAACGCGCAGAGCCACGAACTCGTCATCGCATTCCAGCGGGCGGATCTTGGCCTGCACAAAACCCTGCACGAGATGCTCGATGAGCATCCCTCGCACCGCACCGAACGCCGCGGCTGCGGTTACACACAAGCGACCCGCTTCCTGTCCACCTTCATCAACCGGCCGCGCGCCGCGGGCGATGCGTTCGATCTCGGGATCTTCGCCGATTGGCCGAAGCATCAGACCGAATCTCTCGCGCGACAGGCGATCGCGGCGGGATGGCCGCAGGGTTGGCGGCGATTGAATCAGGCCGGAGCAGACGTGCTCGACCCTCTCGCGCCTTCGGCTCTGGCGATGGCGCTGGCGGCATTGCCCACGCGACTCGCCGGGATCGAAACGCAGATACAACGCGAAGAAAGCCGGCTGCTGCTGCGCTTGATCCGCGGCATCATCGAACCCGCAATGGCATTGGATCCAATCGCGCCCGCCATGCCGGAAATGCCGGAAAAACCGGAGATCGGCAGTTGTTCGCAGGCGGAGGAATTCTTCCTCGAAATCGCCCACGGGCGCGTGCGCCGAGGCGGACGGGTCAATGTCTTCGTGGACGCCCACGACCGGCCGCTGCTGGTGGAAAAAATCGGTCTTGGCGAATCGCATTCGGCGATGGCGGTGGCGTCGGTCTCGATCTGCGGCGTCACCCTGCCCCCCGGCGCGCTGTTCGCGCTGGCTTATCCTGAAGATGCCGCATGCTCGCGCGCGATCGCATGCGGGCATGTCATGACTCTGGATGCGATCGTGCAGGCGCGCTTCCTGCGACTGACATCGCTCGCGGTCTCGCCCGAAGTGCGGCAACGCGCATTCAGCGCGCAGCTCGATGCGCAGGTGCGCGGCGATATTTTGTCGCCGCGCACCACCACCACCCCGGTCTCGCCTGCGGGCATAGGCTGGCCTG
>CBIHKW010000041.1:0-30857 GCA_966203835.1 uncultured Thermomonas sp.
GGTGTCGACCGGGTTCGCCGGTTCGGCGGACAGCCGGTACCAGGCGCTGTCGTCGCCGCGGGTGGCGTTGTCGGGATGGGAGACGAAGCAGCCGGCGGCGCCCAGGGTCACCACCACGGTGCCGCCGGGCAGCAGGTCGCGGCACAGGGCGTGCAGGCGCGGCGAATCGAGGCTGGCGATGGCTTCGCCGTCGATGCGCTCGCCGAGGTGGCGGGCGAACAGGCCGGCGCATTCGGTTTCGTTCGGGGTCAGCACGTCGGCCAGGGCCAGCAGCTCGCGCGGCACCGCCACGTTCGCCGGGGCCGGGTTGAGGATCGCGATCCGCCCGGCCTCGCGCGCGAGGCGCAGCGCGGTCGCGACCGCTTCCAGCGGCGATTCCAGCTGCGCCAGGGTCACGGTGGCCGTAGCGATGGCCGAGGCCTGCGCCTCGATGAAGGCATCCGCGAGCGCCGCGTTGGCGCCGGGGCCGATGACGATGCTGTTGCGGCCCTGGGCGTCGACGAAGATGCCGGCGGTGCCGGTGGGTGCATCGCTGCGCTGGTCGCGCAGGTCGATGGCGTCGGCGGTTGCCAGCGCGCGCGCCAGTTGCCCGCCCACGTCGTCGCCCAGCGCGCACACGAACGTGGTGGCGGCGCCGCTGCGCGCGGCCGCGGTGGCCTGATTGAAGCCCTTGCCGCCGGGGCCGCTGGCGTAGTCGCCGCTGTGGGTGGCGCCGGGCTGCGGCAGGGCGTCGCTGCGCCAGACGTGATCGACGTTGAACGAACCGACGACGACGACCTGCGGGGTGCCGGGAGAAGCATTGGACATTTCGGTGTGCTCTGAAGAAAACGACACCCCCGGATCGCTCCGGAGGTGTCGGGGGTGGAACAGGGATGGACTGGAACCCGGATCGTGCCTCCCGCGGGGGCGGGGTGGGCACACGGGGCGACGCACATCAATCAACGCAAATGGATCAGCACACCGGCAATGGTTGCGGTCATCAGGGTGGCGATGGAGCCGCCGAGCACCGCGCGCATGCCGAAGCGGGCGAGGTCGCCGCGGCGTTCCGGCGCCAGACTGCCGATGCCGCCGATCTGGATCGCGATCGAGGCGAAGTTGGCGAAGCCGCACAGCGCGTAGGTCAGGATCAGGCGCGAGTTCTCGCTGATCGCGCCCGGCGCGTCGCCGATCGGCGTCTGCGACAGCTGCAGATAGGCGATGAACTCGTTCAGCACCACTTTCTGACCGATCAGGCCGCCGGCGATCACCGCATCGTTCCACTCGATGCCGATCACCCAGGCGATCGGCGCCAGCACGTAGCCGAGGATCAGGCCGAGGTTCAGCCGCACCTTGTGCTGCGCGGCGTCGACGACGCCATCGTTGAGCATCATGTTGAGGCTCTGGTAGCTGCTCAGGTGCAGGTCGCCGACCCAGCCGATGAGGTAGTTGACCATCGCGATCAGGGCGACGAACGCCAGCAGCATCGCGGCGATGTTGATCGCCAGCTTCATGCCGTCCGATGCGCCGGCCGCGGCCGCGTCGATGATGTTCTTGCTTTCCTTCTCGACGTGGATCGTGACCTTGCCGCCGGTGAGCGGCGTGCCGGTCTCCGGAATGAGGATCTTGGCGATCAGCAGGGTGGCCGGCGCGGCCATGATCGACGCCGCCAGGAAGTGCTTGGCGTACATCTGCTGCAGTTCGCCGTCGGTGCCGGCGAGCATGCCGATGTAGATCGCCATCACGCCGCCGGCGATGTGCGCCATGCCGCCGATCATCATCGTCAGCAGCTCGGATTCGGTCATTTTATTGATGTAAGGGCGCACCGTGAGCGGCGCCTCGGTCTGGCCGATGAACACGCTGGCGCAGACGCTGGTGGTTTCGGCGCCGGAGACCTTCATCACCTTGGTGATGGCCATCGCCATCATCTTCACCACCCACTGCATCACCCCGAGGTGGTACAGCACGGCCATGAACGAGGCGAAGAAGATCACGGTCGGCAGCGCGTGGAAGATGAAGACGAAGCCGTATTTGTCCTGGTCGGCGAAACCGCCGAGGATCATCTTCGAGCCTTCGGTGGTGAACCCGATCAGGGTCACGAACACCTTGCCCAGGCCTTCGAAGATCGCACCGCCCCAAGTGGTCATCAGTACGAAGGCCGCGAACGCGATCTGCAGCGCGACGCCGGTGGCGACCAGTTTCCAGTCCACCGATTTCTTGTTGTTCGAGAACGTCCACGCGATGCCGATCAGCACCGCCAGTCCGAACAGGCCGAAGCCGATCCGTGTCAAAGCTTCCATCGTCTACTCCCCAGGCCAAAGGCCGAACTGGGGCAGGGTAGGTCAGCGGGGTGTCCGGGGGCAACTGGCCGGCAGGCGCAGCGATCGCATCCTTGTAGAGCGGCCTTCAGGCCGCTGGGCCTGAAGCGTCATCGTTTCGCTTCTGTCAGCCGTGGGCACGGCGCAACCTTCGTCGCTAATCGAGCCCTGCATGGGCCGGCCTGAAGGCCGCTCTACAGGGGGATCGGGAGGTCGCGTTCACACGTCGCGGGCGACCACGCGGTTGCAGCCTTCCTGTTTGGCGGCCTGCAGCCGGCGGTCGGCGTTGCGCAGCATCGACGACACGTCGTTGCCGTCGCTGGGATAGGCGGCCAGTCCGCCGCTGAAGGTGATGTGCAGCGGGTTGCCGCCGCGTTCGGCCAGGAACGGGCGCTCGGCCATCAGATGCCGCAGGCGGTCCAGACGCTCCCAGGCATTGCCGATCGGGCAGCGCAGCAGCATCACGAATTCCTGGCCGCCGATCCGCACCAGCCGTTCCTTGGGATGCAGGATCTCGCGCATCGAGCCGGCGATGTGCCGGATCGCGCGGTCGCCGGCCAGGTGGCCGTAGTCGACGTTGATGCGCTTGAAATCGTCGAGGTCCAGCAGCGCCAGGGTCAGCGATTCGCCTTCGTCGCGCGTCGCTTCGAGGATCATCGGCATCCGCTGCACCAGCCACGCGCGATTCGGCAGCCCGGTCAGGCCGTCGCTGCCGGAGGATTCGATCAAGCGCTGCATGCGGTAGACCATGGTGGCGGTGAGCAGGGTCATCAGCAGCATCAGCACCAGGCGTTCGACCTGGCCGCCGATCGACACCGTGCCGTAGTCGATCGACACCAGTTGATCCGGCGATTCGGCGCGCAGGTACAGAATGATGATCAGCAGGCTGTATTGCGCGATCGCCATCGCGCCCGAGTAGAGCGTCAGCCGGCCGTCGTTGCGCAGCGCGGTCATGCCGATGGAGAACAGATAGAAACACCAGATCACCATGCTGTTGAACGGCGCCACCGGATCGCTCAGATGCAGCAGCGCCAGGACGAGGGTGGTGGTGGTGACGTCGTAGCTGGTGGTGGCATAGGGCAGCCAGGTGTGGCGGCGACGGTTGCCGGCGAGCGCCAGCCAGATCTGCGCGCAGATATTGATGAAGATCGAGGCGCCCAGACCGATCATCAGTTCGGTCGCGCTGCCCGCGCCGAGATTGCCGATCATCGCCAGCGGCGGCAGCAGCAGCGTCAGCGCGGACAGCAGCGCGCGGACGCGGGCGACCAGCAGTTCGCCGCCTGCGCCGAGATCGAGCATGACTTCATCCGGACGCGCGAACAGCGTCCGCAACAAGTCCCGCTTCCAGTCGCCGCTGATGCTCATCCTGCCTCGGGAGGTTGTGGCCGTTCGGCGCACAGCATACCGGTGCTGCCCTCGGCGCAGGCGGCGGCATCCACACTCGCCTCCGCCGACACCCCGCGCACGGCGACCCACGCCGCCAGCGCCAGGAACAATGCCGCCGCCGCCATCCGCGCGGCCTTCAGCGGCAGTTTCGCCGCGAACCGGCTGCCCAGCAGCACCACGGGCACGTTCGCCAGCAGCATGCCGATGGTGGTGCCGAGCACCACCGGCCACAGCAGCGGCGACTTCGCGGCCAGCACCACGGTCGCGATCTGGGTCTTGTCGCCGATCTCGGCGATGAAGAACGCGATGGTGGTGGCGATGAACGCGCCGCGCGCGGGCAGGCGTTCGTCGTCGTCGAGCTTGTCGGGCTTCAGCGTCCACAGGCCGATGGCGGCGAAGCTCGCGACGACGATCCACCTCAGCACGTCCGGCGTGAGATGGCTGGCCAGCAGCGCGCCGAGCCAGCCGGCGAGCGCATGGTTGAGCACGGTGGCGACGAAGATGCCGGCGATGATCGGCCACGGCCGGCGGAAGCGTGCGGCCAGCAGCAGGGCGAGCAGTTGGGTCTTGTCGCCGATTTCGGCGATGGCGACCACCAGCGTGGACACGCCGAGCGTCGAAAGCGCGCTGCTCGAAAGCATGCCGTTCGAAAGTGTGAAAACGTCCATGGAGAACTCCGGAGCCGGGCGTTGGGGCGGACACGAAGACAGAAATCGCGCAGCCCGGCATGGCACGCGATCTCCGCCTTCGGTCTTGCCCGATGTCGATGCAGTCGCTGTGTCGCGGCTGTCGGCATCCCCTGCGCCATGGCCTGCCGGCCAAGTGTGTTGACGCAGATACCGACGCGGCCGAGGGCCGTGCGGCGGGCTACTCCCCGGAGGAAGGGGGCGTGCATTGTAAGCGGTCGGCGCGTCCGGCGCGTCCGGGTACACTCATTCGGTCCTTCCCACATCATCGGAACCGCCATGCACTATCGTCGTCTGGGCGTCACCGGCCTGCAGGTGTCCGCGCTGTCGTTCGGCGCCTGGCTCACCTTCGGCCAGCAGATCGGTCGCGGCGCCGCGCGCGATCTCGTCGCCGCAGCGTGGGATCACGGCATCAACTTCTTCGACAACGCCGAGGGCTACGCCAACGGCGAAGCCGAGCGGGTGATGGGCGACGTGATCGCCGATCTGCGCCTGCCGCGCGATGGTTACGCGGTGTCGAGCAAGGTGATGTTCGGTTCGGCGAAGCATCCGCTGCCGATGCAGAAAGGCCTGTCGCGCAAGCACGTGCGCGACGCCTGCGATGCTGCGCTCAAGCGCCTGCGCGTGGACTACCTCGATCTGTATTTCTGCCATCGCCCCGACCCGGATACGCCGATCGAGGAAACCGTGTGGGCGATGGACGGCCTGATCCGTCAGGGCAAGGTGCTGTACTGGGGCACGTCGGAATGGTCGGCCGCGCAGATCCGCGAGGCCGCGAAGATCGCCAAGCATCACGGTCTGCAGGCGCCGTCGATGGAACAGCCGCAGTACAACCTGCTGCACCGCCAGCGCGTGGAGTTGGAATACGCGCCGCTGTACGCCGAACTGGGCCTGGGCACCACGATCTGGTCGCCATTGGCATCCGGCTTGCTCACCGGCAAATACAACGCGGGCGTGCCCGACGACGCGCGCCTGGGCCAGGACGGTCAGGGCTGGCTGCAGGACGTCGTTCTCGGCGACGGCCAGAATCGCCGTCTGGAGCGCGCGCGCAAGTTCAGTGCGCTGGCCGCCGAACTCGGCCTCGCGCCGGCGCCGCTGGCCATCGCCTGGTGCCTGCGCAACCCGCATGTGTCGACGGTGATCCTCGGCGCGAGCCGGGTCGAGCAACTGCTGCAGAACCTCGAAGCGCTGGCGCTAGCGGAGACCGTCGAGGATGCGGTCTGGGCACGGCTGGAAGCGTTGACGGCCTGATCCGGCGAGCCGCCATGGTCGGGCTTGACGCGCGAATGATAATCGTTATCATTTGAGCGTCTTCCTTGTGGAATGCCACCGATGACCACGCTACAGCCCGTGCCACAGCATGATCGGCAGCCGCATGCGTCTGCGTCGCCGTCAGGCGACTCTCCGATGCCCGTCTTCGACAGCGCCGGCCTGCTGCAGGGCGGGCGCGAAATCATGATCCGCCACGGCAGCGAGTGTTACCGCCTCCGCCACACCCGCAACGACAAGCTGATCCTGACCAAGTAATCGCGCACCACGCAGTCTTCACCCCGCTCCGCAGCATAAAAACGTCGAATCGCGTTCGCGGCATCGTTGCCCGATCGCAACGCCTCCTTCTCCCCCCAGGCACGCAAGCCACCGGTCCGCCGGGCGCCAGCCGCCTTGTGTTCAACGACACGAGCCCGCCATGCGTCCGAATGTATTGTCCCTGTCCCTTGCGTTTTGCATTGCCCTGCCCGCCGCTGCGTCCGCCGCGGAAACCGTCGCCCCCGATGGCGCCGCGTCCGCCGACAGCGGCGGCGTGGTCCACGAACTTGATCGCGAAGTCGTCGTCGCCACGCGCGCGGCGCGCGCCGTGGTCGATGTGCCGAATACCGTCGATGTGATCGACCGGAAAGACATGGACGAGCGTCTGGTGCGCGACCTCAAGGATCTGTTCCGTTACGAGCCGGGCATTTCGGTGCCGTCGGGTTTCGGGCGCTTCGGCATCGGCGACATCCGCATCCGCGGACTCGGCGGCAACCGCGTGCTGATCCAGACCGATGGCATCCCGGTGTCGGATGCGTTCTCGATCGGCAGCTTCTCCAACGCCAACCGCAATTTCGTCGATCTCGACACGCTCAAGCAGGTCGAAGTGCTGCGCGGCCCGGGCAGCTCGCTATACGGCTCCGACGCGCTGGGCGGCGTGGTGTCGTTCCAGACCAAGGATCCCGAGGATTACCTGACCGGCGGCAAGCGCAGCCACGTCGGCATCAAGTTCGGCTACGAATCCGACTGGAACGGCCTGTTCGGCGGTGCCACCGTCGTCGCCGGCGGCGATCGCTGGTCGGGCATGGTCGCGGTCGGCCACCGCCAAGGCGTAGAGCAGGACAATCAGGGCGATCGCGCCGTGGACGGTGCGCAGCGCACCGCGCCCAATCCGCAGGAGCGCGACGGCCGCAGCCTGCTGGCCAAGCTGGTGTTCGCGCCCAGCGACACCCAGCGCTGGCGCCTCACCGTGGAAGGCAATGAAGATTCCAGCGAAACCGACGTACGCAGCGCACGCGGTTTCTCGGCACTCACCGGCGCGACCGTCAGCGCGCAATACGGCGACGACCACCAGACCCGCGCGCGCGTTGCGCTGGCGCACGAAATGGATGCGTTGGGCGCCGGCTTCGCCGACACCCTGCAGTGGAACGTCTATCGTCAGGACAGCGAAACCACGCAGCGCACCGACGAATTCCGCACCACCGCCGCCGGCGTGCGCCAGCGCCGCCAGCGCGCGTTCAATTTCGACCAGCGCCTGATGGGCGCGGAAGCGGTGCTGAGCAAACAGCTGCAGTTCGGATCCACAGCCCATGCCTTCACGTATGGCGCCGAGTTCGCCCGCACCGAGACCCGTCAGAAACGCGATGGTCTGGCCACCAATCTGATCACCGGCGTCAGCACGCCGGCGATTTCGCCGGACAACTTCCCGGTGCGCGATTTCCCGAACAGCCGCACCACTACCGCGGCGCTGTTCGTGCAGGACGAAATCAGTTTCGCCGATGGTGCATTCCGGCTTGTGCCGGCGCTGCGCGTCGATCATTACGCGCTGCGCCCGACGATCGACGCGATCTTCGCCGCGGACAATCCCGGCGTGGCGGCGGTGGATCTGGACGAAACCAGCATCGCGCCGAAGCTGGGCGCGGTGTGGAAGTTCGCGCCGGACTGGTCGCTGTTCGCCGGGTATGCGCGCGGTTTCCGCGCGCCGCCTTACGCCGACGTCAACATCGGTTTCACCAATCTGGCGTTCGGCTACACCGCGATCGCCAATCCGGATCTCAAGCCGGAAACCAGCGACGGTTTCGAGGCCGGTGTGCGTTATGCCGGCGATGCGTTCTGGTTCGGTCTGTCGGTGTACGACAACCGTTACCGCGACTTCATCGAATCGCTGAGCTTCGTCGGCATCGACAATCAAGGGTTGCAGGTGTTCCAGTCGCGCAACGTCGCCGACGCGCGCATCCATGGCGCGGAACTGAAGGGTGGCGTGGACTTCGGCAGCTTCAGCGATGCGCTGGCGGGCTGGTCGTTGCGCGGCGCAGCGGCCTACGCGCGCGGCGAGGATCGCGGCGACGATACCCCGTTGGATTCGGTCGATCCGCTGCGCGGCAGTCTGGGACTGGCCTACGACCGCGCGCATTGGGGCGCAGAACTGGCCGGGACCTTCGCCGATCGCAAGGACCGGGTCTCGAGCAGCACGCTCTACAGGCCCGAGGGTTATGCGGTATTCGACCTGCTGACGCACTGGCGTTTTCCGAGCACCGGCGTGCGCCTGAACCTGGGTGTGTTCAATCTCGCCGACAAGAAGTACACCGATTGGGCGGACGTGCCGGGCGTGGCGTCGTCCAGCCAGACGCTGGACCGCTACACCCGCGCGGGCCGGTCGTTCGCGGCCAGCGTTTCCGTCGACTGGTGAGCCATGGCGCTCGACCGGCCCATCGCGGAGAACGGCAGGCTGGAAACCAGCAGGCGCGGACGGGCGATGTTGCCGTCCGCCGCCGAACTGGCGTCGCTGGGTACGGTGCTGTGCGTCTACCGAAGCCGGTACGGCGGTGAGCTCGGCGGTTGGGCGCAGGCGGTCAGCGCCGAGTCGTGGTGCGGGATCGACAGCGATGGCTGGCATGAATGCCTGCAGTTCCGCGACCGCAACGGTCACTGCTGCTGGCGGCTGTATCTGCTGCCGGACAGCGACTTCTTCGCCTGGGAACAATTGACGGCGCAATTGCCGCGCGCCGAAGCGATGCCTTCGCCCGGCGATGGCATCGCCACGCGGCTGTGGCGACGGGTGGCGTCGCGGGTCGGCGGCGAGCGTTGGCTGGCCAGCGTGCTGCGCCTGCACACGATGCCGCCGGCGCAGCAGGCTTCGATGCCGGCACCGAAGCCGGTGCTCGCGGCGAGCCTGGCGCCGGTGTCGATGTTCGGCGCCGACGTGGTGCGCCGCATCGCCAGAATCGAAGGCATCGACAGCGAAGTGCCGCTCGACGATTGCTGTTGCCGCCAGTTCGCGGTGATCGCGCCGCCGCACGGGGCGCGCGGCGGCCAGCGTCCCCACGACCCGTTTCCCTTGATCCGTTTCCATACGAGGACTTCCGAATGAACATCACGACCCCGCGGCGTTGGCCAGGTCTCCTGCTCGCGCTGCTCCCCGGCATCGGCTTCGCCCAGGCGGCGACGCCCGGCATCGCGCAGGGCGTCGCCCGCGACCGCGCCTCGATCCTGGCGATGCGCGGCGAATACGCCGTCGATTTCGCCTTCGACGAAACCGTGCTGCTGCAGCCGGAGTACGAGCGCGCATCCGCCCAGCGCAGCGGCGCGGACGAAGTGGTGATCGTGGTCGAGGACACGCCCACGCGTGTGGTGCTGCAGCACATTCTGGTGGACGCCAAGAGCGGCCACGTCACCAAACACTGGCGTCAGGACTGGGTCTACGAAGCCGCGCAGCGCTTCGAGTTCAGCGCCGACCAGACCTGGGCGGTGCGCACGATTCCTGCCGATGAAACCCGCGGCGCGTGGACGCAGTGCGTGTACGAAGTCAGCGACGCACCGCGCTATTGCGGCACCGGGCGCTGGACCTATGCCGGCGACATCGCCACCTGGACCAGCGGCGACAGCTGGCGCCCGCTGCCGCGCCGCGAATACACCAAGCGCAGCGATTACAACGCGGTCGATGCGATCAACCGCCACACCATCACGCCCGCCGGCTGGACCCACGAGCAGTTCAACACCAAGGTGCGGCGCGGCCCCGGCGGCGCGCGCATCGAACTGGCACGCGAGTTTGGCTTCAACGATTACCGCAAAACCACCGGCACCGATTTCGGTCCGGCGTATCGCTACTGGAAGGCGACCGCCGGTTACTGGGCGAAAGTGCGCGCGCGCTGGGATGGCTACCTCGGCCGCGCACCGGGCCTGCATCTGAAAACCAAGGTCGACGGCATGGCGATGATCATTCCGCTGTTCACCCAGGCCGGCGAGATCGAAGCGGGCAAGATCGTCGCCGACACCGAGATCGACAAGGTGTTCGCCGAATGGGCCGAGCCGGCGGCCGCAGCAGCGGCTTCAGCCAAGAACGAGGACGCCACCGCGGGGCGCTGACCGAATTCCTGCGCATGCTTTGAGCGCGTCCGAAAACGAAAATCCCCTCCGTTGTTCACCGGAAGGGATTTTCGAGACTGCCGGCAGCGCCTCGCCCGACACACCGGGAAGGCGTCGGGATGCGGCGCTGCCGACAAACTTCAATCCACGCGCGGCGGAGGCGGCGGGACAGGAGGCGCTGGCGGCGCGGGCGGTGCCGGTGGCACTGGCATCGCACCGTTGCCGTCGTCTTCCCACGTCTGCACATGCCCGTCTTTATCGACCATCACGATCTTGCGGTGCGTCAGCGTTGCGGCGCCGGCCTTGGGCGGCTGCGGCGGCGCGGGGCGCGCCGGAGGTGCAGGCGGCGCGGGCGGGGCCATGGGAAAGGCCATCGCCTTCGGTACTTTCAGTTGGGTATTCGCGGAGACGCGATCGCGCAGGTATTCGACCGCGACCGTGCTGTCCGCCGGTTTGTCGCGCAGCGCATCCATCACCGCGCGCGGCGTCTCCACCGTCTTGCCGTCGACGCGGCGGATCACGTCGCCGGCCTGCAACTGCCCCAGCGCCGGGCCGGTGCTGAGCACCAGTACGCCTGTGTCGGTGCCGAAATAGCGGCCGAGTTGCGCATCGACCGACGCCAGGTTCAGGCCGTTCCAGCGGAACGCTTCGGCCAGCCGCCGCTGGCCCGTGCAGCTTTCGCCGGGCTTGCAGTCGCTGCGCAGCGTGATGCGATGGATTTCCCCGTCGCCGACGTTCGGCACCATCAGCATGTGGGCGTTCGCTTTGTCGCGGCAGGTGGCCTCGTCGCCCTTGCAGTCGATCCGGATCACGCGCTTGTCGATGATCGGCCGGCCTTCGGTCGAGGTGCCCGCGTCTTCGCTGTTGAAGGTAAAGACATGCGCATCGCCGGCGGCGCCGTGCAGCGGGGCGCCCATGTGCGATTCGATATCGATGTCTTCGCCGTCGATCTGCATGCCGCCGTCGCCGATCCGGCGGACGACGATGTTCGCCCCCGGACGCGCCGCCTGTCCGTCGCCGACGAACACCATCACCCGCTGGTCGAGTCTGGGCGTGACGCTGACCTCCGCTTCGCGGCCATCGCGCGCATAGGCGAGCTTGACCGCGGTCTTTTCGTTCACGCCCTGCAGCAGGGCGCGCGCGGATTCGACCCGCGCTTCGGGCGTGGCGCCGGCGATGGCCTTGCCGCCGATGCGCAGCAGACGATCGCCGCTCTTCAGCCCGGCGCCTGCGGCGGCGCCGTCGGGCGTCACTCCGGCGATGCGCACGCCGCCCTGCGGCTCCGGGGCGAGCAGTACGCCGACCACCGGACGGACGGGCAGGGCGCGATCGAACATGAAACCCTGGCCGCGATGTTGGCCGGACAGCTCGGCCAGACGCTTGGCGGCGCGGTTCAGATCCTCGCGCGCGGCGGCGATCTCCTGCTCCTTTTTCTGTGCGTCCTGCGCGGCGGTCGGGCCTTTGGATTGCGAATACGCGGCGCCGACGAGCGACAGCGCGGAGACGATGGACAGCGTGAGCAGCGAAGCGCGGAGCGATGTCATGGGAAGAACCTCGTGCGTGAGCGGATTTCGTGGGGCGGCTTTCATGGAGCGGATTCGGTAGTGCGGATCCAGTTGATGTGCGACCGGCGATCAATCGATGCTGACCAGGGCGCCGTCGAGCTGCCCGCCATGGGCGGCGATCAGGCGCAATTGGCTTTCGAAGCCGGCGGAGGCCTGCAGGGTTTCGACCCGTGCCTGCCACAGCGACAGGCGTTCGGCGTTAGGCAGGTTCGGCTGCGCCAGCTGCGCGTCGATCGTGGCCAGATCGGCGTCCAGTGCGCTCGCCAGCGCGGCGGCGGGCCCGCTCTCGACGCGGGTGTCGCGCGCCAGCGCCAGCAGGGTTTCCAACTGCGTGGACGCGGCGTACAGCGATTCGAGCCTGCGTTCGGGCGCGTCGTCTGCGGCAACCGCAGCGGATTCCGGATGCTGTGTCGCCGTCGCGGCTTCCGTCGCGGCGAGCCTGCGGCCGCGACGTTGGCTGCGCTGCGTGGCGCGCGGGGTGTCCGTGGCCGATGGCGTGGGCGCGACGGCCAACGTCGGCGATGCTGCGGACATGTCGACGGATGATTCGGCGGCGGGATCGACGCGGGCTGCGGTGGGCGGATCGATGCGCGGCGCTGCGACGATGGCGGTCGTTGCGGCGTCATTGCGCGCATCGCCATCGTCGCCGGCATCGCGCAACGTCCAGGCCAGCGGCAGCGCGGCCAGTGCGCACAGCCCGGCGGCCAGCGCCAGCCAGCGACGGGGCTTGCGTGCGGGACGCGCAGGGGCGTCGAGCCGCGCGGCGATCTGCGGCCAGCGCGATGCGGGCGGCGATTCCAGCGGCAGGGCGGCGAACGCATCGCCCCAGCCGGAGGGTGTCGGGTCGCGGGATGCGTCAGCCATGGGCGGCCTCGCGGAAAGAAGAAAGAGAGGAAACGACAGCGGTGGGTTCGAGCAGTTCGCGCAGGCGGCGGCTGCCGCGCGCGAGTTGGGATTTGGAGAAGCTCGCGGTGCGCTGCATCAACGCGCCGATCTCGTCGTGGGTATAGCCCTCGGCGTGATACAGCCACAGCACGGTGCGGGTGTTGGCGGGCAGCGTTTCCAGCGCGCGCTGCAGCCGCGCGGCATCGGCGGCGGCGGGCGGCGGTGGTGTGTGTTCGTCGATCGCGTCGATATTGTCGAGGTGATCACCATCCTCGCCGGGACGCCGCCGACGGCGCAGCGTCATCAGCGCCTCGTTCACCGCGATCTGCCGCAGCCAACCCCAGAACGGACTGCCGCCTTGTTGAACATTGCCGCCGCGGAACTCGCCGACCCGGTCGATGACCTTGAGCATGGTGTCCTGCAGCACGTCCGCCGCCTGTTCGCGTTCCCCGCAGATCCGCAGCGCCAGGGTGAACACCGGGCGCTCGAACCAGCGGTAGACCTGCTCGAACGCCGCTCGCTCGCCCTGGCGCATGCGCGCGAGCAGGGCGTCCGGGACATCGATGGCGAAACTGGAGGGTCGGCAGGTCATCTCATCGTCTGGATGCGCGGGCGGGCGAAACCGTCGCAGCCGGTTTGCGTGCGGCCTGTCGACGGGATTCCCGCGGCATGCCATGCCCGGCGGCCGGGCCTATACTGCGCCCATTCCAGCAGGGAGGGTTCCACATGGCCGTCATGGGTCCGTTCATCGGTTTCGTACTTGTCGTCGTCGGCGTCATCGTCTTCTTCAAGGCCGTGCGGATGGTGCCGCAGGGCTACGAATGGACGGTCGAGCGCTTCGGCAAATACGTCCGCACGCTCTCGCCGGGCCTGCATTTCCTGGTGCCGATCTTTTACGGCGTGGGCCGCAAGATCAACATGATGGAACAGGTGATGGACGTGCCCAGCCAGGACGTCATCACCAAGGACAACGCGGTGGTCAAGGTCGACGGCGTGGTTTATTTCCAGGTGCTGGACGCCGCCAAGGCCGCCTACGAGGTCGCCCAGCTCGAACTGGCCATCCTCAATCTGGTGATGACCAATATCCGTACCGCGATCGGCTCGATGGATCTCGACGAATCGCTGTCCAAGCGCGACGAGATCAACGCCAAGGTGCTGACCGCGGTGGATCACGCCACCCATCCGTGGGGGCTGAAGGTCAACCGCATCGAACTGAAGGACATCCAGCCGCCGCGCGACCTGATCGCCTCGATGCAGCAGCAGAAGATGGCCGAGCAGAACAAACGCGCCGCGGTGCTGGAAGCCGAGGGCGTGCGCCAGTCGGCGATCCTGCGCGCCGAAGGCGAGAAGCAGGCCGCAGTGCTGGAAGCCGAAGGCAAGCGCGAAGCCTCGTTCCGCGAAGCCGAAGCCCGCGAGCGTCTGGCCGAAGCCGAAGCGAAAGCGACGCAGATGGTGTCCGACGCCATCGCCGCCGGCAACGTCAACGCCATCAACTACTTCATCGCCCAGAAGTACATCGAGGCGTTCAAGGCACTGGCCGAGGCGCCGAACCAGAAATTCATCATGTTGCCGATGGAGTCCGCGGGCATCCTCGGTTCGCTCGCCGGCATCACCGAACTGGCGAAGGAAGCCTTGAGCCACCAGCAGGCCGGCAAGCCGCCGGCGATCGCCCGCAGCGGAGGCTGAGCCATGCCGTTCGAGATGCGCTGGGACGTCTTCGCCTGGGCGGTGTTCGCGCTGGTGCTGTTCGCGCTGGAAGTGATGGCGCCGGGCGCGTTCATGCTGTGGCTGGCGTTCGCCGCCAGCGCGGTGCTGGTGATCGTGTGGGCGGTGCCGGGGCTGTCGTTCCTGCTCCAGGCGGTGCTGTTCGTGGTGCTTGGCGTCGCGTCGATCCTGATCTACCGCAAATGGTTTCGCGGCAACGACGACGCCCCGACCGATCAGCCGGGGCTGAACCGGCGCACCGACCAGTTGCTGGGGCGCGTGGTGGTGCTGCAATCGGCGATCGAACGCGGCAGCGGCCGGGTGCAGATCGCCGACGCCTACTGGACAGTGAGCGGTGACGATCTGCCTGTCGGCACCAGCGTGCGCATCGTCGGCGCCGACGGTATGGTGCTGAAAGTGGAGGCGGTGGCTTGATCGCTCTGCCGGAATCCGCCAAGAGAATGCTGATCAGGAGCATGCAGGTGTCGTCCCATACATCCAAGCGCGGACTTGGCAGCGTCATCGCGGTTGCCGCATTCGCACTGGCCTTCGGCGCAACCGCGGCCGAAGGCAGTCTGGTCGGCAAAACGATCCCGCCTTATCCCGCTGGGCTGGATGAACTGCAGGGCATCTGCATCGCCGGAGGCCCGTCGCTGGATCGCATCTGCGCCTACGGGCTGCAGGTGATCGGAAGACCATCTGCTGATCCGGACCGTGCCGCGACGCCGATCCAACTGCTGGCGTCGCGCAACGTCGAACCCGAGGCCTCGCAAGCGCGGTGGCGGGTGACCGATGCAGTTGCAGTGCCCAAGCCGCGCAAAGGTTACGAGCTACAACTCGGAAGTTGCAGGTTTGATCGTATCGATGGTGCTCCCATCGTCGCCTTCGTCCGGCATGGCCACCGCGAGTATTCGCGCGATGTGCTCTGGGCGCGACAGATGGATATCGCCAGCGGCAAATTGCAGCCGGTCGCGATCAAACGGGTCGACTGTCTCAATGAGGGGCTCGGCGTCTAGCATCACCGGCGCACCATGCGCCGGCGTGCGGTGAAAAAACGTCATGAGCACGGCCGCGCACACGCTGCCGCGCTCTGGGATAATGCCGGCCTTTCCGAACCGGCTCGGCACATGACGCAGAAAACCATCCTCAACGACGCCCACCGCGCGCTTGGCGCCAAGATGGTCGATTTCGGCGGCTGGGACATGCCGATCAGCTACGGTTCGCAGCTCGACGAACACCATCAGGTGCGTCGCGACGCCGGCATGTTCGACGTCTCGCACATGACCGTGGTCGACCTGCGCGGCGCCAGGGTCCGGCCGTTCCTGCGCCATCTCGTCGCCAACTCGGTCGACAAGCTGCAGAAGTCCGGCAAGGCGCTCTACACCTGCATGCTCAACCCGCAGGGCGGCGTGATCGACGACCTCATCGTCTATTTCCTCGCCGAGGATTTCTTCCGCCTTGTGGTCAACGCCGCCACCCGCGAGAAAGATCTCGCGTGGATCGGCCAGCAGGCCGGCGCGTTCGACGTGAGCGTCACCGAGCGCCCGGAGCTGGCGATGATCGCGGTGCAGGGGCCCACCGCTCGTGAGCGCGTCATCGGCCTGCTCTCCGCCGAGACCGCGCCGGCCGCCGGCAAGATCGGCAAGTTCGTCGCCACCGAAGCGGCGACCCAGGACGGCACGCCGTTGTTCGTCGCCCGCACCGGCTACACCGGTGAAGACGGGTTCGAGATCGTCGTGCCGCAGGATCGTGCGGTCGCGCTCTGGGATGCGTTGCTCGCCGCCGGCGTGAAGCCGGCCGGGCTGGGCGCGCGCGACACGCTGCGCCTCGAAGCGGGCATGAATCTCTACGGCCAGGACATGGACGACACCGTCAGCCCGTACGAAGCTGCGTTGGCGTGGACCGTCGCACTCGACGCAGACGCCGATGGCCAGCCGCGCGACTTCATCGGCCGCGCCGTGCTGGAAGCGCAGAAGGCCGCCGGTGCGCCGCGGCAGATGGTCGGACTGGTGATGGACGAAAAAGGCGTGCTGCGTCACGGCCAGACCGTGCTCACCGCCGCAGGCGACGGCGAAGTCCTCTCCGGCACATTCTCGCCGACGCTGGGCAAGGCGATCGCGTTCGCGCGCGTGCCGGCCGGCGAGCTCGGCGAGGTGCGCGTCGACATCCGCGGCAAGTTGCTGCCCGTGCGCGTCGTCAAGTTTCCGTTCGTACGCGACGGCGCCAGTCTGGTGCCCGAAAAGCCGGCGTCCGAAACATGATCCTGAAGGCGACCTCGGGTTTTGGCTTGAATGCAAAAAGCCCGTTGGCCGCCGGGCAGCGTCAGCCGCGCGCGCGGCCTTGACGATGTCGTCGAACCGAAATTTATCGTGGGCGGGTATTTGATCCGCGCCGCCACGCTTCTACACTAGCCGCACATTCCCCCTTCCACCGCCACCACACCCTGCGGAGCCCAAGATGAGCGAGATTCCCGGCGACCTGAAATTCATGAAGTCCCACGAATGGGCCCGCGTCGAAGGCGACGGCAAGGTCACCGTGGGCATCTCCGATCACGCCCAGGGGCTGCTCGGCGATCTCGTCTACGTCGACCTGCCCGAGGTCGGCGATCGTGTCGATGGCGGCAACGCCTGTGCCGTGGTCGAGTCGGTGAAGGCCGCCTCCGACGTGTACGCACCCATCAGCGGCACCGTCGTCGCGGTCAACACCGCGCTGGCCGACAAGCCGGAGACCATCAACGAGGACGCCTACGGCGAAGGCTGGCTGTTCGTGGTCGAGGTCGAAGACGCCGACCAGCTCAACGATCTGCTCGCGCCGGACGATTACGCCGAGCTGCTGGAAGAAGACGAGCACTGATCCCGCCGCGGCGCCGTCGTGCCCGCGTCGTTCGGGTGCGCGTGCAGCGAGCGCGACTGTCGAAGCCGCCCGCGGGAACGCCGGCGGCTTTTTCTTTGCCCGCGAGGAGCGATGTCGTCGCGCGCGATGACTCGGATCGGCGCTTCGAAGCGTCGTCGCGACCGAAACGCACACCGATCGAAGCCGGTTTCGATGCGTTGGAATGCGTCCTCGCGGGTGTCGTCGACACCGCTTCGGTGCGCGCGAGATGCACCGCGGATGGCGCGTATCGCCGTTTGGAGTTCGCGCAAATCCGCGCAATCCGGCTTGTGCAGCGCGAAAAAACCGCTGCCGGGAAAAATTCCGGAATCGATCCGTTTATCCTTTCAGGGATGTCGTCGCTGTGTCGCTCGAAGTGCTGTTCGAAGCGGCGCGCAACGGTCCTGTGCGCGCAACCTCGCGAACAAAACCACTTTAAAAACGACGTTTCGTTTCGAGCCTGCGGATGCGGGCGCCGATCGTGCGCGCGGACGACGGAGACAGGCGTGGCGCGATTCGCGCCGCGCGCGCGACGCATTCGAGGGGGCGTCGCACGTTTTTTTTCGCGCAGGGTGTTGACAGTGGAAAAAAGCGTGATTAGGTTTCGCCCCAAGTGTCGTCATAGCAGAAGCGAGTGAGTCCCTACAAGACGAAAACGCGAAGCACAAACCGATCTTCCACCCGAGCTCGCGTTCCAGTGGAAACAGGCTTCGTCTCCGCTGCGAAAAATCGAGTCGTTATCGAGCCGGCAGGCTCGCATCGTTCAACCCGCGGCCGTGCCGGCCCCGGGTTTTCTATTGCCCGGCGCAGGAGCGCAACGGCAGCGGATCGGGCGATGGCGCTCGCGGGCGTTTCCACAATCACCGGTATTGCGCATTGCGATATCGAACGAATCCGTACCGGCTTGCCTAGTGCGCCGGCGGTGGATGGCGGGTCCGACTCCCGCAATCCTGTTGTTGTATGGGCCGTAACACCAATAGCTAGTCCACTGACGAGGAGGCCATCCCATGGCTGTTAAAAAAGCTGCGAAGAAATCCGCCAAAAAGGCGACCAAGAAAACCGTGAAGAAGACTGCCGCCAAGAAGGCCGTCCGCAAGACTGCGAAGAAAGCTGCCAAGAAGGCCACCAAGAAGGTCGCCAAGAAGGCCGCTGCCAAGAAGACCGTGAAGAAGGCCGCCAAGAAGACTGCAAAGAAGGCCGCCAAGAAGACTGTCAAGAAGGCCGCTGCCAAGAAGACCGTGAAAAAGGCCGCCAAGAAGACTGCAAAGAAGGCTGCCAAGAAGACCGCGAAAAAGGCTGCCAAGAAGGTCGCCAAGAAGCCGGCCAAGAAGGCCGCAAAAAAACAGGCTAAAAAAGCTGTGACGCGCGCGAAGAAGGCTGCGCCGGCCGCCGTGCCGGCAGCACCTGCGCCGATGATGTAAGCAACATCCCGATTAGCGGTATCCGAAACTCCCTCTCCGCGTGCCCAGGCGGAGAGGGAGTTTTTTTATGCGCGGAAGTCGGTCCGGCATATCCGCTGGCGTCGCCGAGGCCTCTGAAAGAGGCCGGCTATGCCGGCGATGCAGCGATTTTTTGCTCGTGCGTGGTTTCGCATGGTCGGAGCATCCGACTCGAATGCCCGATCACCATCGCCTGCCCATCGACCGAACGGAAGCGCCGATGCTGCCGAAAATGACCGTGCTGGCTCCAGCGGAATCGCCTCGGCGGAAATTCTGCGCAGAGCCCTGGCCTCGACTCGAGAAGCTGAGGCTTGGTCTTGAAGAGGCTGCGGCGAATGCTGCGTGCGCTTCGCCGCGCTTGTGGCTTCAGTGCGGTTTCGCGTCCGACACCGAGGCTTCGACGCCGCCACCGGCGGCTGCGGCATCCGGCAGCTTGGGCAGCCCTTGGGCGTACAGGCCTTCGTCCAGCGTTTCGGCTTCGCCTTCGAGCCAGCGCTGCGGGGTAGCGCCGATGGCGCGATCGAGGATGGTTGGCAGCAGGCCCGACGGTGCGCCGCTGTTGGCGTTCCAGAGAATGGCGACGCCGAGGTCGCGTTCCGGCATCAGCGCGATCACGCCGCGATAGCCCTGTACCGCGCCGCCGTGGAAGACCACGCGGTGGCCGGCGTAATCGTAGACGCGCCAACCGAGACCGTAGCCCGCCGAGTTCAGCCGGTCGCGGCGCCACTGCGATCCGCGCGTTTCGCTGGGTGTATCGATCAGCGGCGCGTGCAGGGTCGCGAGCAGCGAACCAGACAACACGTCGGGCCGGTAACCGTTCTGCGCGAGCAGCCACTGCGCCATGTCGCTGATGCTGGCGTTGACGCCGGCGGCGGGTGCGACGCGGTAGTAGGTGGGCTTGGGCATGACCGCGGACCAGCCGCGGCCGGCGCGGATGTGCGGCTTGGCCCAGCGCGGGCTGGCGAGGATGCCTTCGAGGCCGTAGCTGGCGTCCTGCATGCCCAGCGGCTTGAACAGGCGGCGCGCGACCCACTGGTCGAACGCTTCGCCGCTGGCGCCCTGCACCACATCGCCGATCAGGCTGTAGGCGATGTTCTGGTAGGCGTAGCACTCGCCCGGCGCGCACTTCATGGGCGTGTAGGCGAGTTTCTGCACCAGCGAGGCGTATTCGGCGTTGCGCTCGAGATCGCGATCGAAGGCGTTGTGGCCGACGCCGACGCGATGGCTCAGCACCTCGGCGACGGTCAACTGCAACGCTGCGCGCGGGTCGGAGAGCTGCAGCGAGGGGTAGTAATCGACGACGGGGCTGTCCCAGCGCAGCTTGCCGTCGGTGACGAGCATGCCGGCGGCGGTCGCGGCGAAGGATTTCGACAGCGACGCCAGACGGAACACGGTGTGGGCGTCGACGGTCTCGGGCTGGTTCACATCGGTGATGCCGTAGCCGCGCGCGCTGAGTACGCGGCCGCCCTGCACGATCGCCATCGCCAGGCCGGGCACTTTCTGGCCGGCGACGAGATTGTCCGCAAGGGTTTCGAATTCGGTCACGTTGAAGCCGGCCGCCAGCGGCGCGACGCGCAGGCCGGCGCCGGGATACACGCGCGCCATCGTCGCTTTGGGCGAATACACGCCGAATGCTGCTGTGCGCGCTTCGGGAGTGCTGCTGTCCCAGCGCAGCGTGCTTTGCGCCGACAACCCGGCCGCGAGCGGCAGCAGCATTGCGACGGCGCCGGTGCGCCAAGCCATGACGACGGGACGCGAGCGTCCATGGTGCGATTGTCTGCGGCGCTTGTTCTTGTCTTTCATCGCGAGCCCCCCCTGCGTATGCTTCGCGTGCAGGTCAGTGTCGGAAGTATTCCGTCCGGAAGTGCGTTGTCCGCCCGTGCAGGCGACCATCGCTTCCCGGCCTTTCGGGCCGATCATAGCGCCTGTTCCGCCATTTGCATGAACAAGGGGAGATTTGATGGTTATTTTGTTGATCCTGCTCGCAATTCTTGTGGTCGGCGCGCTCTGGGGCGTCGGTGTCTACAACGGCCTGATCACCTCCCGCAATGGTTACAAGAATGCGTTCGCCCAGATCGACGTCCAGCTGCAGCGGCGTTTCGACCTCATCCCCAATCTGGTGGAGACCGCCAAGGGCTACCTCAAACACGAGCGCGAGACCCTCGATGCGGTGATCTCGGCCCGCAGCGCCGCGCAGTCGGGCTTGGCGGCCGCCAAGGCCAATCCCGGCGACCCCGAAGCCATGGCGACGCTGGCCGCCGCGCAGGGCCAGCTGAACGCCGGTCTGGGTCGTCTGCTCGCCATCGCGGAGGCCTATCCGGACCTGAAGGCCAACCAGAACATGATGCAGCTCACCGAAGAGCTGACCAGCACCGAGAACAAGGTCGCGTTCGCGCGCCAGGCGTTCAACGACGCGGTGATGGCGTTCAACAACAAGCGCGACGTGTTCCCGTCCAGCGTCATCGCCGGCATGTTCGACTTCCCGGCCGCTACCCAGCTCGCGATCCCGGCCGACAAACCCGAGATGCGCGACGCGCCGAAGGTGCAGTTCTGATCCATCTTCCAGAACCGCCATCCCAGGCTTGAGCATGAACTTCTTCGAACATCAGGCCGCCGCGCGCAAGGCCTCCACCCGACTCGTGCTGCTGTTCGTCCTGGCGGTGACCGGGATCGTGTGTGCGGTCGATGTCGCGGTGCTGATCGCGCTCGGCGCCAATGATGAAACCACGCCCGCGCAGGCGGTCGCGCTGCTGGTCGTCGCTTCGCTGGTCACGGTCGCGATCATCGGCCTGGGGTCGCTGTATCGCATCGCCAGTCTGCGCGGCGGCGGCGAGACGGTGGCGCAGCAGATGGGCGGCGTGCCGGTACCCGAACAAACCCGCGACCCGCAACTGCGCCGGCTGCGCAATGTGGTCGAAGAAATCGCCATCGCTTCCGGCGTGCCGATGCCCAAGCTGTACGTCCTCGAACACGAGGCCGGCATCAATGCCTTCGCCGCCGGTTACGCGCCGTCCGACGCTGTGGTCGCGGTGACCCGCGGCGCGCTGGACCGGCTCAATCGCGACGAGCTGCAGGGCGTGATCGCGCACGAGTTCAGCCACATCCTCAACGGCGACATGCGTCTGAACATCCGTCTGATGGGCGTGCTGTTCGGCATCCTGATGCTGGGCCTCATCGGCCGCAAGATTCTGGAGCACGGTCGTTTCGGCGGCCGCGACAAGAGCGTCGGCGCAGTGCTGGTGGCGGCGCTGGTGGCGATGGCCATCGGCTACGTCGGCCTGTTCTTCGGGCGGATGATCAAGGCTGGCGTCAGCCGTTCGCGTGAGATTCTCGCCGACGCCTCGGCGGTGCAGTTCACCCGCCAGACCGCGGGACTGGCGGGCGCGCTGAAGAAAATCGGCGGCGTCGGCGAAGGCGCGAAACTCGAACGCGCCGGCGATGCCGAGGAAGTCAGCCACATGCTGTTCGGCGATGGCGTCGGCCTCAGCGGCCTGTTTGCGACCCATCCGCCGCTGCTGCAGCGGATCCAGGCGCTGGAGCCGAGCTTCCGCAGCGATCAGCTCGCAAGCCTGCACCAGCGTTGGCTCAGCCAGCCGCCGAATGGTCTGGACGAAGACGCGCGGCTGGGTCTGAGCGACGGCAAGACCGCGCGCTTGCCGGGCGCCGATGCCGAATTCAACGTCAGCCCGCCGATGGTGGTGGCGCAGGTCGCGCATCCGGCCGCGGACGACTACCGCCGCGCCGATGTCATCGTCTCCACCATCCCCGCGCCGCTGCGCGTACTGGTCGCGAACCGCGAAGACGTGGTGCCGCTGATGCTGGCGCTGTTGCTCGACGAAAACACCAAGGTGCAGGGCAAGCAGCACGCCGAGATCGCCGCGCGGCTGGGTCGCGAGACCGCGGTGTTCGCCCAAGCCATGCGCAGCGAACAGCTCGGTGCGTTGCACCCGATGCAGCGTCTGCCGCTGGCCGCGCTGGCCTTCCCGGTGCTGCGCCTGCGCCCGCGCCCGGAACTCAACGTCGTGCTCGACACCATCCACGCCGTGGTCAACACCGACGGCCATGTGTCGGTGTTCGAATATTGTCTGGGCACGCTGCTGCAGCACCAACTGCGCGAATCGCTCGATCCCTCGCGCCATGCGCCGTTCGGACGTCATAAGGTCGCCGACGCCAAGCGCGAGGCCGCGATCCTGCTGGCGCTGGTCGCCCAAGCGGGCCACGACAACCCGCACGATGCCCTCCGAGCCTATCTCGCCGGCTTGCAGCGCGTGCTGCCGCGCGAACACATCGACTACGCGCCGCCGCCGGAAGGCGTGCTCGCACTGGAAGCGGTGTGGCCGGTGCTCAATCGCCTCAACCCGGCCGCCAAACAGTCGATGGTGGAAGCCGTCACCGCCGCGGTCAGCCACGACGGCAGGCTCAGCGTGAATGAAGCGGAGCTGCTGCGCACCGTCTGCGGCGTGCTGCATTGCCCGCTGCCGCCGATGCTGGAGCGGGGCTAGGTCGATGGATGGACAGACACACAAAACAGCGGGAGGCCGTATGCGCATTTCGAAGATCGTTGTTCTGGCCATGGCATGCGCATTCGCGCTGCCGGCGATCGCGACGACATGGGGTGAGACGACCGTCGACGACCCGATGGATGGGCGCAAGTGCAAAGTTCTGACTTGGGGCAGTTTCGGCAGCTACATCTACAGTTGGCCTGAAAAATACGATCAGGTGTTCTGGCCGTATACCGACGACAGCGCCATCTGGACATGCCCCAGCGGATTCGCCAGTTTCATCCAGGACACGACGCTGACCGAGGACGAGAAAGGCAAGATCAAAGCATTTCTCGCGTCGAGCCCAGCGCTGGATCCGAAGAAAGCGACGTTGCAGGATCGCCTCATGCGTGTGGAGTCGATCTATGCATTGCGCGACCTGAGGGCAGAAGAACGTTTGCGCGTGTTGCGTGCGCTGGCATACCAGCACGAAGTGGATGGCAATCGCGGCAAAGCCGCTGAGCTGCGTGCAACCGTGCTCGGGATGATCGAATCGCAGTTGGCGGACGCGACGCTGCCGCGCAAACAGCGGATGGAATATCTCTTCGTCGGCATGAATTATCTGCGCGAACACGGCGATGCCTCGGCAGCCGATGCGCGCCGTGATGCTTTGAAAGTGCTTATCGAGGAGGCTGAGGCCGATGCGAGTCCCGAGGGCTTGAAGCTGAAGGATTACAGCGACTATCTGAAAACCTTGTTGGAGCCGGCGCAGAAGATCGCGCCTGGCGGCGTTCTGGCGCCCGATGAAAGGCCTTAAGGCCTATTCGGCAGAGGCACCCCTCCCCAACCCTCCCCTTCGCTGCGCGAAAGGGAGGGAGAGTGCAGGTCGATTTGCATCGTGCCGGCGGAGGCGCGGATGACCAGCCTTGGGCTGTTGTAAAACACTTCCGGTCTTGGCGGGGATGATGGGCAAAAAGCGTCGCGACTTGCGTCGCTCCTACAAGAGGCTGGTCGCATTGCGGCCCCGCTTTTCAGACAGTCTCGGCACTTGGGCGCTGAACTTCGCTGGGGCAGACTGCTTCTGACCTCATGCGCCCGCTCCCCACATTCATTTTCTGTCTGATCGCGTTGCTGTCCTTCGCGGGCGTGTCCGCGCGCGAGGCCATGGGCGATGCGTCCGCGAACCCGTGCACGGTGCGTGTGGGCGAGACTGCGTTGAACATCGAAGTGATCGGTATCGACGACCCTACGCGCATCGCGATGCTGCAGCGTTGGGCCGAGGAAGCCGCACGCGCGACGGTGTTGCCGTCGGGGCGCTTCCCGCTGCGTTCGGCGCGGGTGGAAGTGCGCGAGATGCAGGGCCGCGGCGACAGTCCCGTGCCGTGGGGGCAGACGTCGCGCGATGGCGAGGTATCGGTGCTGCTCTACGTGCGTCGCGATGCGGATTACGAACAACTGCGCGCGGATTGGACGGCGGTACACGAGTTTTCGCATCTGGCGCATCCGTATCTCGGCGAACGCGGCCGTTGGCTGGCCGAAGGATTGGCGAGCTATCACCAGAACGTGCTGCGCGCGCGTGCCGGGCTGCTGGCGCCGGAGGAGGCCTGGCGGAAACTCGATGCAGGTTTCCGCCGAGGTGAGGCGGTGGGCGGCGGGCCGGCGCTCGATGCGATGGGTCGCCAGCGCGGCGGCACCATGCGCGTGTACTGGGCGGGCGCGGCGTACTGGCTGGAAATGGATCTGGCGCTGCGCCGCGATCACGATACGACGCTGGCGGCGGTGCTCGACCGCTACGCGCAGTGTTGCCTCGACGGGACCGCGCATGTGGCGCCGGAAGATTTCGTCGCCGCGCTCGATCGCGCGGCCGGCATCGAACTGTTTGCGCCGCGGTATCGCGACTATGCCGAATCGACGGCGTTTCCGTCGTTGACCGACAGCTACCGCGCGCTGGGGATCGAACGCGATGGTGCGGGGCTGAAGTTTCCGGATGCGCCCGCTGCGCGGCGACTGCGCGAGGCGATGACCGCGCGCGGGCCGCAGGATTGAAGGTTGCGACGTGCGGACCGGGCGGCGATCACTCCGCCAGCTTCGCTGCCACCGATTTGATCAGCTTGTCGATGGCGGACTGGTATTCCTCATCGTCCACGAAATCGCGGAACTCGCCGGCGTCGTAGAAACGGCCGTAGCAGAACTTGCAGCTTTCGAAGCGGATGTGCGGCTGGTGCGGGTCGACCATGTTGATCAGCGGATAGTGGTCGCAGGCCGGGCAGAGCAGGGCGACGGCGGCCGGCGCGGTCGGGTCGAAGAATACGTTTTCAGCCGGCGGCGCCGGTTCGACCAGATCGATTTCTTTCGCCTGATCGCGCAGTTGCTCATGCGCCATCAGCTCGAACCACATGCCCTTGCAGCCTTCGCAGCGGTGGACGGGCTCCTCGAGACCGGCGAGCAGGTGCATCGGAGACTGGCATTTGGGGCATTGCATGGGCGGCGACCGGTGGTTGGGGCGAGGCCGCCATTCTGCCGGACAGCGGCGATGCCGTCTTCCGGGGAGCTTCAGTCGCCCAGCAGCTTCACGAAACGCACCGCGCCGTCGGAAAAGCCGCAGGCGCGGTAGAAGGCGTGGGCTTCGGTGCGGTGGCCGGCGCTGGTGACTTCCAGCCGCGCGGCGCCGCCGCTGCGGGCGCGGCGCTCGGCATCGCGCAGCAGCAGGCGGCCGAGGCCGCGACCCTGGGCGTCGGGCGAGACCACCAGCGCGGTGACCCGGCAGGTGGTGGTGTCCAGCGGGAGGTAATACATATAGTCCAGCGCCATCAAACCGCTGACCGCGCCGTCGAGGCGGGCCAGGATCAGCGCCTGGCGGTCGTTGTGGAGCACCGTGGCGATGCGCTCGCCGGCGTCGGCCGGCTCGCAGGGGTAGCCCAGTTGGGTCAGCAGGGCGGCGACATCATCGGCATCGGCCGGTACCGCGCCGCGGAGATCGATCCGGAGATCGATGTCTGCGGCGTCGGCCGGGGGCTGCGCGCCCGTCGTCACCGGTCAGCGGGTGCCGTACACGACCACGGTCTTGCCGCGGGCGTGCAGCTTGTTGTCGGCCTGCAGCTTCTTGAGCACGCGGCCGGCCATTTCGCGCGAACAGCCGACCAGACGGGCCAGCTCCTGGCGCGACACCCGGAGCTGGGTGCCCTGCGGGTGGCTCATGGCTTCCGGCTCGCGGGTCAGGTCGTGCAGGGCGCGGATGATGCGGTCGGTCACGTCGAGGAAGGCCAGACGGCCGGCCTTGCGGCTGGTGTCGAGCAGGCGACGGGACAGCTGGGCGCCGATGGCATAGATCAGCTGCGCGGCATCGCCGCCCAGCGGGCCTTCCAGCAGCTGGTAGAGGCGCTCGTAGCCGATTTCGGCCAGCTCGCACTGAGTGCGGGTGCGCAGGATCACTTCGCGGCGGTCGCTTTCGATGAACAGGCCCATTTCGCCGACGAATTCGCCGGGACCGAAATAGCCCAGCACCAGCTCGCGGCCGTCCTCTTCCTCGGTGATGATGCTGACCGAGCCGGAGATCACGTAATAGAGCGTTCCCGCCGGATCACCGGGGCGGAACACTTCCGTCCGCGGCGGATAGCGGCGGCGGTGGCAATGCGAAAGGAATCGCTCGATGGTGGCGACGGTGGGGGCGAGTGGATTCGCATTACGGCGGAGAGGGGTCAGCGTGGCCACGGGCGGTGTGTTCATGCGAGCCAGAACGGAGGAATAGACAAGATTAGGCCTTTGTCACGTTTCCGGCAAACGGCGGTCGTAAACTGCGCGCGATCGCGATGCATGCTGCACCGCAGCGCCGGCTCCCCCCGGGGGCCGCAATGCCGCATAATCGCGCCCCCAACCTCCCGTCCCAAGGAATCGATGCCGTGGTCAAGCCACTGCCGCGTCTGAAGTTGCAAGGCTTCAACAACCTGACCAAAGCGCTGTCGTTCAACGTCTACGATGTCTGTTATGCGGTGTCCGAAGAGGAGCGCCAGCGCTACATCGCGTACATCGATGAGGAATACAACGCCGACCGGCTGACCCAGATCCTGACCGACGTGGCCGAGATCATCGGCGCGAACATCCTCAATATCGCTCGCCAGGACTACGACCCGCAGGGCGCGTCGGTGACCATCCTCATTTCCGAGGAACCGGTGATCGACAAGAAGGACGCCGGCAAGGAGATCATCTCCGACGCGGTGGTCGCGCACATGGACAAGTCGCACATCACCGTCCACACCTATCCGGAAACCCACCCGGACAACGGCATCGCCACGTTCCGCGCCGACATCGATGTCGCGACCTGCGGCGTGATCTCGCCGCTGAAGGCCTTGAACTACCTGATCGAGAGCCTCGAATCCGACATCGTGGTCATGGACTACCGCGTGCGCGGCTTCACCCGCGACATCAAGGGCCGCAAACACTACATCGACCACAAGATGAATTCGATCCAGGATTACCTGGCAAAGAACATCAAGTCGCGCTACGAAATGCTCGATGTGAACGTCTATCAGGAGAATCTGTTCCACACCAAGATGCACCTGAAGGACTTCGACCTCGACAACTATCTGTTCGAAGAGAAGGCCAAGAACCTCTCGTTCAAGGAACGGATGAAGATCGAAGCGCGCCTGCGCCGCGAGATCGAAGAGCTGTATCAGGGCCGCAATCTGGCGGAGTGATCTGCGATAGGCGTCATCCGCGAAAAAGCCGGCGAAAGCCGGCTTTTTCGTTGTCGGCCTTCGTAACCGGGCCGGCAGCCCAAGACATTGTCATCCCGAACGCGGGCGTAGCCCGTGGAGGGATCTGCTGGGGACACTCAAAATTCGCGCAATCGTTCCAGAAGCAGATCCCTCACCCGATGAAGCCGGGATTCGGGATGACAGAGATTATTGCGCCGGGGTATTGGCCGACGACAAGTTGTGTCTGACTGCGATCACACCCGATATGCAACCGTCTTCATCACTTTCGAGGCCGCCGCCATCAGCGTCGGCAACGGCTGCGGCAGGATCCGCGCGCCAGCGGCCTCGGCATGTTCGGCGTGACGCGCTTCGTCCGCTTTCATCACCGTCAGGATCGCACGGCTGCGCGCGTCGGCCGGGGGCAGGGTTTCGAGGTGTTCGTCCAGATGCGCTTCGACCTGGCGTTCGGTCTCGACCACGAAGCCGAGGTTCCAGCCGTCGCCGCGCAGCCCGGCGAGCAGGCCGATGGCGTAGCTGCCGGCGTACCAGACCGGGTTGAGCAGGCTGGGGCGGCTGTCCAGTTCGCGCAGACGGTCCGCGCACCAGGCGAGGTGGTCGGTTTCCTCCTGCGCGGCGGCCTGCAGCTGCGCCCGCGTCTGCGGGTCGCGCGCGACCGCGGCCTGGCCGACGTACAGCGCCTGCGCGCAGACCTCGCCGACATGGTTGATCCGCATCAGCCCGGCGGCGTGGCGGCGTTCGGCGTCGTCCAGCACCACATCGGCCTGGCCGGCGCCGGGGTTGGGGCGCGCGGCCAGCGGCGAGCCGGCGATGGTCTCCAGTGCGTTCTGGGCGTCGGCGAGGAGGCGGTCGAAAGGGGAGAGTGCGCGGGGCGTCGTCATGGGAGACATTCTGATAGGAATTCGAGCGGGTGTTGCACCGGCAGGGCGGTGCCGTTGGCCAGATGCAGCCGGCAGCCGATGTTGGCGCTCAGCAGCCGGGTCGCGCCGCTGGCGGCGAGCTGGTCCAGCAGCGGCTGGCGGAAACGCGCGGCGCGCGCCGGGTCGGTCAGCATCTGCGTCCCGGCGGCGCCGCAGCATCCGAAACCGGCATCGATGACCACGACCTCAAGCCCGGGCACCCGCGCCAGCAGATCGCGCAGGGCGCTATCGCTGCGCACCACGTTGCGCTGGGTGCAGGGCAGATGCAGGGCGACCCGTTCGCGCCGCGGCGCGAAGTGCAGGGCGTCGGCATGCCGTGCCAGAAAGACGCCGGCATCGACCACCCGCTCGCCGACGGCATCCGCCACGGCCTCGTGACAGCCGCTGGCGAGGGTCAGTACCACCTCGGCGTGAGCGAAGGCATGCAGGTTTTCGGCTTCCAGACGCAGGGCGGTCGCGGTGTCGCCGCCGTGGGCGTGCAGGGCGCCGCAACAGGTCTGGTCGGCGGGGAAGGTCGCCCGCAGGCCGACCGCATTCGCTAATGTCGCCAAGGCCGCGCGCGCCGGCTCTTCATACTGTTGTGCGATGCAGCCGATGAAGACGGCCGCTTCGGGCCGGTCGGCGGTTTCGGCGGACATTGCGGGCCGGATCGTGGCGCGATGCGGTCGCGGCAAGGGTTTGAAGGCGTCAGGAAGCAGCGGCCAGAGCGTTCGGTACAGGCCCAGCGCGACGCGGCGCAGATCGGAGCGCGCGGCCAGCAACTCGGCGCCGCGCTGGCGCCAACCCGGAGTTCGGCGTTCGCGCTGACGGGCGCGCGCCCGGGTCAGAATCGGGCCATAGTCGACCCCGGCCGGGCAGACCGCTTCGCAGCGTCGGCAGCCGAGGCAGTGGTCCAGATGCCGATCTCCGGCCTCGGTCGGGGCCGTCAGGCCGGTCTCCCAGACCTTGATCAGCGCGATCCGGCCCCGCGGCGACTCGGTTTCGATCGCGTCCAGTGCGTAGGTCGGGCAGGCCGGCAGACACAGGCCGCACTGCACGCACTGATCAGTCAGGGCGTGCAGGGTCGGGGCGGCGGCGGGGTGGGCGCAGGGCGCGGCGGCGGTCACCACACAATCTTCGGGGAAGACGGCGGATTGCGCGAGGCCGGGGCGGACATCCCTCTCGTCCCGATCGGCCGTTGTACCCGACGACTTGCGATGACGCTCTTCGCCGGCTATGATTCCGCTTCTTTGTGGCCCCGCTCACGCGGCGACACGACGACAACGCGAGGCGAAGTTCCGCCGGTTTCCGAAAGAAACCCCGTGGAATCAGTCCGACCAGGCACCAATCAAAAGAGCTCCTTCATGAAGACTTTCACTGCCAAGTCCGAGACCGTCCAGCGCGACTGGTATCTCGTCGACGCTTCCGGCAAAACGCTCGGCCGCTTGGCCGCCGAGCTGGCCAGCCGCCTCCGCGGCAAGCACAAGCCCGTTTACACCCCGCACGTCGACACCGGCGACTACTTGATTGTGGTCAATGCCGAGAAGATCGCGGTGACCGGCAACAAGTTGAACGACAAGCTGTATCACCGCTTCACCGGCTATATCGGCAACCTGAAGACCGAAAACCTCGCCCAGGCGCTGGAACGTCATCCGGAGCGAGTGATCGAGATCGCCGTGAAGGGCATGCTGCCGAAGAATCCCCTCGGCCGCGCCATGTACAAGAAGCTCAAGGTGTACAAGGGTGCCGAGCACCCGCACGCCGCCCAGCAGCCGCAAGTCCTGGATATCTAAACGATGGCTACTCAGCAGAATTACGGCACCGGCCGTCGCAAATCCTCCGTCGCCCGCGTGTTCCTGCGCAAAGGCACCGGCACCATTACCGTCAATGAGCGTCCGCTGGACGAGTTCTTCGGCCGCGAAACCTCGCGGATGATCGTGCGCCAGCCGCTCGAACTCACGAAGACCGGCGAACAGTTCGACATCATCGCGACGACCTCCGGCGGCGGCACCACCGGCCAGGCCGGCGCCATCCGCCTGGGCATCGCCCGCGCGCTGGTGGAATACGACGAAACCCTGAAGTCCGAGCTCCGCAAGGCCGGCTTCATGACGCGCGACGCCCGCGAAGTCGAACGCAAGAAAGTCGGTCTGCACAAGGCGCGTCGCGCCAGCCAGTTCTCGAAGCGTTGATCCATTTCGCCTGGCCGGGCGTGTTTTCCCGGTTCTGGCGGCACGCTTTTGGCGCTACAATCGCAGCCGAACAGCTCTACAGCCCCGTCGCCAAGCGGTAAGGCACCTGACTCTGACTCAGGCATTCGGTGGT